>NZ_RQES01000012.1:0-300000 GCF_004769405.1 Leptospira selangorensis
ATCTCGCGGGTCACGCTACTCTATATGTTTTCAAAGATCTTTTAAAGATCCCCTCAGGCTTCTTTCCCTCCCGGGCGAACTCCTTCAGGCGTAAAGACCATATTAATTACGTCGCCCAACCCGTCAAATCTCTTTTGTATTTATTGATTCGAATTTTGGATCTTTTTTGAAGAAAATTTAAAGAATTTTCCCGCCAATTTTCATAAAAAGACGGTTAAGTTTCTAAAGTTTTTCGGTTCATTAAGACTCATCTAAGAAATATTTTTTTGAATCTTCTTTATCACAATAAAAACAACTTGCCCGGAAATTCATTTCTCATACACAAGAGACATGCGTTATTCGCGTTACAAAAACTTAATTTACAAAATCGTCTTTTTATTTATCCTTCATACCAATTGTTCGGGCGACCCGAGCAATATTCCTTTATTTCTAGCTACACCTAATAGCGGAGATGGAATTCATATCATACATCCGCATGCAATTACTGAGAATAACGAGATAGTCTCCGGATATACGACCTTTTATATAGATAAAGACGGAAACGCTTCGAATATGACTTTGAAGACGAGTTGGCAAACAAATCTTCCTCATACAATCGGAACAGGCGGATCTTTGCATATAACGGATAGCGAAGATCCGCTTAGCGGAACCATCGTCGGCACCGTGGACGGAATGACTGATACGTTTCGTATTTCAGGATATTACGGAGCTATTCTCGACTTCGTAGCGAACGCGGATCCGAATGATACTTCTACGTCCTGCCCTGTGCGAATCGGCACAAGTATATACTTTAAAGACAATCAGGACGCTACATTTACTTGGACGGATTATTCCTATCAATGGAATCCGTACACTGCAATCGGATATTGTGATTCGACCGATACGATTTGTAATCCTTTAAAAATCATAATCCTGGGTCATAAATTATCAAATGATCAGATCATTTTGGAAGATGCTACAATCTTAATGGATTTTTCCACTAGCACATTTTCAGGTTCCGTAATTATTGAAGGTACTCCTGCTTGGGTCGGAGTAAATAATCCTCCATGCCGTGGAATCTATTCTATTTCCGGATTTATAATCGAACAGGATGATAATCCGATTCCTCATTAGAATTTAAGTGAGAGTCTCCGCGGCAGTGATGCGCAGACCTTTAGTCCCGGCTTAGCCGGGATGAGCGCGACTGCGCGAAGTCGGAACAGCACGGTCCGAGCGATGCGAGGAGCCGCCCTAACCCCATACTCTCTATTTTCAAAGTTGCAAAAAAGTTTCGATTTTGAAAGAAAAAGGAATTCGAATTTGGTCTTTGAAATTTCAAGTTTCTTGCAAATGGAGAAGGGTCGAAAATTTTATCTTTAGATGAGTTCGTATTTTTCTCCAGGAGAATCGGAGCAGTCAGAGATGATAGGTTTGCCCAAGGCCAAAAAAGGCGCGCGGGCATTGGTAGTTGCAGGCGGAGGAATGAAAGGTTCCTTTGCAGGTGGGGCATTGTACGCCATCAACCAGGCAGTACCTTCTACATACTTCGATCTAATTTTGGGAGTTTCTTCCGGCTCCTGCGCTGCAGCTTATTATACTACAGGTTATGAGACGGATTATGCTCATGGTTTGAAGATCCTGGATATTTGGAGAAAAGAACTCACCGGCAGCCAATTGATCTCTTTTTTAAATCCTTTCCGGGGAAAAACTTTTTTAGATCAAGAATATCTAATAGATTATTTGTTCGGGACAAAGTATAGACTCCCTTCCGAATATTTGGAGAAGAAAGAGACTTCTCCTTTTTATGTGGTGGTCACAAATCTTGCAAAAGCAAGGGCGGAATATGTGAAGGCAACCGCCTCCAACGTTTTAAATTTATTGAAAGCCGCAACTTCTTTGCCGATCGCCACCAGAGGGAAATGGAAAGTAGGCGGGCAATATTATGGAGACGGAGGAATATCTGATCCGATCCCTGTAGAGTCTGTAATCCAAGCTGGTTATAAAGACATTACCGTAGTATTAAATAGCCCCGAGGATGAATTTTCAGATCCGATCCCCGGATTCCAAGGTTGGCTTTCTTATCCTTCCAACAAAAAACTTTCTCATATGATCACCAAGGTGCATCATACTATGTACAATCGTGCGGTTCGTATTATTCATTCTCCACCTAAAGGAGTGAAGATCAGAGTCATCTCTCCGGAAGAATCGGAGTTAAGCATGGTCACAACAAGTTCCAAACTTTTAAATCGTTCCGTTACCAAAGGTATGGAAGCTGGACAAAGATTGGTCGCGAACATGATCGCTGAAATTTCAGAACTCAAAAACAAATCCAAACTTTTGAGAAAACTTTTTATTCCTACGATCCGTCCGGAAGAAGGCAAAAGTTGATCTTAGGCTGCTTCTGACAATCTGATCTTTTTCAGATCTCCTTTCCTTTTTAATTCGGAAATTGCAAAATAATATGATTTTCGAACGGAATGTTCGCTGAGTCCCAGATACCAGCCTATCTTTTTGAAACTTTTTTCTTCCGTCACTGCCCCGCAGACTTCGACTATCTGTTTTCTGGACATTTTCCATCTTTCTAAATTTTCGAAATGATTGATCTGCATACCCTGGTAAAGTCTGGAAAGTTTTTCGTTTAATTCTTTTTTCCTAAGCCAGGATTTTCTTTCTTCTTCTATATCTTTTGAATAATAATCGCTTAATTTTAATTTTTTCTTTTTTAGTTTAGAATAGAATAATCTGGATTCTTTTAAGTTTAAGGGAATCCTATGTTTTAGCTTTAGAATAAGGGAAACAATCGGATCCATTTCAGCCAGAATATTTTGGATTAAAAGAGAAGTTTCCTGGGTTTGGCTCAATATATCATTAGTGAATTCGGATCTAGGATCGTAAAATCTTTCGAATCCATCCGATAAAATTTCACTTTGATTGAGCCGGATCTCCTTCCTTCTTTGATTCCATATTAGATTTTTAGTATATGTCGTAAAAAATGCAGGGAAATTTGAATATCCTCTTTCCTTGAATAAATGTAATACTTCTTCCGCATCCAGAACCAGTTTTAAAACGATCTCAGAACAGGAATCTTCGTCCAAATGATATCTTCCTTTGGCGAGCGTCCAGGCCCAGATCCATGCTTCTTTTAGAAAATTTTCTGAGTTCCCTTCTCTAAAATAAAATTCAACGGAAGAGATAAGTCTTTTGTCTTTTTCGGAGTTTTTTTCCATGATCGGATTTCGAAATAGAAGATACGATCATCTACAAATATAAAAAAGGAACCGTTCGCCTTAGGTTCGATTGTAGAGGCTAAGACGAACTTTTTTGGATTTTTTTAATTCGCGATCCCGACTGTGAGACTTGCGATATATCCTCCTGTGGAAGAGTCCTCTGTAATTGTACATAATTCTAAACTTAGATCGGAACTTGAGTTATTAAATATATTATCATAACAATTTCCGGGAACGGAAGTGTTTTGACCATGAGCTGAATATAAAGAAGTATTATATACTGTTTTTGTAATGTCTTCCGGGAAAGCGATTTGAGAAGTAGCTACGAGCCCATTATTCAAATACACTTGAAAATGAATATGAGTCACCCTTCCAGAATACCAACCGGGATAGATCGTTGTAAAATTTACGATCCCTGAACTATCGGTAAGTTGTATCCCTCTGCAGAATGTTTCTCCTATATAATTTTTGGCCCCCAAATATCCGGATTCGCTGTATCCTGAATAATATCCGTCCTTATCACAATGCCAAATATCCACTCTTGCATTCGAGATAGGATTACAATTATCATTTATATTTTGGATCGTTAATACAAGACTCAAAGGAATTCCTGTTTTTCCTTCCGTGATATCTTGGCGAAAATAAGAAGAATTAGAGCTCAGATCCAAAGGATAAGGACCTTCCGTTTCTTGCGGGATCAAAGCGCATACGGAAGAACTATAAACGTCGGAAGTATTACAGGAAGAAGTATCCAGAATTCCTTGTAATAAGCCAAGATTAGAAGGAGAACTATCCTTTTGAGAATTACAGGAATTGGCAAGCCCTGTAAAAACCGCGCCTGATACGAATATACTTTTCAGAAAATCTTTTCTTTTCAATGCAAACTCCGTATTCTCTCTCATTGGAAAGAGAGATTTGATTTAGATATTTTTTGCATCTAGATAAACCCGGTTAGGAAAGAAGGTTCCCGGGAAATGTTATAAGAAAGTTTTTTACAAAATAAAAATGATCTTTATTCGGATAATAATGTTCCTTAAGGATAGAAAACATAAAATGAAACTAAATCATAATATTATAGGTCGCAATAGAAAATAAAACTAAGGAACTAACAAACTCCCGCAAGAGAACCCTATTATGAAAAAATTAATCTTATATTCAGCACTAGCACTCAGCTTAACCGGAACTACATTCGCACAACCAAGCGGCGGCCCCGGAGGACCTCCGGGAGAAGATCCATGCAAAACCGAAAGACAAACCTATTGTAAGGATTCCAGACATGGCCATGAATCCGATCGTTGTTTGAGAGAATACATGTCCAAACTATCTGAAACTTGCAAAAATCATATAAACGAAATGATGTCTCGTTTCGAAAAATTCAGATCAGCCTGCGCAGCTGATGAAGAAAAATATTGTAAGAACGTTGAACGCGGACATGCTCATATGAAATGTATGAGAGAGAACGAAAGTAAGTTATCCGCCGCATGTAAGGCCGCGCTTCCATCTCCTCCTCCTGGAGGCGGACCTAGAATGTAGGATTTCGCTCTTACCTAGGCTGGCAAAATCCCTGGATCATACTCGTCCGTAGGCAAAGGAGTACATCCGGGAATTTTGCTCCAGTCAGGTTCGTCCCCAATATGACGATAAGAGTGGGACCAAAGAATCCTATCTTTCAAAACTAAAAAAACGCCGGGCATTCTAAGTAAATGCCTACCTTGGACTCCGTAAAAATTTCCTTTTGCAAGTGCACGTACTGCACTCACCCAAACTTCCGGGCCGGCTAATTCGATTAAATTACCTTCAGGAACATCGATCTGGTCATAAAAAGAAACGTTTGGATTTGAGATCGCTTTTGCTTCCGGCCAGAATCTGGAAAAAAATTCTTCTCCTTCCCTCACAGACTCAGGATATACAAATAAAACGGGAGGGAATGCAGCCATTTCCGAACTGAAAACACGAAGGTCTTCCACTGTTTCTCTGCAAAATATACAACCAAGATGACGCAGAAAAACGACCAAACTAGGTTTTTGAGGAAGATTGTCCCCGAAACTTAAGCCGGTTAAATTTCTTCCATGGACCTGGGATTCCAAAATTTCTTTCGGTAGGAATT
Source organism: Leptospira selangorensis (assembly GCF_004769405.1). Taxonomy (NCBI): domain Bacteria; kingdom Pseudomonadati; phylum Spirochaetota; class Leptospiria; order Leptospirales; family Leptospiraceae; genus Leptospira; species Leptospira selangorensis. The sequence continues at coordinate 5,314 of NZ_RQES01000012.1, forward strand.
TCATCTCTCTTTCAAATCTTCCACGATACCGTAAAGGAAATCGATTGCTTTTCTAGTCCTTAGACGAATTTCTTTCTACAATGGATTTGCATCTTGTAGACATTATCATCTCTCTTCTGACCCTCACAGCAATGGAAATCGTTCTAGGAATCGATAATATTGTATTTCTTTCTATTGTAGTTGGTAAACTTCCTAAAGAACAACAAGCAAGCGGACGTACAATCGGTCTTTTAGCCGCATTAGGCTTCAGGATAGGTTTGTTATTTACCGTAAGTTGGCTTGCAAGTCTCACAAACGGACTTTTCCAAGTCGGAAATTTTACGGTGACCGGAAGAGACCTGATCATGCTTGGCGGGGGACTTTTTCTGATCGCAAAAAGTACAAGCGAGATCCATCATAAAATGGAAGAAGGTGAAACGGATCTGGACACAGGATCTTCTCCTTCTTTTTTTAATGTGATCGTTCAGGTCATCATTTTAGATATTATATTTTCAGTAGATTCTATCATTACTGCAGTTGGACTTTCGGGAAATCTGATGGTCATGGTACTTGCAGTAATCATCTCTCTTGTGATTATGCTCATCTTCTCCGGAAAGGTAAGCGATTTTATAAACGAACATCCTACTATGAAAATTTTAGCTCTATCCTTTTTGATCATGATCGGAGTAATGTTATTCGCAGACGGTTTACATTTCCATATTCCGAAAGGGTATATTTATTTCTCTATGGCATTCTCACTTTTGGTGGAATTCATAAATATGCGGGTTCGTAAGGTAAATCAATCCCCTTAAGAACTCTGGAATTGACCCTCGCTTTTCGATTCCAAATAGCCCAGCTCAGATTATAAAGTGGAGAAGACCAGATATTCGGAAGTATATTTCCGTTCACCGCAAGTTCTAATACCTGGTTTCTCCATTTTTTATAAAGTTTATCCACTTCTTCCGAAACTTCTTTTGTGATCGGATCCAGGGAAAAATTCCTTTCAAGACCGAGAGTATATTCTACTTTTTGAATATATTTCTCCTGCTTCTCCTTTAACTCCGCGCTAAAGACGGAAACTGCCTTATCATAATTTTTCAAACAGAGTCTATATAAAATTTCATGATTCCACCAAAGTGAAGAATCCGGGCTTGCTCCCGGCTGAACAATATCTCCTTGTAAGAAAGTTTTTCCTGGAATGGAGAAAGGAATAAAAACCGACAGAGAAGGAATAGAACATCCTGTCGCCCAAAACTGAGAATAGGCAGGATTAGTATCTAGTTCCGCTACAAATGAAGAAGTTGTCTGGTTGGGAGAAAAGGGACCTCCCGCATGAAGACAAACTGAACCCATACCGGACTGACTAGGAGAATATCCTAAACTCTTAGATGGAAAACCTCCTTGGCTGATAGAAAGAGGGACACTCCCCTTTTCTTTACCTTCTAACCTCAAGATCTGCATCGCTTCCGCAATACCTAACTTGGAACCGAAAAATTTCCCCCCTCCTGTGACGATCTCTCTCCGTATTTTACATTTACTGAAACTAGTGAATAGAGAATCGGAAAATGCATCTTTAAAGGAAAAGGTTTCTCCCTTCTTCAACCAACCCTTTGCTCTCGCAAAATCGATCGCATGTGAATGAAGACCATCATAATCTGAACCCAAGGTTAGACCGTTCGAGATTGCATAAAATCCTTTGACCTTCTTCCAAGCCCAGTATCTATCCGCGGTTTCCAAAACATAAGCTTCTTTAGGATCTGCGATTATAAAACTATTATGATAGAAGAAGTTCCGATTTGAATAACCTCCACATGCATCTTGGCCGAATCTTTCTAAATATTCAATGATAAGGTCTCTTGCTTCTGCTGCAGTATCCGAACGTTCTAATCCGAGACGTAAAAGATCCATCCCGGTCAAACCGTCATTTTTCTTTTCAATCTTAAGTTTTGTGAATACGGCCTCGTTACCGATCACAACACCTTTTGAATTCGCACCCATCTCAGCTCCCCACATATGAAGAGGACGAGAGATCAAAACTTCTCTGGATTTTTTGGAACTAGGAACATCTATAAAGGTAAGTCTTTGCTGGCTTTCCTTAGATACCGTTTCCGGATATCGTACCAAACATTGGGGTTCGTTCGGTTCTCTGTCTGAATTTTTTCCGAAGATCATTTTTCCGGAAGAAGTAGAATCCGGAGTCGCCACGAAAGTATCGCACATGGGCAGTGATCCTAACTCTTCCTATAAGAAGAGCAAGATGTTTTTTGTTTAGAGAACTTCCAAATATAACATAGTCATATCGTCCTTAGGCGGAGAAGAATGTAGACCAAGTATAGCTTCTCCCAGAGAATCCAAAAATACTCTACCGGAAAGAGATGTATAATCTCGGACCAGATCGATGAATGCTTCGTTTCCGAAAAATTCTTTTTCTTTACCATAAAACTCGAACATTCCATCCGAGAACAATAAGACCCTATCTCCGGACTCTAATAAAATTTCGTAATCTCTATTGAATAATTTCGGAAGAGCAAGAAGTACGGTTCCTTTCCCGGTCAATTCTTGCACGGAACCGTCAGACTTTATGATAATTGCTGGATGATGTCCCGCATAGGAATAGGTCAGAGCTTTTTTTTCCAGGTCCAGTCTCATATAAACTGCGGTGATAAAAAACCCGCTTATCATAGTCATTAAAGACTCATGGATCAGAGTTAAACCTTTAGAAGGACTTTCCGCAACAGGGGCAGTAGTTTTAAAAGCCATTACCGCCATAGCCGAAACCATCGCAGCAGAAACTCCATGACCTGCGGCATCTGCAAAGAAAAAGTCAAGCTCCCCTTCTTTGCCCAGATTTGTTTTGATCAAATCCCCACCCACACTTTCCAGAGGTTTAAAATAAGAATAGATCCTAAAATTTCCTGCTTCCGGAAATTCAAGATCCACAAGGCTTTTTTGGGTCTTCTGAGCGATGGCCAATTCTTCTTCGATATTGATCTGGAATTTTTCCATCTGCACATCTGCTTCTAATAAGGTTTCGAATGTTTTCATTCTAAAGCCGATCACAAGAACCGACAAAACTCCGGAAGAGATGAGACCGAAATAATACATCCCGACATCTATCTTAGGATCTTTTACATGCATTCCCACAAAGAACGCGACCGCTATAAAAAGAAGAAGGATCGCTATCAATACCCTTCGGTTGTTAATGGAGACCCCGGTGCTGAATACAACAAGTATCAATCCGAATAAATAACCCAGATATAAACCATTCACATATAAAAGATAAAATGAATGGATACTCATCACGGCGAAATGAAATAGCAAAACCGGTTCGGAGTATTTTTTAAATTTTTCGAATTTAAAACTTAAGAATAAGGAAATACAGATAAGAGTGACATGAGAGACCCTCATCCATCTTGGATCGGAAAGGCCCTCCGAAGCAGGATCGCCTAACAACAAACCGAACCCAGCGAAAAAAAGAAAAAGGGACATCGCGAATCGAAATCGCGAAAGAGATTCCTCTGATAAAAATTCTTTTACGCTTGTGATAGCCGGCGTTTCATTTGTTTTGCTGGAAGAATTGTTCCTTGTAGACATCTGGAATTGCCACCGGTTTACCAGTAGAAAAATTAAACCATAACAGTTCCGCTTTTCCAGTCAACACGCATTCCCCTGCCTGGTTCCACATGGAACAAACGATCGAAAAAGATCTGTTCTTAACGGATTCCAATTTTACGGAAATATCAATCGTTTCCGGAAAACGAACCTGCTTTCTATAATCCATTTCAATATGAGTCAGGACCGGCCCACCTTCCATAGGTTTCTGAGGAGATTCCCAAAGACCCATATCATCAAAATAAGAAGCCCTCGCAGTTTCGAAATATCTCGCATAGACCACATTATTCACATGGCCAAATGCATCCATATCTCCCCAAGCTACTTTTTGTTGAACACTGTAAGGGTATTTTTCCGGTTTAGACATAGAGCTAGAAAAATCGAAGGGAGAAATTCTGGAAAGGAAAGAATTTCGTTTATGTTTCGCACTGAGGACATAGGGACCATTGAGAAAAGTCAAAACAATGAGGAACTTTTATATTTTTTCAACGCGTCTTTAGATATTTCTGCCGGAACAATTTCCTGTAAAAATTTTAAAAATACATCCAATCCGGCTAAATAAGTAACAATTTCGATCTTCACTTTTGGGCCGTAGACACGAAATGCGGACTGGCTAAAAGTTACCTTATTAATCTCTTTCCAGGATAATTCCGATTTATTCCTAAAAAGACCGAAAGATTGGATCGACTTTTTATCTATAATGATTTCGTGGTTCTTGCAATAGAATAGTAGAATTATAGATGCAATCATCATCGGAAATGAAATATAGAAGGCTGTTAGATCTGATGGTAAACTAAACTCACCTAATTTAAAATGAGGATAATATTCCAGAACTAATAATCCGAATAAAAAAATAAGAAGGAAAATAGCTAAATACCAATATATAATCGGAAGTCTTAATACAATTTTATCTCCGACCTCTTTCGGCTTTGTTTGTTTCGCGAGCAAATAAATAATAAATCCAAAAATAGCAACTGCTATTTCTGTCACAATATGATCCAATATCCAATCCAAATCTATCACCTCGAATAATGTAATTTTCTAATATAGGACTTTTCCCTTAAAGACGGTCACTTATTATTTAATAATTTAATAAAACAAGTATTCCATCAGGGTTTTTTCAAAAACTGTTTATATTTTTGAAATGCCCCTTCATATAGATCGGATGTGACTGATTCTTCTAAGGCAGAAAGAAATATTTCAAATCCGGACAAAAGAGGTACAACTTCTATCTGATTCTTCCCGTCGTTCAGAAAAAAAGCGGATCTTTCGAATCGGACAGATTGAATATCCTTCCAGAGAAGCCTTTTATGTTTTCTAAAAACTCCTTCAGATACAATACCGTCCTTTTCCAATACGATCCTATAATTTTTACAATAAAGTATAAGTAAGATCCCTGCTAAAAATAGCAGAAAGGAAACCAAACATAAAATTGGATCTGGAAGACTAAATACCCCATTCTTATAAAAAGCAAAATAAGTATCTCCCAACAGGATGACTGGAACCAAAGAGATTAGGAAAAAACCGGCTAATCTATATAGTATAGGAAGCCTCAAATAACGTTTTGTATTCTTTTGAAACTGAAGTTTATCTGTTTGTTTAATCAAATATTCGAATGTATATGTAAGAGAAAAAGCAAAAACGGATCCAAGCACAAGAACCAGGATCGTTTCTCTTGTGAACCATTCCGTATTTATAAAATTCATACAATGACAGTGGAAGATCTGCGTATAAGCCGGATTTTGTACTCTTGCGAGCGATGATCATTTATCTTGGTCTTTTAGTTACCGAAAAGACTCTTTGCTCTCTACCCACGGCCCTGCAGAACCAACGATGGCCGCCTATTCGAGATTGCACCCGGGAGGGTTTACATTGCCCGCTTCTTCACAAAAGCGGCGGTGGGCTCTTACCCCGCCATTTCACCCTTACTAGAAAACTAGCGGTATATTTTCTGCTGCACTTTCCATATCCGGTTTCTTGCGATCCCGAACTCCGGGAATTACCCGGTCCCGTGGTTCTATGGTGTCCGGACTTTCCTCACAAACTCTCCGAATGAGGGAAAATCCACTCGATCAGAAAAGAAAGCGCGACCATCCGGCAGACCTTCCAATACGAATTTAGAATGAATCCACGGCAAGTCGCTAAGAAAAGAAGAAATGTAAAATTTCCCCGCCTCTATTTTGCAACCTTGCAAGGCAAAATTCTTCTAATTCAATAATGTCATCCAAGAATATACAAAAGCCCCATCCAGGAAGTTCTGAATTAGCCAGAAAAGCATTACGCTGGTTCGGAAGACTTTATGGATCCTTATTTTATAAAACAGAAGTTTATGGATTAGAAAATGTGCCCCAAACCGGAAAAGTTTTAGTACTCTCCAAACACCAAAGGAATGATGATATTCCTCTGGGGCTTTCCAAAGCATTATATCATAGAAGAATGGATATCTGGGCGATCATGAAAGATTCTCTCGCTGCTCCTATTTTCATGGACTATTTTCTAAAATGTGGGGGAATTCCTCTCAATAGAAAAGAACCTAGAAAAAGTAAGAACGATCTTCTATTTGCCAAAAAGGTACTCAATGAAGGCAATATGCTCGTGATATTCCCGGAACAAACCACCATCCCTTATAAAATGGGGAAAGGCCGTCCGGGCGGATTCAGATTTATTGTAGGAAAACCAGAAGAACCGCTAGCAGTTCTTTGCCTGGGATTAGAATATAAACCCAGAGGATTCTTGCGTAGGACCAGTTTTATAGTCCGTGCTGGAAAACTCAGACACTTTGAGCCTGATATGGACCATGAAGATTTCCTTCACGATTGTATGCATGAGATCGCAAGCCTAACCAATCTCAAATACCCATTCGAACAGGCTAAAAAGGCAAACGACTCAAATGGAGATTTAGAACTTCTCGAAACGATCTCTTAGAATCCATTTTTGGCACGCTAAGTCGCTAAGAAAAGAAGAGCCCTTGCTAAAAACGCCAAACCTTCTTACCTTTGCGTCTTTGCGTGAGCCTACAACGTTACTCTTAACATCTCCTTAACGGGGTGGAAGGAACTCCTTACACCCCTCCCTATTCCCAAAGAAGGCCATAATCGTTAAACTCTAGGCATGTTTCAAACAGCGTGCCAACTGGCCCTCAAACTTCCCTATATCGGAATTTCAGATTCGAAATTTGAAAAAAATCTAGTTTTTCCCAGAAACTTGGCACGGCGTTTGCACTATATTAGACAAAGCCTCGGCTGGGAGATAAAAAGATGAACAAATTAATTAAAATTGCCCTAATTTTAAGCATCTCCACTGCAATTTATGCAGAACCTGAAACCAACGTGATCGAAAGTTCGCTCAAGAACTACACACCGGAGACAGACACCCAGCTGGCAAATAAGCTAACTGCCCTTGGTAGCCTAAAACAAAAAACCAGGGACTACGAAGGTGCAATCGCTTTTTACGACCAGTCCTTAGCTGTGAGAACAAAAATCGGTGATAAAGAAAGTTCTGGATACGCTCTGGTCCTTTATCTGAAATCCATCTCCGAATTCCGCCTCGGCAAATCCTGCCAAGCCTTAGAGAACATTAAAGAAGTTATCCATGTATACCAAAAGATTGGTGACCTTGATTCCGCTCTTCACGCAGAGGAAGAAGGTCTTAAAAAATACCAGGAAGCATGCAGCCTGGCTTTTGCGAAACAGCCAAGCCTGACTCTAAACAAGGACTAAGAAACAGCCGGAAATCATCCCATCTCTAGTTCTAACTTCCCTGGTCCGCCCCTTTCGGGGCGGGCGCTTTTTTTGATTTGACTCTGATTTTTTCCATCCTAATCTTACAGGAATTCCTGGGTTGGGATGACTCCCTTTCTTTCCCGTCCAAAAATACGTTTCTTTAGTTTTTTCTGATCCGCATTCGTGCTATGATAAAACTTTGAGAAGCCAATAAATAAATTCCGCGGAGGCTTTACATGAAAATCGTTTTTAATTGGAAAAACTTGGATCATTCCGGAACGGCAGAAGATTATGCCGGAAAAAAATTAGAACGAGTCTCTAAATATATACAAAAGTTAGTTTCGATGGAAATTTCATTCGAACAGGTGCATGGATTGATTAGCGCTAATTTGAATTTAGCTGCGGATGGAAGTAAATTTAACGCACAACACGAAGACAAAGATATTTATTCCTGCATAGACGGTTTAGAAGATAAGATCGTAAAACAAGTAAGTAAACATCACGATAAAAAAGCCGCTCATTGATGGACCAAGACAGGAAGTACGAAGAAGCGATAAAACATTTATCCGAAGGAGAGTTCGAACTCTCTCGAAACATATTCGACTCCCTATTGGAAGAAGATCCGGAAAACCCCGAGTTTGCCTCGGGGTTTTATATTTCTTCTTTCTGGGATCATAGAATAGATCGGATCCATCTCACAAAGGAAGGAAGAGAAAGAACGGGACTTCTATTAGAATTCCTGAAAGACTTCGATTCAGTTTATAAAAGTAAATCATTTCTCAAAGAACTCTCTTATCATTCGGCGATGGGTTCTATTCTACAAGAAACCACTGACCAAGTTCGTATTGCTCTTAGAAAAGAGGGGATACAATCTCTTTCTCCCGGACTAATAGCAGAACTCGCGTATAGACTTTTACTCGCAGAAGATACCGATCTTGCTTCCGAAGTATTGAGAGATTCTTCCGGTCTGGAAAGATTTTCCCCGGAGTTATTATTTTTCAGAGCGGAATGTACTTATTTAAGCGGACAACATTCTCAGGGACTTTTGCTTTATAGAGAAGCTTTTCTAAAAGAGCCGAGCGCTATCCGACTGGAATCTGTTCGTTCAGAGCCAATCTTCTCCGCTATCCAAATCTTAAAGGAAGAATTTAAAGAAGAAGGTGAACTGAAAGAAGCATTGCCTGTTCTTCTTCTCGAAAAAGGAGTATTCAAAGAGATCCGCAAAATGAGCGATAAGGAACTGGAAGCATATCGTTCCGAATTGTTTAGGCTTAGAGATTCTTTGGGACTGCGCAAGGGCGGAACCGAATTTAAGGTAAAGTGTAGAATGATCCAACTCTGCTGTGCATTGCTCGATTCCAGGACTTCCATCCTTTATGGAGAAGTGGCTCAGGAAGCAAAACTTATCTTGGATTCTTTAGATCCGAATTTATATCATAAAAGATTGAAGGTCTAATATAAGGCCTGAGTAAAAAAATAAAGGGAGAATACTTTTGACTCTCGAAAATCCTATCTTGCAAGCCCTGGGTTTAAAAGGCCCACTTATCCTCTCTCCATTGGCAGGAGGTCCTTCCACTCCTGAATTGATTTCTGCAGTTTCTAATGCAGGCGGTCTTGGATCTCTCGGACTTGCTTATGAAACACCTGAACAGATCCGCGCGACCATCCAAAAAACGAGAAACCTAACCTCTAAACCGATCGCAGTGAATCTATTCGTTCCTGCTATAACTCCGGAACTTAGCTCGGACCAAATCAATCAGGCAATCGAAGCCACAAAAAAATATAGAGAGGAGTTAGGAGTTCCGTCCCCTAAACTTGAACCTCCTTATGCACTCGATTTTGACAAACAATTCGAAGAGATGTTAAGCCAAAGACCTGAGGTATTCAGTTTTACTTTCGGACTTCTATCCTCTGATTATATAAAAGAATGTAAGAAAAATCATATCATCACCTGCGGAACAGCCACCACATTAGAGGAAGGTATCTTAGCGGAAGAAAGTGGTGTAGATTGGCTTGTTGCACAGGGTATAGAAGCAGGTGGGCATCGTGGGATCTTCTCCTCAACTGAAGAAGATTCCGGGATCGGATTATTTCCTTTAGTCAGAAGTTTAGTTCACAAGCTGAAAATCCCGGTAATCGCTGCAGGTGGGATTATGGATGGAGCAGGAATTGCAGCTGTTCTCGCTTTGGGGGCGAGTGCTGCACAATTAGGCACTGCATTTTTATTATGCGAAGAAGCGGGAACTTCTAAACCTTATAGAGAAGCTTTACTTTCTAAAAATCGTAAAACAAAAACCACTCGTGCATTTTCAGGAAGGATCGCAAGAGGTTTAGAGAATAGATTTATGAATGAAATGGAGACTGGGAATATTCTGCCCTTCCCCGCTCAAAATGTTTTTACAAGAGATATCCGAAAAAGATCTGCAGAACTTGGGAAGTCCGATTTTTTATCTCTTTGGTCAGGACAAGGAATAGAGTTAATCAGGGAAACGAAGGCTGGTGAACTTGTTGCGGTCTTATTCGAAGAATTAAGAACCGCAACACTATCTCAGTAGAGAATTATTTGCCGGTAGATTCCAGAACGTGGCGGATTTCTTGAGCCGTTCTATAATCACCCTTTTCAATAAAGTATTGCTCTAAAGAACCTAAGGTCTTAGAAGCTTGGGGATTTTTAGAAATCTCAAGAAGATGGCGTGAATTCAAATCCACATCCACTCTTGCAGAAGAAGGAAGATCCACGAATTCACGATCTTCGCCTACTGTAAGGGTTCCGGATCTTTCTGCCAAACTTGTTTCGTTAGAAGAAGAAAAACGACCTACTGTAACTGCGAGAACTAAGATTGCGAGAGCTGCACTGAGGGAGTATTGGAAGGAACGGTTCCAAACAAAACCGCGGGAGAACTTGGACCAAGAGGTTTCTTCATCGAAGCGGACATCTTTGAGTAGATTCTCTAATCTAAGATTGAAATCCTTGGAGAGGTTGATATCTTTCATCTGTTCCGTTCGCAGTTCTGATACTGCTCGGACCAGAGAATTTTCCAATTTAACATGATCCGGATCTTCCTTTTGAAAAATGGAAGAGAATCCGAACTTTGTTCCCTGTTGTTTACTCGTTTGTTTTTCCATACCTTACTACCTAAAAAAGCCTTCGCCCTTCCCATCTTTCATAATCAGATGTTTCAAAAATTCCTTTGCCTTAAAGAGCCGGCTTTTGACTGTTCCGATATTTGTTCCGAGGATCTCTGCTATTTGTGAATAGGACATTTCCTCGAAATACCGGAGCTCGATGACTTCTTTGTATATATCCTCGAGTTCGTTGATTTTGTTGATTAGATAGTTACTCTCGTCGGAAAGTTCTACTTTTTTTTCGAAGCTTATCCGATCATCAGTCACCTGAAACTCGGAATCGTCCATGGAATTCTCCCTGGCCCTCTTTCTTTTGGCCAGAAGGTCCTTGGATTTATTCACCACGATACGGTACAACCAGGTATATACCCCTGATTCCGCCCTAAAATTGCGTATGGAGCGATATCCTGAGATCAGTGCGTCTTGGACGATATCCTCAGCGTCATCCCCATCTTTTACCATGGAGACAGCTTTTCTGTACAATCTTTCCCTATAAGGGCCGGTAAGCTCTATGTATGCTTTATCATCCCCTTCTTTGATCCGTTTTAGAAGTTGGATTTCTTTTTCTCGTACGGTTTGTTTGCGTTGAGGATTGTCGGTTTCGATCATTAGAAGCCTTTACGACATAGGTAGGCTCTTCCCTGGCCTTTGCAATAAAAATATGACGTAAGGAATCGAGCGCTTACGTATGCGATTTTAGGATTTTAACCTTCTAAGGAAAGATTGATGAGTATAAGTGACTCTGTAAGTTCTAATGGATCTCTAAAACGTATTCCGTATAAGAACTTTCGTTTTGAATCTACCTGCTTTGGGATTTTCCAAACTACGTCGCCTAAAAATTCCAAACGTTTACCGGTTCTTCTTTCTATGACTGAACCTTCGATCGGAATGGAACCTGGCAGATCTTCTCCGCTCATTAAGATACAGATACCGGATTCGGAAATATTACCTAGTTTTCCCTCTAACGTGATTAGCCCTGAATCCACCTGCACGATGTACTCGTCGAAATCTCTGGGATAAAATCTGGGACTCCTAGGTTTTTGGCCGGGTTCGCTCATCGATAAGGGTTCAAATTAGAAACGAATTCGACAAGTGTCCAGCGTTTTACTTTTTTCAGAAGTCGAAGTAGATAAAAGGGATCTCTCCATCCGGACTTAAGATCGCAAAACAAAATGCTACCAAAGGATAAAGAGAAAATTCCAACCAAACTGGGATCTTGAACTCCTTTCCTTTTTCATAAATTAGCCAACCAAGATAATGCCCAATGATCACACAAAGTATCGCAGGGATACCTTGCTTTAACATATAAGGTCTAAGTTCTCCACTTTGATACACATACATTCCGTGAATCATTTTCAGAGCGGATTCTATATTTGCGGAACGGAATATAACGCCGAAGGTAACCGCCACTGTGCTCGCATATAAAACTCTAACAGGGGTTAATACTTTATCCCAAGAGTCTGAAATCGTTAGGTTCGGGAACCATTTCGCTTTCCATTCTTTTAATACAGATTCTATTAATAGAAATCCACCTTGGATAGAACCCCAGATCAGGAAGGTCCAATTGGCTCCATGCCAAATCCCTCCCACGAACATTGTGAACCAAACATTGAATCTATGACGGAAAAGCCCTACACGATTTCCGCCCAAAGAAATATACACATAATCCCTGAGCCAAGTGGAAAGAGTGATATGCCATCTTCTCCAATGTTCCGTGACTGACTGAGAAATATAAGGCATTCTAAAGTTTTCAGGAAGCTCATAACCCAATAGAAGCGCTGCAGAATATGCCATATCAGTATACCCACTGAAATCACAATATACCTGCACCCAGAAAAGGAATGCCCCTAACCAAAGTGTTTCCGTAGAATATACATCCGGATTTTTAAAGATGAGATCGGCGATAGGAGAAATATTATCCGATAGTACAACCTTCTTAAAATAACCCATTAGAAAATAGCGGATCGCTTTTCTAAATGGAATATCTTCTATCTTCTTCTCCGTTTGTAGTTGAGGTAAAAAACTTTTGGCGGTGACTATCGGTCCTGCTACTAATTGAGGGAAGAAGGAAACGAATAATGCGAATCTTATGAAGTTCTTTTCGGAAGGAATTGCCCCTCTATATACATCTATCGTGTAACTTAAACTTTGGAACGTATAAAATGAGATCCCTACTGGAAGAACTATTTTAAGAACAGGAAATAAACTCTGGAAGCCGAAAGTATGCAGAAGTGCATTCAGGTTCTCGCTTAAGAATCCGTAATATTTAAAAAACCCTAAAATGAATACAAGGTTCAACACCAAGCTGATTACGATCAGCCTTTTACGGAAAACTTGGTTCTTGGATTCGAAGATCAGATCCGCTAAAAAGAAATCGATTAAGGTGGATAATAAGATCAACCCGCCGAATTTCCAGTTCCAGCTCATATAGAAGATATAACTTACTATGAGCAGGAAGATATGTATGGACGTTTTACGTAGTTTTGGCTCCGGAATAAGCGCCGGTAAAATATACCAATGGGTTACAAATACGAAGGAGAAAAAAAGAAAAAATTCAAGTGTGGGAAAGATCACGTAGGTTCCCTATCAAGCGGGCATTTGCCCTCAAGAACGGCTTTATTATTTAATCCGTCTTTCGGTCCAGAAATATCGAGACTGATACTAGGTCAAGGGATTCTCTTCCCTTTATTGGATCCCTTTCGGGCGGGAATTTTTCAGTCAAGATTTTGCTCCACAAAAAGCAGGGAAGAATGGAAATCTCTTGCAAGATTTTTTCCTTACTTTATTCGTAGTTTCGCATTCCATTCATATAAAGGAGTTCCGTTTTCAATGGTGAAAAACGTTTTAAAAAAAATTATCCTGACCTTGGTACTGGTAGGAGCTAGCTTCGGTTCCTTAGCGAACTGTTTCGGAAAATTCGCACTTGTAAGAGTTTTCTACAATGCTAACGACGGGATCAATGTAGGCGGCGGCCTTCTTGCAAAAATCGTAAAAACGGTTCTATTCTATATTCCTTTCGGATTTTTAATGGCAATCGGTGGATTTATCGACTTTATTCTTTTCAACTTGATCGAGTTCTGGTCTGGAAGTAACCCAGTAGGACTAAACGAGTATGATAAAGAAGGAAGATACGCAAAATCTTTCGAGCAAGACGGAGAAAAACTAACTTTAGTTTATACTGAATTCGGTTCCAGATTGGATCTAACTGCAGTTTCTAAAGAAGGAAAATCAGAAACTCTGACTGCTTTCCGCTCTCAACCTGGAAAATTTTTCGTAGAGAGAGAAGGACAACTTTCCGAGATCGAAGTTACTTCTCAATCAGTAGGATCCCAAGTGATCTTAAAACTTACTGAACAAGGTAAATTAAAATCTTCTAAAGTAGTTGAAGCTCAGAATTTACAGGATCTGCAATTAAGAGCTGCAGAATCCCTTTAATAGTAAAAAGCCTAGTCTTTCGGACTAGGCTGTAAAAGATCCGTTCAGATTTGTGAGCGGATCATTTTCCGATATATCTACTCTCTATCTTTAAAACAGAATTTTTCCCGAGCCCTCGTTTTGCAAACCATCTAGGATTTGCTTCCACTGCATACATTACCTTTTGGGTAGAATGATACAAAACTTGAGTCTGGTTCGGGGCCATCTCATAAACATCGACCAACTTTTTATCTTTTGAAAAATAGCCGATGCTCAAAGGGATTAAAGTATTTTTCATCCAAAAAGATAAATGATCCTCACTAGGAAAAATGAAGATCATTCCTTCATTCTCTCCTAACTTTTTACGGAACATCAATCCTCTCTGCCTGGATTCGTCAGTGTTTGCCACCTCTACAAGTAGCGCATGATCTCCAATATATATGGTAGTTTTTTCTAAATATAGGGGAGAATTATATTCTCCCCAACCCGCCATTGGAAGGCAGATCAAAAAAGTTAGACATAAGAATCTGAAGGTTTTCATGGATCTTCAGAAATTAGGAGGACGTTTTTCTAAGAATGCTCCCATTCCTTCTTTGGATTCTTTTCCAGAGAATAGATTAGAAAATTCTTTTTTCTCCAATTCTTGACCTTTGAATAACTGCATATCTAATCCATTTAAAATGACTGATTTTGCAGTGGAGACTGCAATCGGACCTTTTTTCAGAATGGATTCCGCGGTTGCCTTTGCGGTGGAGATCAAATCTTCTCCGTCTTTAGTAAGTTTATTTAATATACCGATTCGATAAGCTTCTTCCGCACCGATCATATCTCCTGTGAAAATAAGCTCTGCAGCTCTTCCGTATCCTATCAATCTTGCAAGTCTTTGGGTTCCGCCAAAACCTGGGATCAATCCAAGAGAAACTTCAGGCAGTCCTAATTTTGCTTTTTCAGAACCTATACGGATATCGCATGCAAGTGCAAGTTCCAATCCACCACCAAGCGCAAATCCGTTCACTGCAGCTATAGAAACCAATCTGCTTTTTTGGATCCTATCGAATGTGCTTTGTCCAAGGGCCGCAAACTTCTCAGCTCCACCTGCATTTAATTCTTTCATCTTTGCGATGTCAGCGCCGGCAACAAATGCTTTTCCTTGTCCGGTAATGATCACTACTCGGATAGAAGGATCCTTTTCTAAATTATTGATCTCGCTAGTTAATTCGTTTAATAGTTCTTCGTTTAATGCATTTAAAGCAGAAGGACGATTGATCTCTAAAATCGCCAGTTTGCCTTCTTTTTGCAGATGAATCAGTGATTCGCTCATTTATTTACTCCATCTCGATGATCAGGAAAAGTGTGTCGTCTTCGAATTCAGCATCTCCAAAAAATGCGGAGAGTTCTACTTGGACGGCTTCTTTAAACTGTTTTAAATCGGTAAAAGACTTATTTCTGTTCAGGATTTCAATTAGGCCTTCACTTCCAAGCTGTTTTCCTTGTGGATTTCGATTCTCTATCAATCCGTCGGTGTATAAAAACAACCTTTCCGCAGACTGAATAGGCAAAGACACAAGTTCAGCGATCGGCCTTTTGATCCCGAATCCTAATATACTTCCGGTAGTTTCAATTTCTCTAAAGTCATTTCCATTTTGGGAATGCATCAGATATGGATGTCCCCCATTTGCAAAATGGATCTCTTTAGAGATAAAATCGAAAAATATATAAACCGCAGAAGCGTGGTGAGACTTGAACTGCCTAAGAAGTGTCTCATCCAGATATTCAAGTAATCGGACGGGATGAAGTTTAAGACGATAAGGCATGGTCGCTACCATAATTTTGATAAACGACGCGACTAACGCAGAAGCGATCCCATGGCCTGCAATATCGGTAAGGAAAACTCCAGTGTTTCCCTCCCTTAATTGAATAAAATCGTAAAAATCCCCGCCGATCTCGTTGGGAGTGGATCTAAATACCTCGTATTTAAAACCTTTGATACTTACCTCTTCCGGAAATAATGTTTCCTGCACTTTCCTAGCGATCTGAAGTTCATGTTGTAAAAATCTATACTCAGAATCCAATTCGGAAGAAATACGGACTAACCTTCTTACGATCACAACAATCGTTGTTCCGATCAAACTTAAGATCAGATATACAACATCCGGAACGAATAGAACTAAAGGAAATCCAGGAAGAGAGCTATTATTGAGTTTGAAATAAATAAACCCAAGGTGTAATACTATAGAATAAGTTGCAGTTAAGAAGCAGCCCTTCACTTTTAGTCGGAACATTTGGAATAGAACCAAAAATCCGACGAGTAAGAAATAATTATTATAAAGTTGTAAACTATGAAGATCGTCGAAGCTGTAGAATGATTCGTTTAAGATCAACATTACCAAAAAGATAATGCTAAAGTTTGTACCATGAATAACTGCGGGCAGATATTTTCTTTGGAAAGAAAGAACAAGGCTTAGAATATTTAAGCTTAAGATCAGACCGAAATAGATGGTCCCATGAGCAGAATTTTGTATTTCAGGGATTAAAGCTAAAAAATAGACTAAAAAATGGAGAAAAAAAGCGAGTCGAATGAATGACTGATCGATACGAACGAAGTCTTTCCATGCGCTTACTTCCCTGTAATTAAACTCGGTTTCCAGGAAAGACCAAGGGTTGAGTATTCCGCCAGCTTTTTTATTGGATAGATTCATCTAATATAAATTCGTAAATTTCCGATCCGTTAAATCTGATCTTCATATTGAATCCAGACTTAAGATACCGGTCTAATTTTTCCGCTAATTCCAAACCTTCTTTAGAATCCTTAATATTAGAATAATAGAAAGCGGCTGATTTTGATTTATAGTTATACGGAAATCTTTCGTTAATTAGTAAAGTAACGCGAAATCCGCCGGGCCTTGTCTCTAAAACAATATGACTCACATCTTTTCGATTTAAGATCCTCTCATCTATAGGAAGCTCCCAAGGATTGGTCACATCAGAATAGATAGAGACTCCATAAAGAAACGATAAGACTAACCATAACAAGAAAGAAGTCCGAGCAAAATTGCGGGGAAATCTGCAAGTGTTATAAAAAAAGGCACCGGTCTTCATGAGAGACAGGCACAAATCTTACAAAGGGCCTATGAAATGCAAATCAATATCCCTATCTTTCTCTTTTCGATTTTTTGCGATGCAAAGAAAAATACTTTTCGTTCTAGCTCAAGTTTTGCACATTCAAAGCCGCATGTTTTTATGTCGATTGTTTGTCTTATTCATTCTTGTTTTTGAAACCTTCTACTCTTGTAAAGAAGTAGGAGATCCGAATCCTTATGCAGATGTTCTATCTTCTACTCCTCTTTCAAAGATAGAGAACTATGTCGGGTTGGAATCTTCAGACTGGGATTCCAGAATTCTTAATTTAGACAAACATGCCTTAGATTATGTGAATGAATTGAATCGAATAGATGGATTTACCGAATCACCTAGTCCCATTAAAAATCTAAACGTATTCAAATCCATACTAATAGAAGCTTTAAATTCTCAAGCGGGTCCGGTTCTTCCTCTTCTTAAAAATAAACTTCTTCGTATTTATGTATGCGAAAATTTAGGAGGCTCTGCAGTTACGGGGATAGTGCGCAAGAACGGTAAATCAATCGGCGGATTTGTGATCTTAGATACAAATACTCTAAATCGAAACGCAAACGACTGGATCAGCTATAAGGAAAATTCTACATTCCAAAAAGGAAATATAAAGATACGAATCAGAATAGAAGAAGAAAAACAAAACACAAAGGCGAATGCGCTTCGTTATATTCTGCTACATGAATTCGGCCATATACTATCCGAAACGGAAAACATAGGCCCAAGTTTCTTTTTCACTAAAAGATCTTATACAAACTTTGAGTTCTACCAAGGAGTATGGAAATCGGAGAAGGTCAGCTATTCGGATGATTCAATGTTTACCATCCGACCTCAGATCCGTTTCTATTCCGAATCTCTTTCTTTAGATGAGAACTGGGAGAAAATTTATCCGGTCCTCTCTAAAACCCCTTTTCCTACATTATATTCCGCCATAAATGCGGATGATTTTTTCGCAGATTCTTTTGTTTCATACGTTCATGTGGTTTTAGAAAAGAAACCTTGGGAATTGGAAATATTAAAGAACAATAAATCGATTTTTAAAATGGAAAACGGGATCCAAAAGGATTCATTGATAGAACAAAGGAAAATTATAGAGAAAATAATCGTTCCTTAATTTATTTTAGCACGCGAAGCCGCTAAGACCGCTAAGTTTTTTGCTCAACGGTCCAAGATCTTCTTAGCTTAGCGTCTTTGCGTGAATCGTTTTATAGTTTGAACTTATCCACTGACTTCAAGAGTCCTTCGGATTGTTGGTGCATCTCACCAGAGTAAGAAGTGAGATCATCCGCTCCGGAAGCAACTTCCTGGGTTCCTTCAGAAATACTTACGATCGTTTTAGTGATCTCATCTGTAGCCCTCTTCTGTTCCTGGACTGCTTCTTCTATCTGTAAACTGAAACTCATTAGGAAATTCGCTGATTGATGGATGTCTTGGGTGTTCTTCTCTTGGGTCTTAACGGATTCCAAAACCTTCTTCGCAGATAATCCGAAGGAATCCACAGAGGTTCTTAACTTACGAAGTATATCACTCGCCTCTTTTACCTTAGTGTTCCCATTATGAACTGCATTGTTCGTGGAATCCACAAGCTCTCCAATCTCCTGCACGGAAGAAGAAGTTTGGGATGCAAGTTTACTGATCTCTTCTGCAACTACAGCAAACCCCTTACCGGCCTCGCCTGCTCTTGCTGCTTCAATCGCTGCATTTAATGCAAGAAGATTTGTTTTTTCGGAAATTTCAGTGATGATGGATAAGATCTCGTTAATACGACTCGCACTTTCTCCAATCTCATCCATCGCTTGGTTCGTAGCACCCATCGCATTCTCACCTGTCACTGCACGCTCCTGGGATTCGGATGCCACTTGGGATAATGTCTGCATTTCGTTATTAATCGTTCCGATCTGCTCGCGAAGAAGAACTACGTTTGTATCTATCTCCTTCATGTTCTCGATCGCTTTTTCCATGGATCTACGAACATTCTCCGCTGACGCAGCGAGTTCCTCTACTGCCGCAGATGATTCTTCTGCAGCAGAAGCTTGTGCCTGCGCAACATCCGAAAAATTACGACTGGATTCCGCCATTTGATCGGAAGTGCTATTTAATTTTGTAGAAGAAGTTTTGATATCCAAGATGATCTTGGAAAGATTCACCTTCATCAGATCCATTGATTTGAGTAATTTTCCTATCTCGTCTTCTCTTGCTATCTCTATATGAGAAGTCAGATCTCCATCTGCGATCTTCTCGGAGAAACCGATCGCTTCTAATAATCCCAATGTAATGAGCTTATTAAAGATCAAGTTTAGAATAATTAGAATCACCACCATAATAATGAGAGAAGATAGAATCGTCTGTAAGATCACACCCCTCATATCCGACCAGAAGATGGAGTCAGGGATCGATACTTCCACCGCCCAAGGTTTATCATAATTCCCTAATAGAAATGGGAAAAAATGATGCCCTTCCCCTCCTCCATGCAGAGAGAAAGGTTTTCCTTTCGAGATCCCTTCTACTATCTGTTTTAACCATTCTTGGTCCGGGTTCTTTTTACCGACCAAGGACGGATCCTTTCCATTTGCAGCATAGGTTCCATTCGGAGATATAAGTGTGAGATAACCTTCCCCTCTAAATGGTTTAATAGGTCCTAATAATTCCTGCAAGTTTTCCATGGCAAGGTCTATGCCTACTACTCCCGAGAAACTTCCTCCTCTAAATACGGGTTTCACTATGGAAACCATAAGTACATCTTTTCCTCCAACAGGATAAGAGAAAGGATCTGCAACATAATCATGGAGAGACTTTTTAGGAACAGTATAGAATGCTCCCGACTCATCCAGGTTTTCGTAATATATTACAGGCTCTGCAATCACTGCACCTTTGGATTTGTTTACATAAGGCACAAATCTTCCGGTCCCATCGTGATAAGGAGGTTTATTCTTATATCTTGCATCCGGTCCATCAAAGCCGTTCGGTTCGAATACAACCCAGGTCCCGAAATAATATTGGTTTGCCTCTACCAACTTCCAGAGTGCCGCCACTACTTCTTCTCTGGCCGGTTTAGAAGATTCTAATAAAAACTGGGTCCCTCTAAGAGAACCTAATGCGGAATCTAAAAAATCTTTCACTTCATAAGCGAATCTTTCTCCGGCCATTCTGGATCCGTCTTCTACCTGATACTTTAGGCTAAAATAAGACCCTACCGAGTTGATCACGGTCAAAATAACCGAACCCGAGAGTAAAACTATCGATAGATAAAGTGAAATCCTAAACCGAATACTCATTTTATATATTCCTTATATACTTAAAAGTTTTGGCTGAAACCTACGCTAAACCAAACCAAATGAGAAGGGATTTTCTGCAAAAGATAAGATTCCCTTACCGATTGCCTCAATTGATCCGGTATGGTCGTGGAAGTATTGATAAAATCCAATACTAACTGATTGGCTGGACCGTTCACCTTTCCTGGATCCACGATCTTACTATCCTTGCTCGTGCTATTTACGTAACCACCGGTCGCCCCGTAATAATTATCCGTATCATACATATATAAATTAGGCCTATACACGTCCGCTGCCTTCACGAAGAACTTTCCGAAAAAGAAAGTGAGAGTAGAAGTTATATCCTGGATCCCATATCTATTATCCACGATATTATTACTCATCGCATAACCTATATTAACCTGAGGAAGTATCCTGAAAAAATTTCCTTCAAAAAATTCATGCCCCATCGTTAAAGATAGATAGTTTTTTCCCGCCATCAAACCTGCATTCTCTTGAGAGAATTGAGTATAAAATGAAATTGTAGGATTCACATATTGTAAGAAAGGCAATTTCCAAAAGAAGAAATACTCCTGCCAAGCCAAACGAGTGATCTGTGTAGAAGGATTATTTGCTCCGGCAACTCCTTGTGCGGCAGCGGAATTAAATCCTCCTAATGCTGGAGACGTATAAGCTGCGCTCTTTTGAAAAGTATTATAGAACCAAATACCTGCAGTAAAAGTTCCCCAACTGGTTTTCTCGAAATTATAATAGAATGCGTAGAACAAACCGTCCGAACGTTTCATACCGTTCTGTTCTTTTTTGAAACCTGGAACATCCCCACCGCAAGTGGAACCTGTAGTTGGATTTCCCGCCAAAAAGTTCGTTTGAGTATCATAAGGACAAGCAGAGTTTAACGTATCAGGAGAAGGAGCAGAGAACGGGCTTAAAGAACCTGCGGAACCTTGTCCTGCATAACCAGGTCCGGCTCCACCGGGATACATTTGAAATCTTCCGTCATTATCCCTATCATTACGTTCCGTTAATTGAAAGTTCCCCCAAAACTGCACCTGGAAACCTTTTAATGGAGTATTAAAGGTAACAGTAGGTTGGTAAGAAGGAACGAAAGTCATAGCTCTATAACTTTCGTTATCTCTGCGATTCGCGATCTCTCCGGAGAAACTAAGTCCCCGCCAAATAAAGTCCGTGACCACCTCATGTATCACTTCTATAGAAGTATCTCCTGCCCCATTCCCATTACTGGATCCGGCACTCGGGCCATACATATTCGGAGGCCCAGTCTCCACATGACCTTGAGGAATATCCGAAACTTTTTGCGGAGTCGTTTTTTTATCTAAGGTAGAGGTGCCGGTATTTTGTTTGCCTTTTTCATAACTTACCTGAGCTACGTTATCCTTATCTACATAACGAACATAGTCATCATTCTCAGCTACCAATACCTTCTCATCATCCTCCAAAATGATCTTACCTCGGACTACTTGTCCGTTCTTTAAACGAACGAAATCGGCTGAGAATACTTCTCCGAAACCGAAAAGAAAAAATAACCCTGCAGCATATGCAAGCGAACGTTTCGGCCAAACTCCAAGGAACATAATTTTGTCTCCAATATAAACTAGGGCGGGCACCCTATCTTCTCTCGATTTTTCCCCGGTACATAGAGTGGTCTTCTGCGGGACGAGAATCATCAAGAAGACGAAAAGAAATGTGTATTTATCCTAACTCGTCACTCAAAAAATTTTATTCTAAAAAATATTGATAATTTATTTCTGAACACTTGAAATATTTCGAACAGTTTACATTTTCAGCGGGTTTGGGATCAGGAAAATTTTGCCTTATTCTTTCCACACAATCACAACAAAGGCGGAATGAAAAACCAAAGCCTCCCGTATTTTTGTTTTCAAAGTAAGGTTTTCACTTTCTATTAAATAGAGAGTGGATCCCAAAAATACAAAACAAAAGGACAAGGATCTCCAAACGGAGTTAGATGCGGCGACCCAAAGGATTTCCGAGTTAGAGAAAAAATTAGAAAAACTCTCCCACTCGGAATCGGACAATCGTCTTTTGAGATCTTTGATCGATTATTCGCCTTCCGCGATCACGATCGTGAACTCCGATACAGGTATCTTCGAGGTGGTTAATTCAACTGCCGAAATTCTTTTCGGATATACCAGAGAAGAATTCTTAACATTAGGTCCCGCCGATATCTCTCCTGAATTCCAGCCGAATGGAAAATCTTCCAGGCAAGCTGCTTACGAAAAAATATCTCTCGCATTACAAGGAGAAACCCCTGTATTCAGATGGGATCATCGTGATAAGAAGAAACAGATCATTCCTTGCGAAATACATTTAGTAAAGATCCCAGGTTCCACCAATCTAGTCCGTGGAAACATAATCGATCTTAGAAAAGAATTAGCAGCAGAAATTCTACTCAAGACAAGAGAAGAACAATTAGATCTAGTCATTAAAAGTGCGGATCTAGGATTTTGGGACTGGAATATTCCGAATGCATCAGTAATACCTAATGAAAGGTGCGCGGAAATGCTTGGGTATACTCTAGAAGAATTCTTACCCACTTCTGAATTTTGGAGCTCCAGGATCCATCCGGACGATATCTCTTTAATAATAGAAGGATTGAATAAACATATCGAAGGTCAATCCGAGTTATTCGAAACGGACTTCAGAATGTTATGTAAGGATGGAACTTGGAAATGGATACGTTCTAGAGGAAAAGTTTGGGAAAGAGATAAAAACGGAGCTCCCGTCCGAGCACTCGGAATTCATATAGATATTACCGAAAAAAAAGAAACGGAAAAGATCCTAGAAGAAAAAGAAAGATCCCTAGATCTAGCCGTGCAAGGAGCGAACCTAGGTATATGGGATTATAATATCGCAACAAACGAACATCATGTGGATGAGAACTGGCTGAAAATGCTCGGTTATAGTTTGGGAGAAATAATTCCTACCTACGAATTTTGGAATGAAAGTCTTCATCCGGAAGACAAAGACAAAACGAACGTCGCCTGGCAAAGTTATGCAAAAGGAGAATTGCCTGCCTACTCCACAGCGTTCCGTTTAAAATGCAAAGACGGTTCTTATAAATGGATCTTAACTAGAGGAAAAATAGCAGAGAGAGATCCTGACGGGAATCCGGTCCGAATGATCGGTATCCATATAGATATCTCAGAACAGAAACAGATAGAGGACGAGTTAAGAGAAACAAAACTTTTCTTAGACAGAGCCCAAAAGACCGCCAAAATAGGAAGTTGGGAATATGATATACCTTCCGGAAAGATGACCGCTTCCGAAGGATTATACCAAATAATAGAAACAAACGATAGAATGCTAATACCTACATTCGATTATATGCATCCGGATGATAGAGAAAGAGTAGAAGAACATTTCAAAAGATCCGTGATAGAAGGGATCTCGGCAGAAATAGAATATAGATCAATTACTCCATCCGGAAAGGAGAAGGTACTTTTAAACAGAACGGATTTTATCAAAGATTCGGAAGGAAAAGTACTCAAACTTTTAGGAACGATCCAAGATATCAGCGACGAGATCAAAAGAAAAAAAGAAGAAGAACATAAAAGAAATATAGAACGCCTGACTTCTTCCATCTCTACGGAACTTATCAATCAACCTATATTAGAAATAGAAGAAGCGATCGCAAGTGCAGTTCGAAAGATCGTTAAAACTTTCAAAATGTCCAGGGGAAATCTAGTCTTATACGACATGGAAAAATTAGCCAGGACACTCTCGTATGAATTCATCGATCCGAAATCCAATAATCAAGATCCGAGCTGGCCTAAGGAAAGCCCGATAGATCCTAATAATTTCCTTACGAAAAAGATCTTAGATGGGAATATATTTCTGCTAAGCCAGGAGGATTTTCCAGAATCCGATATTAAGAACAAACTGAATATTTTACAGATCCAGTTCTTAATCGCTATTCCACTTACCTTAGAAGGAAAAATAGTCGGAGCCCTAGGCATGAATAGCGAAGTTCCGTTAAACAAATCCAATCTAAAGTTTGGAGAATTCGAACTCAAAAGTTTAAAAACAATCGGAGAGACTCTTACCAACGCGATAGAAAGAAAAAGAAAACATAGTGAACTCATTGCAGAAAGAGACCTTCTTGCAGAGATCATGAAAACTTCGGTAGCTGCGATCACAGTATTAAGCCCTGATGGGAAAATTTTATACGCGAATTCTTCCGCGGAAAAAGTCCTGGGGTTAAACGTAGATCAGATACAAGAAAGAAAATACAATGCACCTGAATGGAAAGCGACTTCAATTGACGGAGGGGAATGGACCGCAAACGATCAACCATTCACTCGAGTACTTACTTCAGGACAACCTGTATTCGATATTCGACATGCGATAGAAGATGAATTCGGAAATAAAAAATTCTTATCCATCAATGGGGCTCCTATCAAGGATGTTTCCGGAAAAATAAAAAATCTAGTTTTCCTAGTCACAGATATTACTGAATCACTTTCAGCTGAAAAAGCATTAAAGCTTAGCGAAGAAAGACTCAGGCTCGCGCTAAATGCTTCTAAGATGGGAACCTGGAGTTGGAATCTAACGGATAGAACAGCCCACTGGTCTTCAGATACCGGATCCATTTTCGGAATAGATTTACAGGATTTTGATAACGCTACTCAAGTTTTCATGGACCTTGTCCATCCTGATGATCAAAATATGATCCGAAAATATGTAAAATCGAGTCTTTTTGGAAAAGAGAATGCAATCAACATAGAATATAGAGTTTTCCATCCTGACGGCACGATTCATTGGTTAGAAGTGAAAGGCCAAGTATATCGCAACTCTAAAAACATTCCTAGACGAATGGCAGGGATCGTAGCAGATATCACCGACAGGAAAAAATCGGAAGAAAAATTAAAAGCAAGCGAGGCCAGGTTCCAAACCTTCTATAGATTTGCAAACGAGGCAATCATCTTCTTAGATCCAAGAACGGAAAGTATCTTGGACACTAACCCTGCTTTTTTAAGAGTATTCGGTTTTAATCAAAAAGATATTCATTCCGTTTCTCCCGTGTCCTTATTCACTCCTGATTCCTGGGCCACATTACATGCAAGGATACGTTCTTTCGAAAGTTCAGAAAACCTGGAACTAAGAGCAATACGCTGGAACGGCCAAGTGTTTTCCGCAATAGGAAGCGTTCATTTTTATACTGAAAAAGAAACTTACGTGGCCGCAGTAAGTCTTTTAGATACTTCCGCTATCCAAGAGGTGGAAGAATTAAAAGTGATTAACGATGAGATCTCTGTCAGGAATAGACTGATAGAGATGCAAAAAAACGAGTTATTAGAAACATTAGAAAACCTTAAAAAAGCCCAGGCCCAACTCATCCAGTCCGAAAAGATGGCGGCCCTAGGACAATTGATCGCAGGTGTAGCTCATGAGATCAATAATCCAATCGGAGCAGTTCAAGCATCCAATCAAAACCTGCAAGAATGCCTGATCCGTTTCCAATCAATTTTACCTGATGTACAAAATGTATTAACCGGAATGAATTCGGAACAGGTAGAATCCTTCCGCCAATTTTTAAGTCTGGTTCGACAGCCAAAAGACCAATTGGCCGGCATGGAAGAAAGGAACGCCAAAAAGAATATTGCAGTTAAATTACAGGAATTGAATATTCCTTCTCCTTATGCAATTGCGGACACTCTAACCGATATGGGATTTAAAGAATTGCCTAAGATAGCACTCCCCTTCCTGGTCTGCGAAAAAGCAAATGTGCTCTTGGAATATTCCGCATTGGAAGCATTCTTTTTCTCAAATACGAATACGATACAGATCGCAGTGGACCGGGTCTCTAAGATCTTATATGCTTTAAAAAACTTCTCCCATTTCGATACCACTTCGGAAAAGATCCCTGCATCTATTACTGAAAATATAGAAACAGTCCTTACAATCTACCAGAACCAACTCAAAAAAGGAATCCAAATTTTCAAAGAATACGAAAGCATTCCAAAAATCTTATGTTATCCGGATGATCTCATCCATGTATGGACAAATTTGATCTATAATTCCCTACAAGCAATGGAGTTCAGGGGAACAATAAATATCAAAGTTTATCAAAAAATGGACTTCATCTGCGTAGAGATAACGGACAATGGGCCTGGGATCCCTGAAAATATTCTAGATAAAATCTTCCAACCGTTCTTCACTACTAAACTTCCGGGAGAAGGAAGCGGCTTAGGACTGGATATTGTGAAAAAGATCGTGGAAAAACACGAAGGAAAGATAGAAGTAGAAACAAGACCCGGATTTACAATGTTCCGGATCCTGCTTCCTTTTATAGAAGTTAAAGTTTAAACTTATCTACTGACTTCAAAAGCCCTTCCGATTGTTGGTGCATTTCTCCTGAATAAGAAGTAAGATCATCCGCTCCAGAAGCAACTTCCTGGGTTCCTTCAGAAATACTTACGATGGTCTTTGTGATTTCATCCGTAGCCCTCTTCTGTTCCTGGACTGCTTCTTCTATCTGTAAACTGAAACTCATTAAGAAATTCGCAGATTGATGGATGTCTTGTGTATTCTTCTCTTGGGTCTTAACGGATTCCAAAACCTTCTTCGCAGATAATCCGAAGGAATCCACAGAAGTCCTAAGTTTACGAAGTATATCGCTCGCCTCTTTTACCTTAGTGTTCCCATTATGAACTGCATTGTTCGTGGAATCCACAAGCTCTCCAATCTCCTGCACGGAAGAAGAAGTTTGGGATGCAAGTTTACTGATCTCTTCTGCAACTACAGCAAACCCTTTACCGGCTTCTCCCGCTCGAGCAGCCTCAATTGCTGCATTCAATGCAAGAAGATTTGTTTTTTCGGAAATTTCAGTGATGATCGATAAGATCTCATTGATACGACTTGCACTTTCTCCAATCTCATCCATCGCTTGGTTCGTAGCACCCATCGCATTCTCTCCAGTCAAGGCTCTCTCCTGGGATTCGGATGCCACTTGAGATAATGTCTGCATTTCGTTATTAATCGTTCCGATCTGCTCACGAAGAAGAACTACGTTTGTATCTATCTCCTTCATGTTCTCGATCGCCTTTTCCATGGATCTACGAACATTCTCGGCTGATGCAGCAAGTTCCTCTACCGCCGCAGATGATTCTTCTGCAGCAGAAGCTTGGGCTTGGGCTACATCCGAGAAATTACGACTGGATTCCGCCATTTGATCTGATGTGCTATTTAGTTTTGTAGAAGAAGTTTTGATATCCAGGATGATCTTGGAAAGATTCACCTTCATCAGATCCATTGATTTGAGTAATTTTCCTATCTCGTCTTCTCTTGCTATCTCTATATGAGAAGTCAGATCTCCATCTGCGATCTTCTCGGAGAAGCCGATCGCTTCTAATAACCCCAATGTAATAAGTTTATTAAAGATCAAGTTTAGAATAATTAGAATCACCACCATAATAATGAGAGAAGATAGAATCGTCTGTAAGATCACACCCCTCATATCCGACCAGAAGATAGAGTCAGGGATCGAAACTTCCACCGCCCAAGGTTTATCATAATTCCCTAATAGAAATGGAAAAAAATATCTTGTATGGCCGGAACCCTTGATCTGAAAATCTTCTCCTTTCAGACTCAGTTCTTTCACTTGCGTACGAATATTTTCTTCAGGGATCGCCTTACCTACCAAGGAAGGATCTCCACCATTTGCAGCATATAGCCCGTCAGGTGAAACCAAGGCCAAATAGCCTTCTCCCCTAAATGGTCGGATAGGCCCCAAGAGTTCCTGTAGATTTGCCATGGCAATATCCGTTCCAACTGTTCCTACAAACTTTCCACCCCGTAGGATCGGTTTTACCATAGAAACCATAAGTACATCTTTTCCACTTACGGAATATACATAGGGATCCGAGATAAAATCTTTTTGGGTCTTTTTAGGAATTCGATAATAAAAGCTGATCGTATCATCCACATCATAAGATTCTGCGAATGTGATCTTTAAATCACCGGTTGCCCTATTCCAATAAGGAATAAACCTACCGGTCGCATCATGATAAGGAGTATTTTTATATCTTGCATCCTGCCCATCGAAAGCATTCGGCTCGTATAATACCCAGGTCCCGAAAAAATGGGAATCTGTTTCGGCTAACTTTTTAAGAGATGCGATCATCTCTTCTCGATTAGGACGAGAAGTTTCCAACATAAATTGGAAACCCCTTAAAGATCCTAAAACGGAATTCAAAAAATTTGAAATTTCATATTGATAACGTTTACCGGCCATAGTAGATCCTGAATCTACCTGAGACTTTAAACTGAAATAAGAGGAGAATGAATTTATACCTGCCAGAACAAAGGAGCCTGACAAAAGTACAATCGCTAAGTAGAGTGAAATCCTATATCTGATACTCATAGTAAAAAGCCCGAAATTATATTTTATTCTGATTTGGGAAAGGAAAAGCGAAAAATAGTGCAGCCGGGTTCACTTTCCCAATTCCAACTGCCTCCGTATTTTTTAGAAATGGAAGCGGCAACCGCAAGTCCGATTCCTGCGCCTACTCCTTCCGATTTTCCGGAAGATAAAACTTCTCCCACTTGTTCTCTAATGTTTTTAGGAATACCGGAACCACTGTCTTCCACTTCACAGATAATTTTGGATTCCGCATCATAGATACTTACTTTAAGTTTTCCTTCTCCGGACATTGCTTGGTATGCATTATCCACTATCTGTGTCCAAAGTCTCACCAAATCTTCCGGAATACATCTCATAGTCGCTTCAGAGATATAATTTCTTTCGACTGTGACTCTGTTACCACCTGCGCCTTCGTATACACCGAGCACAACTTCCATTGTGTCGGAGACCTTGACCCATCTTTCCTTATCTTCTTTCGCGGTCCCTGAATAGGTTTCCAATGCGGATACAATCTTATACATTCTATCAGTGGATCTATGGATCACTTCTTCCGAAATTTCCAATCCTCTGACCGCCATTAAAAATTCGGAGATACGTTCCCATTCGGAACATCTGCATAATTGAAGAATGAACTCGGGACAATTCGCAAAACCTAACTCTGCTACGACTGCAGCTTTATCTCCTGCGTCCTCTATTTGTTCCTGTCTTAAGAACGCCTCTATGGAATGTCTGGTCTCTCTGAACTTTTTGCCGATCTGTTCTTTATCGTTTTCTAATGTTCTTTTTAAGGTGATATTAAAAAATTCTCTCTCCGATTCGTCTGCGTCGCTTAAGTATTCGAAAAGAAAAGGTAGAAGTATCGTAATTCTTTTTACATAAAAGGAAATATTCTCTCTGGATGCTCCGATAGCCCCTAATGGATTGTTGATTTGGTGGCTGACTGCGCCGGAGATCCTACCTATCGCAGCCAATCTTTCGTTTCTAAGTAAAGTTTCCTGCGCGGTTTTTAATTCCCCTAGAGTAACTTCTAATTCTTCTTTTTGGAGTCGGATAATCTCATTACGCGAATAGATCTCGGCAGATTCTCTTAAGATCTTTTCCGATCGGATCTGTTGGTCGATCGCCGCCAACAATTTCTCCTTCATATTCTCTAATGTTATGAAAAGATGATGGATCTCATCTTGGAATTTTCTGGTAGGGATCTGTGCAGAATAATTTCCGGCTCCTAAAGAATCCGCAAACGTAGTAGCTTCCGATAATCCTTCCGAGACGTATTTACAAAAGAATCTATCCAGAAAATATAAACATACGGGTAAGAGTGCAAATGTGATCAGTAAACATCTTAGAATGATCGGACCTAAATCATTCCAAAGAACTGAATCCGGAACATATACTTCAATTGCCCAGTTCTTTCCGTAAGTTCCCATACTGAATGGGAATATGTAGGAGTTCCCACCTTCTACTGGATAAGCAAAAGGTTGTCCGGAAGCTAGAGATTTCTGAATGGACTCTTTTACTTCAGGAGTTCCCGCATTCTTTCCTTGCAGGATTCCTTTAGCGCCATGGACCGCATACTTTCCACCAGGAGAGATCAATGCTAAATGTCCGTCGCCAAACGGCCTCTTGGAAAACAATTCTTCTTCCAAATCGGATAGTTTTAGGTCCAGGCCCACGATTCCTATAAATCTTCCATGGCGACTGATCGGCCGGATCAAGGAGATCATAAAAATATTCACTCCTTCTAACGGATAAAAATAAGGTTCTCCTACAAAGTCACTTAACGTAGCTTTTGGGATCTGGTAATAATTACCGCTTTCATCGGTATTATCGTAATAAACACTTTCTTCTAAGCTGATCTCATCCGGATTCTTGATACTTCTATGAAAGTACGGAACGAATCTACCCTTAGAGTTGGAACCTTTCCGGCCAATAAACGAAACATCCCTTCCATCAAAAAGATTCGGTTCAAAAACCGCGCCTGCTCCTAAAAATCTTTTATCATTTTGAAAAAGATCCACTAGATCCTTTTCAACGGAATCGCGAGAAGGACGAGTAAGCTCCCAACGAGTTTTAGCTTCTCCCACCTTGGAAATTGCTTCGGAAAAAATTTTACGTACTTCGAAGGAGGCACCTTCTGCTTTTGCAAACGCAGCTTCTTGGGAAGAAACTTTCGAATCATAAAATGCGGATGCAGCCACTAACATAGTCAGTAGAACAGAGAACGCAAATAGAACAATAGCGCAATAAAGAGAGAAGCGCGTTCGAAGGCTCATTATGCCCCCCTATTTATTTAAGGGCTGAGGTAATAGTGGTTACTAATTCTTTTTCGTCCCAGGGCTTTTTCAAGTAGCTGTATAAATTGATCTCTTTCTTTAAAGCTTCGACGGAAGCGATATCAGCATGACCTGTGATGATAATCTTTTGGATCTCCGGATATCTTTGGTGAACGATCCTCAAAAATTCGTCCCCTTTGATATTAGGCATCAGCCAATCAGAGATTACGATCAGGATCTTGACTCCTTCCGTTACCAATTCTTCAATGATCTGCATCGCTTCAGACGCATCTAGAGCGGTCTCATAACGATAAGTATCACCCAGATGTCTTTTGACTTGGGATTTCATACTCATCAAAATGAGCGCTTCATCATCAACAAAAAGAATCGCTTTCTCCACCGCTCCCCCGGTACCAACGTATAAATTAGACGAACAAAAACGAAAAAACCCCGGCTCAAAATCCGGAGCAAAACAAGGATACTTACTCTATAAATTATGTTTGCAACTCATTTTCGACTTTATCTCCCGAAAGAATGAGTTACAAGACCACCCGGAAAAAAATAGACCAAAGTACCTATTCAATAATTTTTATCGAAACCGGGGTTATGTCAGGAGAAGGCTGCATAATCAGGTATCCTTGCGAATATTCTATCCCCAGAGAACGTACAACTTTCAGTTCCTCCGGAGTAGAAACGAATTCTGCGACTACTTTCGCGCCGATTCTATGTGCAAGTTCTGTGATTGCAGAAGTCAGAATAAATGCTGTCCGATTTCTTTCCAAAGATTGTATAAATTTTCCATCTATCTTGATGAAGTCGGGTTGGATCTCCAGTAATCTGGAAAAATTCGAGTGCTCTACTCCGAAATCGTCGATTGCAATTTTTGCTCCCAATTCTTTCAGCTCTGCGATCACTTTCAGTCTTTCCGGATTTCCGTGAAAACTTGCAGTTTCTAAAATTTCAAAAGTTACTCTGGAAGGATTGATCCCGTAATGTTCCATTCTAGACAAAGCCCATTTCGGAAAACTTGGGCTTTCCAATTCGGTCTCGGACAAATTGATGGAGAATGAATAAGAAGAATCTGAAAATTTTTTAAGCGCCTTTTCGAAAAGGATAGGGCTGATCCTTCTCAAAAGTCCCGTGGACTTTGCCAGATACAAAAAGCTCGCGGGCGCATAAACTTTTCCGTCTTCCACGATCCTGGCAAGGCATTCGAATTTTTCCACCTTACCTGTTTGGTTGTCCATAATCCCTTGGAAATATGGTACGACATTGCCGGAATGGATCGCCTGGTTCAGTCTTTTTCCAAGATCCATATTGATCTTGTAAAGGTCTTGGTCGTCCATCTTCTCGGAATAGGAGTAAATACCTGATTCAGAATCGAATTCGGGCTCTTGGCTCGCTTTGACGAGTGCAAGCCTTGCCTTATAATATAGATCTTTTTTGCCACTGGCAGTGGCTATGGTCGCATTGATCCGGAAGGAAATTCCGGAAGCCGTAAAATAATCGGAGCGGAGAAGGATCCGAAATGCAATCAAATGAGGCAAAAACTCCTCTTCCGACACTTTGGAGAGGACCGCTACCTCGTCCTCGTATACATGGAAAATTTCTCCGTAGTTCCCAAGGATAGATTTCATAGAATCCAGGAACTTCTTCATTAGATCCTTATAGAGAGAAACTCCGAAATCTCTTGTAGTCAAAGAAGTAGATTCTATTCGTATTAACGCGAGAAGAGAATCTTCTTTTTCTTCGGCTGCGAGATCCAATCTTCTTCTTAATGATTCCAAATTAGGGAGTCCGGAATCTCTATTATAAAGAAGTGCTTCTTCTAATTTTTTATTTAGCTCGGAAAGAGAAATATCTGATTCATAAGAACGGACCGCTTCTTTCACGGTCATGAGTAGATCGTTTGAGTCCCAGGGTTTGGAAAGATATCTGTATAAGTTCGCTTTATTCAAAGCATTTCCCACGGACTCTGCACTCGCCTGTCCAGTGAGCATAATTTTTCTGGTATTCGGATTTGTTTCTTGGATGCGTATTAAGAACTCATCCCCTCTAATCCCCGGCATTACCTGGTCGCTTAATATCGCTGGGATATGAATTCCCGCCTGATTACATTCTTCCACTATTTGGAGAGCGAGTTCTGCGCTGTCTGCCGCTTCTATCTGGTAACTTTTTCCGAAGGCGGATTTGAGCTGCTCTTTGAGTCCCCTCAAGATGATCAACTCGTCATCGACGCATAAAATCACCGATCTTTTAGGCGATTCTTCTGATGATCCATTTTCTTGGTTTTTCACGATCGGATACTCGTAGAACTTGGAATTAGACGTGGAAAAAAAGAATTTCCGGCCCGGACCAAAAGAATATTTTTATTCTTAGAGAGCGTCATGATAAAGATTATTTTTGAAAACGACAAGGAAGTATTCCTCGAGCCTTCCGAATTAAACAAGTCATTATTACAGATTTCGCTGGATGCAGACATCCCTCATATACACGCATGTGGAGGTAACGCACGTTGTTCTACTTGTAGGGTATTGATCCAAGAAGGAGACGAACATCTTCTTCCCCGCAACGAAAAAGAAACGGCGTTAGCTCAGAAGAAGGGTTTTCCGGATAACGTAAGACTCGCCTGCCAGACGAAAACCACAGGTGATATCGTACTCAGAAGATTAGTTATAGATGAAGCTGATAAGGCCCTCGCTTCTACTTTTTCAGATCTGATCTCTGGGATAGAAAAACCTGTTGCGATCTTATTTAGTGATATTAGAGGTTTTACCGGTTTTTCCGAAAGTCATTTGCCTTATGATGTAATTCATATTCTAAATCGGTACTTTTATAGGATGGGAGATAAGGTCCTAAAGTACGGCGGGATCATTGATAAATATATAGGCGATGGACTTATGGCGATCTTCGGTTTAGAAGATCCTGATCCGGTCCGTGCAAACCTAAATGCGATCCGCTCGGCATTGGAAATGAGATCCGAATTAGAAAGTTTGAATACTTATCTCCAAAATCATTTGGGTTCCGAATTCGAAATAGGGATCGGTATCAATTATGGAACTGCAATCCTAGGAAAATTAGGTCATCCATTAAGCATGTCCTTCACTGCGATCGGAGACACGGTCAACTCTGCAAGCAGGATAGAAACAACCACTAAGAAGGCAGGTGCAAAAATTTTAGTCTCTCAAAAGGTTTACGAATCCGTAAAAGAAAGAATTCAGAAAGGAAGAAGTTTCGAAACGAAACTGAAAGGTAAGACCGGGAACTATAGAGTCCACGAAGTATTAGGGACTAAAAATAATTGTGAAGGAAGCACTTGGCAAGAAACAGGATACAGGATCTGGGATAAGATCGATCCTACGGAAGTTGGAGCCTGGCTTCGTATGGTATTTCACGCTTCTTCTATCTTCTCCGCCGATGGAGAATGGTTAGGTCTCGAAGGTTCGATTCGTTTTCCTAGCATCTTAAATGATGAGAATAATCGCGGAGTCGCAAAACAAATTGAAGAGATCATTCATTTAAGAGAAGAAATGGAAAAAGAAGGAAGAGTTGGAATTCCTTCTCTTTCGGATATGATCGCTCTTTCGGGAGCACTCGCACTTCAAAAAGCGGGAGGACCTCAGGTCCATATTCTAACAGGTAGAAAGGATGCGAATTATCCAAGTGGAAGAATGCTTATGCCTGTGGACAGTCCGGACGTAAAGGATTCTTTGGATTATTTTTCTATGATGGGATTTTCCACAAGAGATACGGTTCTATTAATGGGAGTCCATACATTGGGCTGGCATTCTAAGGGTTCTTTTACGGAGACTCCGAATATATTCAATAATCATTATTTTAGGGATCTACTTTTAGACGGTGGAGTCAGAATGCTCGCAACAGACAGGGCACTACTCGGCTCCGAAGAAACCAAAAGAATGGTGATGGAATACGCGCTCAACGAGTCCTTATTTTTCAAAGACTTCCAAGGGCTTTACCAAAGATTGGTAGAACAAAAACGATTGGAAGAATCCTGACTCCGTTTTTTTCTGGAATTAGATGCGATTCCAGCCCGCTTTAGACAAGATCCCGGCTTACGAGGCCGGCAAACCGATTGAACTAGTTGTACGTGAATACGGAATTTCTCCTGAGAAAGTTCTCAAACTTGCCTCCAATGAGAATCCTTATGGTGTATCTCCCAAGGTTTCCGAGGTCATTAAAGAAGCTGTATATAAGATGCCCTTATATCCTGACGACTCCTATAAGGCGTTAAAGGATGCGCTTGCAAAAGCGCATGAAGTAGATGCAAAAAACGTAATACAAGGGAACGGTAGTGACCAGATATTCGATTTTGCGACACGATCCGTTCTAAGCCCTGGAGATAAAATCCTCCAAAACGGCAAAACATTCTCCATGTATTCCATTTACGCAGGACAATGCGGGGCCGAGACAATCCAAACCGGTTCGGAACTC
This sequence comes from Leptospira selangorensis, assembly GCF_004769405.1. Taxonomy (NCBI): domain Bacteria; kingdom Pseudomonadati; phylum Spirochaetota; class Leptospiria; order Leptospirales; family Leptospiraceae; genus Leptospira; species Leptospira selangorensis. The sequence goes on from NZ_RQES01000012.1 coordinate 40,694, forward strand.
CATGATCTGGACCAGTTTTTAGACCTGTATAAAAAACATTCTCCTAAGATCATATTCATATGCACTCCTTGTAATCCGATCGGGGACGCTTTGGATCAGTCGGACCTATACACTTTTCTCCAAAAAATTTCCTCGGATACGATGGTGGTTTTGGACGCTGCTTATATGGAGTTCGGAAAGACCAGAGATCCTAAAAAAGAAGTCAAAGCGGCGGATGTAATTTCAAAATTCCCGAATGTATTATATACAAATACATTCTCTAAAATTTACGGATTAGGCGGAATGAGGATCGGATATGGTATCGCTTCCGAAGAAATGATCCGCGCATTCTACAAATTGAGACCTCCATTCAATGTTTCTCAACTTTCTCAATTGGCGGCGGCAACTGCATTAGCTGATAGAGAGTTCGTGGAAAATTATCTCAAATCAAACTTAAAAGAGATGGTCCGTTACGAAGAATTTGCAAAGAAGAAGGGCCTTTCTTACTTCGAATCCTATGCAAACTTTATCACGATCAAATTGGACCAAGCAAAATTGGATTCCACCCAAACCTTCGAGACATTGCTGAAGGAAGGGATTATATTAAGAAATCTAAAAAGTTACGGATTGAACGCTTTGAGAATTACGATAGGAAGGCCGGAGCAGAACGACAGGGTATTAGAAAGACTTTCGGAACTCTTATGAGAAGAAGTTCCGGATTTATTTTTCGTATAGATCTGGTCTTAGTCGGACCACTTTTTCGTCTCTGCTTTCTGCCTTTTTAGTGGAGAAATTTACAGCTTCCGAACGAGCAAATTCCTTTCTAACCTGGATAGGTCCAGCGGATTGAAATTGGCTTTTTTCGTTTTTCTCTTTTTCGGATCGAAACATTCGAAACCTCCTTTTTTCGTCTTAAGGGTAAGACCCGCAGTTTCCATATTTAGTTTCGTCTCGAAACAGCGAATTCCTTACCGTATTATGTCAAAATTTTCTAGTTCATTATTACCTTACTCCCTATCTACAACAAGTGGATGACTAGAATATTACAGAAAGATATTTCTTTTAAAGCGAAGGTAGGAACTCCTTTCCGAAAATCCGCCAGGAAGTTTCGAAAAGAAGCCTAGATTAGATTAAGCTGCAACAGAAGATCCAGATTTTTGGGACAATACTCCTACTCCGGATAAAGTATCCTTCACAGGGCAGATCCTTTCTATATGAGCAAGTAGTGAATCCACATTCTCTTTAGGAGAATCTGTTTGGATATCTACTCTATAACGGATTTGAGAAAACCCAGGACGAACTGGTGCAATTTCCTGGAACCCGTCCAAATCCAGATCTCCTTCCACGAATATATGGAAATCCTTTAATTCTACCTTATGAGCTGGAGCATAAAGAGAAACCAAAACTCCGACACAACTTGCAAGACCACCTAACACAAGTTCAACTGGATTCGGCCCTTGGTCCGTTCCACCTAAAATTTCAGGCTCGTCCACTACCCATTTATGATTCCTGGATTGCAGGTTTAGTTTCAAACCTCCTGCCCAAGAAGCCTTACTTTCAAATACAGTATTTGCCATATCTTCCTCCCGAAGTTAAAATCATTCGGGATCCTGGCTTTTGGATGGGAAGAATTTAATATGTTATTACGGATATTTTAGACGTTTTATTGAACAAAGGAATGGACCTTTGCCCAATCACTTGGTCTTACATTTTTTCGCCGGGCAATTCACTGGCCTGTTTGATCCAGGAAGAAAGTTGGGCCTCGTCTATTTTATCAGTCTCTTTGATATCCAGGTAACGAACTTCCTTATGTTTGGATTCACCAGGAGGAAGCGGTTTTAAATGGCTTCCTCTAAAGAAGGCAACCTTAACGTATTTATTGAAAACATGAATTCCAAGAAACCAACCATCTCCTTCGATCCCATATAAAGGAGAGTTCCATTTTACTGCCTTATATACGTAAGGAACAGTGCGGACTATAATTTCGTCCAGCTTTCGCCCTATCTCTTTTTTCCAACCTGGCATTGCGGAAATATATTCTTGGACCGGGCCGTCACCATAACCTTTTGCAATTTGTGGATTACCGCCTGAAAGTAAGACCGGATCCTTTTTTTTAGCCGCAGGTTTAACTTTTACCTTCTTTGCTGGTGCCTTCTTCTTAATCATCTAATCCCTTTCCTTTCAGAATATGAGGGATATACTTTTGGATCCTCGCCTCTCTTGTCTTCGCTTGTTTCGCGGAAGAAAAATGAAGAAGATATCCTCTTTGCCTTCCTGGAGTTAAGGAATCAAAAGCGGATTTTAAATTGGGAGATTCCTCAAGTTTACTTAAAAATTCCTCAGGCATATCAAATTCTTTCGTCTTTTTGAAATTTACTTTTTGGCCCGACTTCTCCACTTCTATAGCATTTTTGATATAAGATTTTAAAGCAGTTTTGAGTTTATCGATTTCTTTCAGATTCGTAAATCGGATCTGGCGAGCCGACTGTACATTCTTGGTTTGTTGGATTAAAATTCCTTTTGGGTCTTTTAATAGTGCACCTTTGAAAAACAAAAATGCACAATATTCTTTGAATCCGTGTATCAAAACTATATTATTGTCCTGAGACGTGTAACAAGGTTGACCCCATTTTAATTCTTCGGTAAGTCCTGAAGCTAAAGCGATCTTACGTAATGCTTCATATTCTTCCTTCCATTGTTTGGCCTTATTAAAAAAGAAATCAACCTTGGGATTCATTGATGGATCAACCTTGTAATTTTCTGTCAGCGGGTCTGAAATACCAGGATACTACAGTAAGCACCAGCAATAATACGGGTCCAAAATATTCTTTTGCACCGTCTCCTGCCGCGAAATGAGAGAACACTGCTCCTGACATTGTAAAGAAAAATCCCGCGTAAGCCCATTCCTTTACCAAAGGATATTTAGGGACAAGAACAGCGATCACTCCTAATAATTTCCAAATACCTAATATGATCATCAAATAAGCGGGATAACCTAAATGTGCAAACATATCCGCTTCTTCTTTCATTTGGATCGTTTGAACGATCCCGGTCGATACCATTCCCAAAGAAAGCCAAGCAGTGGCGATCCAATATATAATCTTATTTCTCATTTCCAAAATCCTATTTTAATTTAATTACGATTTCTTGTAATCTGTTATGAGCCATATTGATACCTTGTGCGAAAGGTAACTTTAATAGCTGGTCTCTATGTGAGACAGACTTGAATATTATGTGCATAGTAAGTTTACTTTTCTCTTCGCCCAATGAGTCGAATTCTAAAAATTCAAGCTGGGGTGGAAAAGTCGAATTTTCCATTTCAAAAGTACGAATAATCTTTTGGTCCGGAACAAATTCATGGATAACGCCATTAAATCCGTGTTTGTTTCCAAGAGGATCTGTGGTTACATATTGCCAGCTTCCATGCTTACTTGCTTCTAATTTCAAAACTTTTGTCCCCATCCATTCTTCTACGATCTCCGGTTCAATATGCGCCTTAAAAAGTAGATCCACAGGAAGATCAAATTCTCTTGTGATCAGCAATTCTTGTTTGCCGTCTTCTGCATCAATTTTGGTTTTTCTTTCCATATTCTATTTTCTTGATTTGTATTTTTTCATTACGGATTCAAGCTTATTGAAGCGATCGTCCCACATGTTACGGAATGGTTCTATAAAGTCGGCAATTTCTTTCATCTTATTCGGATTCAATTGGTAATAAATTTCCCTACCGTTTTGCTCTTGTTTCAGCAATTCGCACTCTGTAAGTATCTGTAAATGTTTGGAAACAGTAGGCCTGGCAGTATCAAAATTAGAAGCGATAGCTCCTGCAGTCATTGCCTGAGAGGCCACTAACAGGAGTATTGCCCGTCTAGTAGGGTCTGCGATTGCCTGAAAAACGTCCCTTCTTAGATTCATTATGTAGTCACTTAACTACGAATAAAAATGTAGCTATTTAACTACGCAACATTTTTTTGAAGTTTTTTACGGAAATTATAAGAGTGGCTTACTCGTAATTTTTGCCGGAGATCTTTTTCCAAATGGAGGCCAGATGTTCTCTGATCTTTCCTTCCATTCCGTTTTTGGTTGGCTTATAGAATTGAGGAGGATTGTCCGAAAGATCGTCCGGAAAATAGGAGAATGGCACAAACCCGCCGAAATCATGAGGATACTTGTAACCCTGACCTGCTCCTTCTTTTTTATGAGTAGAAGTAGGAGCATTTCTAAGTCGGTTTGGGATCTTTAAACTTGGTCCCCTTTCTTTTACGAAAGAAAGTGCGGAACCTATTCCCAAATAAGACGCGTTGGACTTGGGACAAGAAGCTAAGAATGTAGTGACCTGCCCTAAAACGATCCTTCCCTCGGGCATTCCGATCGTTTCTAATGCATGCAGTCCGGCGACCGCCAAAGGTAAACCATGAACGGAAGCATTTCCAATATCTTCAGAGGCCAGGATGATAAGTCGCCTTGCGATGAAGAGCGGGTCTTCTCCTCCTTCTAACATCATCGCTAAATAGAATAATGCCGCGTCAGGATCACTTCCTCTCACCGACTTGATGAATGCGGAGATCACATCATAATGGCTTTCTCCGCTTTGGTCGTATTCGATTACTCTACTTTCTAAGAATGTTTCTATATCGGAGGCCTCTATGGAAGCTCCGGAATCTCTGGAAAGAACGAGTCCTTCTAAATTAGAGAGAAGTTTTCTTGCATCTCCTCCCGAATAACGGACGAGCAATGAACTTGCTTCTTTTGTAATATTAGGTTTTGGATCTAAAGATTCTATTCCTCTGGAAAGTATTTCCAAAAGATCGTTCTCTCCCAATGGTTCAAGTCTGAGTACCTGGCATCTGGATAATAATGGCCTTGTAATTCGAAAGGATGGATTTTCGGTAGTTGCTCCTATTAGAACAATCCCTCCTGTCTCCACTCCTTTTAATAAACTATCTTGTTGAGAAGAACTGAAACGATGTATCTCATCTAAAAATAGAAGAATACTCCCTTCTTTCTCGGATCTTTCTAATAGTTTTTTGATATCTGCAACGCCTGTGGTGACTGCGTTGTATTCTACAAAAGGTAGTTTCCAGGTATTTCCTAAGATCCTGGCGATTGTGGATTTTCCTGTGCCGGGAGGTCCGTACAACAGAATGCTTACCGGTTCTTTATATTTTTGTAATTGAAGTTTTGCCTTTTCCTGTCCTATGACCTGAGCAAAAGAACTAGGCCTGATCTTATGAGGAAGAGGAGCTCTCTCAAATAGACTGCCCAAGATCTTCTTCCAATTCTCTTTGGATCTTACGTATGCAGGAGCGGATTGTAGAATTGCACACATCGCAGGCACTATGACAACATACTAAGGATTGTTCTCTGATCTTTCCATCCAATACATTCTCTATCAATTCGGAAATACGAACAGGTAAAGCGAACCAATCTAAATTTTCTAAGATCAATTCTTTTCTGGTTTTAGGAATGAGTCTGGGAGAATCGTCCTTCATCTAAACTTTTGTACCTTTGTTTATAACTTACGTCAATCCGAATGTTCAGATCCCGATCCATCCGCCCTTTATTAGATAGTAATAAAGAATAAAACGTGGGATCCTAAAAAGTGCCGCTGCAAAAAAAAGATCAAGCCTCATCTTCATTACACCAGCCGCCACCGAAGTCCAAGAGTATGGCAATGGAGTGAGAGCCGCAAGAACCACCGCCCAGAAGCCGAATCTTTTTACGTATACTTCTAACTTTTCTTCATGGTTTCGAATGAACTTGGAAAAGACTGTTAACTTAGGAAGAAGGAATCTTCCTTGGGAATAAGAACATCCTCCCGCAAGTAAAGACCCTACAGAAGCAAAAAAGATTACCCAGAAATCAGGCATCTTTGCCGCTACTGCCAGGATCAAAAATGTATCTGGCGGAAAAAATACATGTACTGAGTCCGCAATGAATATGGAAAGTCCCACTCCCCATACTCCAGTGTAATCCAAAAAGAGCCCGGCAACCTGAGTCACCCTTTCATTAAAAAATCTTGCGAGAACAAGTACTACCAATAACAAGATCACGCTTGCGATCAATGTTTGTCTGACCAAGGTGGAGATTACATTTTCAGTGGAGTTTTTAAGTTCTTGGGATTCCGTTTTCAAATTTTACCTGCGATGAAACATTCTTTCCAGATCTTCTCTGGTTAATTTAACCAAGGTGGGTCTTCCGTGAGGACAACGGGATGGATTCTCACAATAACTCAAACGGTTCAGCATCTCTGCGATTAGATGGTCCGAAAGTTGATCCCCTTTTTTAACTGCAGATCTACAAGCCACACATTTTGCCATAAGATCGTATAACTCAGGCTCGGGAACTTCTTTGCCTCCGGTTCGATTTAAAAAATCAAGAACGATCTCTTTTTCATGTCCCGGCAAAAAGTAACCTGGAACTTCTCGAAGGACCATTGTGTCTTCTCCGAGTGAATCTAATTTTAAACCGACTTCTTGGTATTCACCAAGTCTATCTTTGATATCTTCCGCTTCTTGTTTAGATACGGGAATACGGACAGGAGTGAGAAGAGGTTGAATGCCGTAATTTTTCTTTTTCAGTTTTCTTAATACTTCTTCGTAACGGATCCTTTCGTGGGCAGTGTGTTGGTCTATGATATAAAAACCATCTTCTCCTTCTGCCAAGATAAACGTTTCGAATAAGAGTCCGAAATGTTTTTTAGGAATAAACTCTGAATGTTTGATCGGTATATCCGTTAGATCATCCAATCTGGAGCCGGGACCGACTGCTTCTACAGGAAAAGAAGGAGAATGTTTCACTTCTTCATAAAGTGCTCCTCCTAAAAGTTGTTGTTCCATTCCTGGAGAAGAATTACCGGAAAATGAATATAATGTGGATTCCATCTTTTTAGGTTCAGGTCTTAAAAGCCTGTTTTTTAATTCTAAAAAGCTGACCGGTGTGCTGGATCTAAGTTCTTTTTGGATCAATTGCAAGAAGAATGTATTAAATCCTTCCTCATCCAAGAAACGGATCTCTTTTTTAGCAGGATGAACGTTTACATCTATGGATTCCGGATCTACTTCAAAAAACAAAAAGCAGTACGGATGAGCGTTTGGAGGAAGAAGTTCATCATAACATTTTTTTAATAAATGAGAGGAATATTTGATCTCAACCGGTCTTCCATTCACGAATATGAACTGGCCTGTTCGATTCGATTTATAAAAATCAGGATCGCTGATATAACCTTTCGCCCTCCAACCTTTTCTTTCCAGTTGGACCTCCAACAAATGGTCCCTGAAATTTTCTCCGAATAGGTCTATGATCCTTTCTCTTTTATCTTTAGGGGGAAGTCTATATATCTCTTTATGATCCTGAACGAATCTAAATCGGATATCTTCTCTTGCGAGAGCCTGGACGGTTACCTTGTCACGGATCTTCTTATCTTCTGAACGAACCGATTTTAAAAATTTCCTTCTGACCGGAGTATTATAAAATAGATCCTCAACCAGGATCTTAGTCCCTTGAAAACCAGGGATAGATTCTTTGGAAAGGATTTGTCCTTTTTCCGCCCTCACCTTCCATGCAGTAGGTTGTCCTGTTCCTGTTTCAATCGTGAGTTTGGAAACGGAGGCGATGGATGCCAATGCTTCTCCCCTAAATCCATAAGAAGAAACTAATTCAAGATCTTTTAATGTACGGATCTTACTTGTGGCATGTCTTTGGATCGCAAGAGGGATATCCTCTTCTTCTATTCCAGATCCATTATCCGAAAGAAGAAGTGAGGTCAAACCTCCGTCTCTGGATTCCACTTCGATCGTGTCTGCGCCTGCATCCACTGAGTTCTCCATCATTTCTTTGAGGACTGAGTGAGCAGATTCTATCACTTCCCCGGCGGCGATTTGGTTGATTAATTCCGGACTGAGTTCTTGGATCCTTCCCATATAGTTTGGACCCAGCTTGGAAGGTGGAAATCTTATGTCAAGATTGGATTTCCGGTTTAGATAGAGCAATTTCTAGTATAAATTCGGAACCTTTGCCGGGCACACTTTGGACGGAAATATCCCCATCCATCTTTTGGGCGAGAGCCTTACAAAGTGCAAGCCCGAGCCCTGCTCCTTGGAATGGTTTAGTAACACCGGAATCCACTTGTTGGAACGGATTGAATATAGAACTGAGTTTATCTTCCGGGATTCCTATGCCAGAGTCTTGGACCCTAAATCTAAGCCTATAATCCAGATTGGTGTCTTGGATCTTTTCTCCGGAAAGTTTGACGAATCCTTTTACGGTGAACTTCTCCGCATTTTCCAAAAGGACCAAAAGCATAGTTTTAAATCTTTCTTCATCACCCTCCACAATCTCAGGAAGGTTATCTGAAAGTGTTACACTAAAGTCCAAATTCTTTCTACGGATCTTATCTTCGACCCTCATCGCAGCTTCATAAACAGAAGCTTTAAGGCTAAAACGTTTATTCAAAAGGTATAATGTACCTTTTTCCAAACTGGATGCATCCAACATAGAACCAAGGATGACCATCATAGCATCCCCGCTTCTTTTAAGTAACTCCAACATCTCTTGGTGTTCCGGTTTGAGATCGGAATCCAATAACATCTGAGTGATCCCCATGATCCCGTTCATAGGAGTCCGGACTTCATGGTCTACGTTGATCAAAAATTCACTTTTTGCTTTATTGGCAGCCTCTGCTTCGTCTCTTGCAAATTCTAATTCCCTAGTTCTCTTTCTGACTAATTCTTCCAGATTGGTATTCAGAATTTCTTGGACCTTCTCTCTTTCTCTGAATCCACTTAACATTTTGCTAGACAAAGAAAGAGAATTTCCGAGTACGAATATTCCTACTCCTATCCCACTCAACTCCCATGAATCTAAAAGTTCTGCATGAAATAATATCTCACTTATCATAAAGAATAGAAGGAAAATAAAACCGGTGAGATAGATATAAGCCCCCACCATTTTCTGAGAAACCGCTTTTGCTAAAACAACAAGAGAACAAGCTCCGTTAAACACGAATAATATATATGAAGGATTGATCAGATAAGAATAGATCGCAGGTCCTGTAAACAAAGTGATTAGCGTAAAAATTCCTGCGAAAATATAACTGAGTTTCAGAAAATTTTTACCGAAGCCGGAAGGGAATACTACCAATAAAAAATGGAAGGCCAAAGGCATTCCCATAAACCAGGTGATAAATTCGGTTCTTAGATAAATCTCTGGCCCCACTAAAAAATGTTCCGGAAATAATCTAACTCCGGTGGAATATAATCTTAGCCCAACCGTTATGGAAAGAAGTCCCAGAATGAATGCGGAAGGATCTTTTTTATAAAAAGCAGATACGAATATATGGAATAAACCTAAAAAGAAAAGTCCTCCGCAGAGTATTCCTTCCAAGTCCCTTCTGTCCATATAATAGCGACTTACACATTCTGCAGTGCCTAAGATCGGAGGTTTCCAAAGCCCTCCCTTTCTATATTGGTAATTTGAAATTTCAAAATCAAGATGCGCTGTTCCCTGCCATACCGGAAGGATAGAATAGCTGGTCTTAAGTTCCAGACCATCCTCGGTCGGATCTCCTACTTTCCCAACTTCATTGATTACTTTTCCGTTAAACAGTATTCTATAATTTGTTCCTTGGTCATAAGAAACCAAATGTAAATTTTCTACAGGAGTAGAAGAGACCAAGTCCACTCTATACAATGCTTTTCCGTATTTAGGAAATTCTCCCTCGTCCGAACCTGGCCAATCATGTTTAGTCCAGCTACCAGGGACAACGTTTAAGGAAAATTTTTCAGGCTCTTTGGGAAGACTTGTATCTGGAGCGGCACCCAACCAGGCAAACTTCCAATCTCCCGTCATTCGGAAACATTTTCCCTGGTGGACGGACTTCTCCCAATCTATAACACCATTCTCTAATAAAGCTTTTTTAGGAGAAGGTGTACAGTATGCGAAAAATAAGAATGCCGCCAAAAGAAAGAGCGGATCCTTTTTGGACAAAATTCCCATAGAGTTGGCTATCTTTTATCGATTTGCCGGAAATCGTCCAGGACAAAATCGATGTTAGAGTACGATCTAAAAATTAAACTGAATCCGCCTGAGAACTGATAAACGGGGCCTTAGGAGACAAGAAGTATCCGCTTAAAGAGGCAAATAAGACTGGAGTAAAATTGGAAACTCCAGTTAAACCCGTAAGCAATATAGTAGTACTAATCGGTGTTTTGGTTACGGATGCATTTACGGATGCCATCAAACAGATCAGCAAAAAGGATTCGTTTTCAGAAGGGAAAAAATCCATAAAGAATCTACCTGCCACAGCTCCAACGAAGAATAACGGTATAATAATACCGCCCCTCCAACCGCTGGAAACGGTAATATTGATCGCCAAGATCTTTAATAAAGCAAGAGTCCCGAAAAAGATCCAATTCCCTTTTGTGACTACGATCTCATTCAACTGGTCATGACCAAAATAACGAGTGAGTGGTTCGTAATACGCAATACACCCTAAGAGTAATCCGCCTATGGTAGTCTTTACAAAAATAGGAAGAGTTATTTTAGAGAAAGAAAATTTAGTAATCCTGAATATTCCATAAAATATCCATCCTACGATCGCACCCGCCATCCCGAAACCGATCGCGTATTGGAAATCTTCTATTCCGCCAGGAATATATTGTGGGAATTCCCAAGTAGGTCCTATTCCCATATCAGTCATAAACAAGAATACAAAATACGCACTACAACTGGAGAGAAATGCGGGAAGTAATGCCTCGTAATATTCTACCACATGTCTATGTTGTAGGATTTCCAACGCAAACAAGGCTCCGCCTAAAGGAGAACCGAATAAAGAAGTGAATCCCGCTGCCATTCCGGCAATGGTCATAGATCTAAGCTCTTCTCCTTCTAATCCTATCTTTTCAGCAAACCAGCTTCCGAAAGATCCAGTGATCTGAACTAGAGGAGCCTCCGGTCCTGCACTTCCTCCGGAAGAAATACTAAGCAAAGAAGATAAACTCATCGAAGGATTATTTTTAGGGTCGAGTTTTCCTCCCCTAAAACGAATATTATCAATTACTAATGAGATCTCTCCAGGCTCTCCCAAGAAATAAATGAGGAGTCCGATACCCAAACCGGACAAGGTCATGATCAGAATAATATAATGCCCTTGGAAACCTGCTAAAAGTTTGGTGAGATATTCCAGAATTTTCCAAAATACTGCTGAGAATACTCCTGCAAATAATCCAAGGAGTACATACAGGATACTCCATCTAGAAAGCATGAATGGATTCTTTTTAGATAAGATAAAAATTGGATTTTTTAGAAGAGTTTGGATCCGATCCATATTTCTACCGGTTTGAAAAGTTCAGACAAAAAGAACGGACTCTTTATTTTTCGAAGTGATTACTCCGATTTTATGGACCAGCTCTCCTTTTTCTTCCAAAGCCGCAGTTGCATCTGCCACAGACTCCGGAGAAACGATGACTATGTATCCGATTCCCATATTAAAGGTGGAATACAATTCCTTTTCGGTTAAAGAAGGAAAATCTTTCTGCACTCGGGCAAAGAAAGGATTTTCAGGAAGATTCTCTCGTTTGATCTCAATAGCTAAAGAATCAGAAAGCACTCTAGGAATGTTTTCGTAAAAACCTCCTCCAGTGATATGTACCATTCCTTTTACTTCAACTTTTTTGGTAAGGTTCAGTATACTCTGAACATAGATCCTCGTAGGACGAAGTGCGAATTCTTTTAAGAAATCGACTAACCCTGGATCTGCGGGGAGTTTTCTTCCACCTTCCAAATACAATTTGCGGATAAGAGAAAATCCATTGCTATGAGGACCGGAAGATTCTAAACCTAAAACGATATCCCCAGGTTTGATCTTGGATCCATCTATTAAGTCTTCCTTCTCCACTGCACCTACAACGAACCCGCCTAGATCGTATTCGTCCGGATCCATTGTGCCCGGATGTTCTGCGGTTTCTCCGCCGAGAAGTGCAGCTCCGGAAAGTTTACATCCTTTTACGATACCTGCAACGATCCTTTCCATTCTTTCCGGGATCAATTTACCGCAGGCTATATAATCTAAGAAAAATAAAGGTTCTCCACCGGAGACAAGAATATCATTCACACACATAGCGACCAGGTCTATGCCGATCGTATCATGAATATTGAATAAACGAGCGAGCTCTACCTTGGTACCTACACCGTCGGTCCCGCTAAGTAATATCGGATTTTTATAATTTTTGAGGAAGGAAACGTCGAAGGCGCCTGAAAATCCTCCAAGCCCGCCGAGAACTCTTGGGCCATGGGTAGATTCTACGTTTTGTTTGATCTTTTTGACGAATTCTTGGCCGGCTTCTGTATCGACTCCGGCGGATTTATAACTGATTTCTTCTTGCATGGACCCGCTCCAGAACAGAATTCCCGGCTCGGGTCTAATGCCCAGAAAAAAAGCTATTTCATTTGATCGATTTGTTCCATTGCGGAGAGCTCTCCCGCAGCTGCAGGGCGAACTTTTAGAGCCTTGATCCCAGGTCCCAAGTCTACTGCTTCTCCTGCTTTTACCAAAACTCGTGCCTCATCGTCTTTTCTTGTGATTTGAACACTACCTTCTCTCACTGCGAATGTTCCTGTTTCATTAGCAGGATTTACCTGTCCCCAAAATTGGGTCCCTCTAACGGCAGCTACTACGGTAGGAGTATCGATTGAGATGGATTCGTTCTTTTTCAGTTTGGCGACTTTTACCAAAATATTGCCTGAGTTGATCTTAATATAATTTTGATCCGCTCTCAATGCAGCGATAGAAGCCTCGGAACCACCTAAGAGTCGAACTGTCCCTAAAGTAGTGGTTAGATCAAGAGTAGCATCTTTGTCTGTTTTTACGATTTCTGATTCCACAACACGATCACTCGCCTTCAGGACAGAGCCCGCTTTTTCAGCAGTCGCTTTTCCTACGATAAAGGAGACGATTGCATCCGTAGTTTCTTCTTCTTTAGGTTTGCAGAAGAAGAATAGGCTCGGAACTAATAGGATCACAACTAGCTTTGATATGGATATAGAGTTCATACGGATTCATAAAGCTAATACAAAGCGCCTAGACCGGGAACCAAAAAAATACTCTTTAGGAAAAAAATTTCCACCTGTTATGGGGATACTTTTTGTAATAACTGGGAGGCCAGACCTTCCGTTTCTTTTAGATTATTAGGGGAAGAAAAGAACAGATTATAATTAGGACGCCCTTGTTTTCCATCCAAATGAAGAGATCTGACTAAATGGCGGACGGTCCCCTGGTTCCCATCATGCAGAATTGCCTCCGGATAGAGGTCTTTTATTTCGTTTTTCAAGAATACGTAATGTGTGCATCCCAATACAAGAGCACGAATTCTTTGTTCTTGAGGAATTTTTAATATGTTTTTAAGAAGAAGTTTGGCTTCTCCCCATTTTCCATGATCCACTAGTGTCGCAAGACCGTCACAATTTAAGTGAACTACTCTTTCGGACGCGCCCAATTCGGATTTCAGGGCATGCAGTTTCTCTTCCCTATGAGTAACTGAAGTGGCGAGTAACGCAATTTTTTCTCCAGGGTGGGCCAGAAGTGCAGGTTTGATTGCAGGTTCCATACCGAATACAGGTACGGACAATTCTTCTCTTAATTTAAAAGCGGAAGCAGAGGTTGCAGTATTACAAGCAAGAAGGATCGCATCTACTTCTTCTTTTAAGAAAAAATTACATACATTGCGAGTGAGTTCCAAAACTTCCGAGGTTTGTTTCTCCCCATAAGGAGCATGAGCAAGATCTCCATAATAGAGAAAATTCACGGAATAGGGAAGATCCAAGAGTTCCTTAAGAACGGAAAGTCCTCCCATTCCGGAATCCATTACTCCGATCTTAGGAACTCTTTCTTTATTGTTTCCCATATCCTAAGCGGAAGCTGTATAGTCCTCTATACTCTTTCTCAAAGTATTATAGATCCAACGGAATTTTTCCTCATCTTCTTCTAGAAGTGTTACCCTAAATCCGTCTCTATCAGTACAGAAAGAAGAAAGTGGAACCACACATATTCCAGTAGAAGCCAAAAGATAATACACAAACCTACGATCCGGAGCACAATTCCCGAGAAGAGGTCTGATAAATTCTTCTGCCTTTGGATTAGAGATAGGAAGAGTCATCTTATCCCCTAAAATTCCCTTATCAAATGCAACAGTAAGATAAAATGCACCCTTAGGTTCTACTACAGTAACACCTTTTAATCCTTTAAAAGACTCGGTGGCAAGTTTGGCCTTCTTCTTGAACTTCTCATTTCTTTCTTTTAAATGGGGAAGAAACTGAGGATGGGAATATACTTCCGGGATTGCCATCTGAGGAAGAGTGGTAGAACACACCTCCAACATTTTAGCATCCAAAAGAGTTTTTACATAACGAGCAAAAACCGGATCCTTATCCTTGTTGAATATCTCCAACCAACCACATCTTCCACCTGGCCAAGGAAATTCCTTCGAAACGGAACGAAGAGCCATTCCAGGCACCTTGTTCCCGATCACTTCAGAAAGATGGATTGTTCCTGTTTCGGAATAATTCACATGAGCATATGTTTCGTCGCAGATAAGCATTACATCGTATTTTTCTGCGATCTTTACGATCTCACGCATTACATTTTTATCATATACTGCACCGGTAGGATTATCCGGATTGATTAGAAGAATTCCAGCAATCGAGTCGTTATATTTGACCTTATTCTCAATATCTTCCAGATCAGGCATCCAACCCTGCTCCGGATTTAAATTATAGGTCATATGCTCGTAACCGGAGTGAGCAGCTTCCGCAGAAGATAGTGTAGAATATGCAGGGCTTGGTCCTATGACCCGAGCCTCTCTTCTTAAAAATCCGAAAATTTTAGCGACCGCATCACCTAGTCCGTTGAAAAATAATATATCATCGGCGGTGATTTGCGCTCCGCCTCTTTCATTCACTTTGTCCGCTAAAAAGTTTCTGGTTTTTTCGAATCCTTGAGTAGCCGTATAGGCCCAGGACTTGTCTTCGAGGATCAGATCCGAAACGATTTTTTTCATCCAAGGAGCGACCTTCTCTCCTTTTTGGATGGGATCTCCGATATTCTCGTAAGTAATCGGAACTCCGAGAGCTTCTAACTTTTTAGCGACTCCTACGATCTGACGGATCTCGTAAATGAGAGCATCAGCACCGCTGTGAACGATATTTCTTCTCATGTCTAGCCTTATGATTTTAGAAAAATTATTTCTGTATCAATCTAACGGTCAGTTCTTGCAGGGATTTTTCCCTGTAGATCCTAAGTTTTAACCTGCCGCCTAATCCTACTATTCCGACCTGTTCCCTCAGATCATTAATATTTTTAACTTGGACTCCGTTTGCTTCCATAATGAAGTCATATCGTTTCAAACCGGAACTTTCTGCGGAAGAACCTGAATCCATATCATAGACCAAGACTCCCTTCCAATCTGCGGGAATTCCAAGAGCCTTTCTATGGTCCGGAAGTGGGACAGTCGCCATCACTCCCAGAGTGGCAGGTCGGATAATTCTGCCCTTATTCTCTTCGATGAGCTGGATTATCTTTTTGGCATAATTCATCGGGATCGCAAAACCGATGCCGGTGTTCCTACCAGAATCGCTTCGGATCAAACGATTGATCCCGATTACTTCTCCGTAAATATTAAGAAGAGGCCCACCGCTGGAACCAGGATTGATCATGCTGTCTGTTTGGATATGGGTTTGGCCCGTCTCATCCAGATCTTCTCTATATTTTGCGGAAACAACACCCACTGAAAAAGATCTTTCTAAACCGAAGGGAGAACCGATTGCAATTGCCCAATCCCCCACTTCTATCTTATCAGAATCTCCGAAAGAAACTGGTTTGAGTCCGCTTCCTTCTTTGATTTTCAGAAGAGCGATATCCGCTCTTTCATGGCTTCCCACAAATTTAGCGGGGAAAACACTACCGTCGGAAGCAATTACTTCTATACTTTCCGCATCCAAGATCACGTGAAAATTTGTGACAACATATCCTTTTTCGTGGATGAGAAACCCGCTCCCGAAAGAGGAAAGTTTTTCGGTGCGATAATCGAAATATTGATAAGGGCTTGTAATCGCTTCTGTTTTTTTGGTACGGATAGAAACTACAGAATCCTTTGCGGAATTATAAACATTTCGAAAAGCATTCTGCAATTGGATCCCGGCTCTTTGGTCGGAATATCCGAGAGGTTTGCCGCCTCGGAAAAAGGAGGACAAACCTCCTTCTCCCGGAAGAATGAGGACGAATAGGAATAAAACCAAAAGTCCGATATTGATCCAAACGATTTTAGGAAGACGAATATTCATGCAATCAGACTCAACCCACCTTCTACCTAACGGAAAGAATCGTCGACTAGGATTCTTATCCGGGATACCCGTTTTGTTTTTTCTATTCTTTTCCGGCCAAGGATGTATTCCCTATCTTTATCATTTGGGAAAAGAACAGGCAAAGATATTACTACAAAGAAAAGCAATCTCAGAAGTTTTAGCCGATCCAGAGATACCGGAAACTACCAAAACAAAATTAAAAGAAGTGGAGAAGATCAGAGAATTCGGGATCCAAGAATTGGCACTCTCTCCGGAAGGTGGCTTCAAAAGTTTTGTACAATTGGATAGACCAGCAATCGGTTGGCATGTAAGCGCCTGCCATCCTCTTAAATTCGAATCCTATACTTGGTGGTTCCCCATTGCAGGAAGAGTCCCATACAAAGGATATTTTTCTCTCGAAAAAGTAAAAGAAGAAGAACAATCTTTAAAAGACCAGGGCTTCGATACAAGAATACGAATCACAGCGGGTTATTCCACCTTGGGATGGTTCGAAGACCCGTTATTCTCTTCTCAACTTTATGAAGATCCGGGAGATCTAGCTTCAATCGTTATCCACGAAATGGCGCATGCCACAGTATATTTTCCAGGAGATACTTTATTTAATGAAAGTTATGCAAGTTTTGTAGAAGACCAGGGCTCGGAGGAATATGTCTTAAAGATCGGAGGCCCAAAACTTTTAGAAGAAAGAAGAAAATCGGAAGAAGAAACGAAACTTTATAAAAACTTAATTATAGAAACTGCAAATTCACTAAAGGCAGCATACTCGAAAGGTGACACAGATGATGTGCTAAGAGCCAAAAAATCGGAGATCATCGGCGACTTTAGAAAAAAAATCCTCCAAACAAAATGGACTAAGATCAATTCTAAAAAACTTGCAGAAAAAGATTGGAATAATGAAGACTTCATCGGAATGCTTAGATACAATTCCGGAACCGGGTATTTCAAAAGAAGGTTTATAGAAGTTGGAAAGGATTTTTCTAAATTCCACGAAGAGATGAAAAAGTTAAAAGAGAGAAGTGCAGAAGAGAGGAAAGCACTATTAGAAGAGAAAAATTAAATCGTTTTCGAATGAAAAATTTTCAGGAATAGATTCGTCGATACGTTTTATACTTTTCAAATCAGATACAAATAAGATACTTTCATTCGAATGTCTGGCCTGGGAAAAATCAGAAGATATCCTTATTTTATCCTTCCCTTTTTTCTATTCCAATTCTCCATTTCCTTCTATCCTACCCCTAGCGGACTGGAAACAGGATACCAAATCAAACAAAAGGTCCATAAAAACCTAGTAAAATGGACTCATAAAGCGGATATGGACGAGGATGGGATCTACTCCGGTTGGATGTCGGATTCTTCAGAATATGATCCTTCTTCCGAGATCTCCGATTTTTTAATATCTAGATTCTTTACTAAAACCTCGAAAAAGCAACTTTCCTGCGGATCTCAATTCGTTTTGTCGAATTTGCTCACAGATCTGCCCCCTCCCCTGTCGATTTAAATATTAGTATTTATTAAAATTCTAAATCGTATCCTGAAATCATATAGGGGGTATTCCAGTATGTACTCATACATATTCCGAAAAAAACGTTTTCTTATTCTATTATATTTAAGTGCACTATGCCTTGCTCTGGAGGCAGATCCGCCCGATCCGGAAGCGGAGATAACGGCACCTAACGTTAAATTTATAGACTTAAAAGAAGCGGAAGACTTATTTTTAAAAAATAATCTATCACTTCTTGCCTCCAAATTAGATGCAGAATCCCGGAAAGGAGCCGTATTACAGGCGAGGCTTTGGGATAATCCTTCCGTATTTTTGGATCAGAATATCTATAATCAGAATACGGGAGTTTATTTAGATACCACAAGACATGGACAAACCGCAATCCAAGTCCAACAGTTATTCCTATTAGCAGGCAAACGAGATAAAAGGATCCGTCTCTCCAAATGGAACCAAGAAATTGCGGAGCAATTATTTTATGATACACTTAGGTCCTTAAGATTGGAGCTCAGGTCCACTTTTTACGGTTTATATTTTTCCAAAAAGGCTTTGGAATTTTACGACGAAAGTATTCCCCAGGTAAGGAGTACAATAATAGGCGCAGAAAAAGTTTATAAAAGTAGAGAGATGCTTCTTTCCGAAGTTCTGCGTTTAAAAGCGATCCTATTTCGTTTGGAAACGGATCGTTCCGAGTTAGTAAAAGATATCCTGGATAAGGAAGCTTCTCTCAAAGTATTATTGAATGAGCCGAGTTTTTACGATTCGGAAATTTCTCCCTCCTATATTCCAAATAATGAATATACCCCGCTTACTCCCGGGTTAAATCAGAATGAGCTCATCAATAATGCCATGGAATGGAGGCCGGATCTTAGAAGTATGGAACTTTCCGTCAAAGCGGAACAGACCAATCTTTCTCTACAAAAAGCCATGGCCGTCCCCGATCTCGCTCTGGGCGGAAGCTGGGATAGAGCCGGAAATTATATACAGAACTATTACGGATTTACCGTATCCACGACAATTCCGGTATTCGATCGGAACCAAGGAAATATCAAAACTTCCGAAATGGCTCTTGCTTCGAAAAAGGCTGCATACGAGGAAAAACGTTTGAGCGTAAAAACGGAAGTAAAGGCGGCCCTCGCTAAACTTAAGGAAAAAGAGAGAGTATTCGGCGAATACAGAAATTATTTTACTCAGGATTATAGAAATCTAGCAAATCTAATGATAGAAAATTATAGAAAAA
Organism: Leptospira selangorensis; assembly: GCF_004769405.1. Classification (NCBI taxonomy): domain Bacteria; kingdom Pseudomonadati; phylum Spirochaetota; class Leptospiria; order Leptospirales; family Leptospiraceae; genus Leptospira; species Leptospira selangorensis. Next base: position 59,767 of record NZ_RQES01000012.1, read on the forward strand.
AATACATTACAATTTTACAATTTGCTGATTTTTACGAATCATACAGCGATAGTATAGTGAAAGCGATACGGTTAAATTCAGATCTAATAGAATCTATGGAAATCCTGAATAGTAGCATCGGAAAAACGATCTTAGGAGCGGACAAATAGATGTTTTCTTCTTTGTATGAACGTTATCTGAAAGGAAGACCTAAAAGATGGCTCCTTATTCTCATTTTTATAATATTCTCTTTCTGGCTAAACTCGTGGTATTCTTCCCATAAACAGAAGGAAGCCTGGAAGGAAGAAAAAGATAGAAGTCCCAAAGTTACCGACAACGGACAACATATAGAATTCCCTTCCGATTCTCCTGCACTTGCAAAATTCGAAACAGTAAAAGTGGGGATCGGTAACGCATCTTTTTCTGTCCTTGCTCCTGCAAGGGTGATCGCAAGTATCAATACTTCCGTAAACTCAGGAGAAAAAATCATTCTTTTTGATTCCGGAGAAACCACCCAAATCTACGCCGAATACAAAAGAGGAAGAGCCGTTACTTCCAAGTCATTAAAAGATTTGAATCGAGTCAGGGATATGTATGCAAACCAAGCAGCAACAGGAAGAGAAGTTGCAGAAGCGGAATCGAATTTTGCGATCGCCAAATCCGAAAGTGCGGAAGCGGAATCAAAACTTAGGACCATAGGTTTTAATCCCAAAGAATTGGATTCAGTCACCGGTTCCTCTCTTTGGCTCATCTGCGACGTGCCGGAATCACAGTTGAGCGAGGTTCAAAAAGGAGAAGAAGTACGGATCCAATTCTCCTCCTTTCCCGGAAAAATATTCTTAGGAGAAGCGGAAGCAGTGGGAGAAGTGGTGGATCCTATATTAAGAACCGTTAAAGTTCGGGTCACAATTAAAAATCCCAAGGATAAAATCCTACCTGGAATGTATGCAAGGGTCGATTTCGGTGATCCTAGAACTTCCGTCATAGTATTACCTAATAATTCCATAGTCACAGTGGATGAAAAAAGTTATGTTTTCATCCAGGAAGAACCGGGAATATTCATAAGAAGGCAGGTAGTATTAGGAACATCCGGAGAAGATAGAACGATCATAAACGGAGGCCTTCAAACGGGAGATAACGTGATCATAAACGGAGCCTTTCTTTTAAAAGGTTTAAGTTTCGGATTCTAAAATGATAGATAAACTTATCTCCTTTTGTTTAGAAAATAGGATCCCTAGTATAACCCTTGCTGTCTCCATTTTAGGATTCGGACTTTGGTCCTGGTCCGATCTAAAAAAAGAAGCATACCCGGACGTGGGAGATACTCAGGTAAGCGTAATTGCACTTCTTCCCGGAAAAGCTGCCTTAGAAGTGGAGAGAAGAATCACTCTCCCTTTAGAAAGAGGGTTAAATTCCGTTCCATATGTTCTGACCAGAAGATCCAAAACAATTTTCGGATTAAGCGTTTTACAATTCGTATTCGAGGACGGAATCACTGATTTTACCGCAAGGCAACTCGTTTTAGAAAGACTGAATAATGTTGAATTGCCGGAAGAAGCCGAAGTAAGCCTTGCACCTTTGACAGGACCGGTTGGAGAAATTTTTCGTTATACTATAGAAGCGGATCCGGAATGGACTCCTATGGAACTCCGTACATTACAGGATTGGGTGATCATTCCATCTCTAAGACAGGTCCCCGGTGTAGCGGATATTGTAAACTTCGGAGGTCTTGAAAAACAGATCCATATCATCACCTCTCCCAACAGATTATATAGATATCATCTTTCTCTTTCGGACCTGATGGAAGCGGTTAAAAATAATAACCGAAATACGGGAGGAAATATTCTCACAAGAGGAGAGCAAGGTTTCGTAGTACGCGGATTAGGTGCCATCCAGACAAAAGAGGATATCGAGAATATAGTGGTTACCGCTGTCGGTGGAACTCCGATATATATCAGCAATCTTGCCTCTGTGGAAGAGTATCCCAGATATCCGGACGGATTTTTCAGTTATAGTCTTAGGAATCCGATCACTGGAGAGATCAAAGCTAGAAATTCAGGCATCCAAGGTTTGATCGCGATGAGAAGAGGAGAAAACCCTTCCGAAGTGATCGAAAGAGTCCGAGATAGAATAAACTTTATCAACAAACATCTTCTTCCGAAAGAAGTAAAGATAGTAGCTACGTATGACAGGACAGAGCTAGTAGACTATACGATCCGCACAGTATATCATACCTTATTCGAAGGAGTTAGTATAGTAACTCTAGTTCTGATTTTTTTCTTAGGAAGTTTAAGATCCGCACTCGTGGTTGCTTGCACGATTCCGATTTCATTATTATTCGGATTTACCATGATGAAACTCACAGGTATTCCGGCCAACCTACTCTCTTTGGGAGCGATCGACTTTGGGATCATAGTAGACGGTGCAGTCGTTATGGTGGAGAATATTTTCAGAAAATATTCGGATCACAGAAAAACACATCGGGCTGGGACCGGGTTTGCGGAAATTTTGGATCTTACCAAAACATCCGCCACGGAAGTGGGAAAAGAGATCTTTTTTTCCATCACGATCATCATATTCGCATATCTTCCTATATTCACATTCCAAAGGATAGAAGGGAAATTATTCTCTCCTATGGCATTCACACTTTCTTATGCCATATTGGGAAGTTTATTATTAACGCTTACAGTAATACCCGTGCTCATGGCCTTACTTTATAGGTCCAAAATGGGCTCTTATTCGGATACTCCCCTAGAATGGAAAAATCCGGTTCTGGAAAATCTATTAAAACTTTATGATACTGTAATAAATATCGCCTTAAAATCCCCCGGAAAAACCGTAGGTTACTCTCTTGGGATCGTATTATTTACTTTCACAGTAGGTTTCGCCAGACTGGGGACGGAGTTCCTGCCTGAATTGGACGAAGGCGCAATCAATGTAAGATGTTTTTTTCCGGTCGGTATGCATATACGAGGAGCCGAAAAATATATTCCGTCCATTAAAGAATCATTATTAAAACACGAACAAGTTTCTGTGGTTCTAACACAACTCGGAAGAAATGACGAGGGAACGGATCCTTACGGACCGAATCGTTTGGAAATCCTGGTAGGTTTGAAAGATTACGAACTCTGGAAGGAAAAAATTCCGAAAGCGGAACTTTTAAAAAGAATCAAAAAGGATCTGCAGGACATTCTCCCAGGAGTACAACTTCTTTTTTCCCAGCCGATTTTGGATAATGTTACCGAATCTGTAACAGGAAGCGTTTCTGATCTTGCGATTTTTTTGAATGGAGAAGATCTAAAGGAACTCAGAAAAACCGCGGGCGAAATCCTTGAAATCATTCGAGAAATACATGGAGCCACGGAATCCGGGATAGAACAAGAAAGGGATCAGGCTCAACTCACTATAGAAGTGAACCGAAAAAATTCCGCAAGATACGGGATCAATGCCTCGGATATCCTAAACACTGTGGAAGCGGCAATCGGTGGAAAAGAAGTGGGAGAACTTTACGACGGCCCAAGAAGATTCGATATAGTGGTAAGATACACCACAGACTTCCGCTCCTCTTTGGAATCCGTCAAAAATCTTTTAGTCAGTTCCCCTAGCGGAGGAAGGATACCTCTTTCCGAACTTGCGACGATAGAATTAAAAGACGGACCTACGATCATCCAAAGACAGGATGGAAAAAGACAAATCTCCGTACGCACAAACATTAGGGGAAGAGACCAGGGAAGTTTTGTCCAAGAAGCTAAACAAAAAATTTCCGAAAAAGTAGTACTGCCCGAAGGGATTAATATTGGATGGGGAGGACAATTCGAAAATTTAACTAGAGCAGGCGAAAGGTTAAGGATAGTAATTCCTGCGACCCTCGGGCTTATATTCTGCTTTCTATTTGCGATCTTTAGAATTCCACGTTATGCTCTATTAGGACTTGCAGGACTTCCGATTTCGGTTACCGGAGGAATTCTTGCATTACAGTTAAGAGGTATGAATTTTTCGGTCTCCGCCGGAGTTGGATTTGTTTCCCTTTTCGGAATTTCGACTATGACCTGCGTCTTATTCGTTTCCAGAATGTTACATTTACTTAGTGATGGTCATCATCTGGATCTGAAAAATTCGGTATTAGAGGCGGCAAAATTGCAATTCAGACCGAGAATCATGACTGTTCTTCTAGCTCTACTAGGTTTAATTCCAGCGGCAACCGCCACTGGGATCGGTTCGGATGTGCAAAGACCCTTGGCAACAGTTATAGTAGGGGGTCTAACTTTGGAAATATTTACCCTGGTTTATCTGCCCTGCATATTCTATTTGGTGGAAAAATCGAAATCTCCTCTTGCAAAATCCCACAAATAAAACTAAGGATTATTCTTTTATAATAAAAGAAGTCGTAAATAATCTATAACCGTTCCAATATTTATCTACAGGGTAGACTTCTCTCATCGTATCCATCGTTTTCAAAAAACGGCTCCGAAGAGAAGTTTTAGAGTCTTCTTTTCTGGAGGAAATCTCTTTTAAGAATCTGGAATTATGAGTGTCCGTTTGGAACCCAAGATTTACGATCCCTGGTCCCTTCCAAAATTTTCCTAAATAATATAATGAATCTCTTAAACTTAAAGAAGCATTCCCCAAACCCTCTAGGAAAGAAGAAGCGAGTATCCAAACACCTTGTAAAGTTCCAGGTTCTATATCAGAAACAGATTTATTTCCGAACAGAATTCCTCTCTCTCTATCTTCCACTAAAGGTATCCGAAGCACATGAAATGGAGTGATCGAAGGATTTCCCTTAGGAGAAAGTTCTAAGTTTTCCAATTGGAGCAACTGTGAATACCAGCTCGGAAAGTTTGAATCATCCTTAGTGATAATCCCAAACCCATCCCAGAATTCGTCCTTTTCCTTATGCACAGGATTTTTTAGTAATGTCTCCGGATCTGCCACATAATAGATCTCTTCATCCGCCTTAGGCAATATTGGAGCCAAGAAATGATAAGAAGAAAGATATAGATATGTGGTCTTATTTTTAGAAGGACGAATATTCTGACGAATCTCAGTCTCCAAAGCTTCCCTCAGTAAAACCTCTGCACCACCCTTATCTGCTTCTTCATTATATTTATAAATAGAAGCTCTTAACTTTCGATTGTCTTTGAAAGCGAGGTCACCTTTGGATTTACCTTTTGTAAATTTGATATAGAAAGTTTTCAACCCCAGGTCCATCAAAGCCAAGAACTCTTGGTTTTCAGGAATTTTCTCTTCCAATGAGAAGGATATTTTATTAAAATTAGGAAGATCGGAATAAGAAACAGAACGTCCAAACAAAGCCGAACGAACTGCATAAATTTTATCCTTGATCAGTCCTAAATCGAAAAACGTCTCCGAATCATTTTGTTGAAAGGAAAGAGTCTGCAAATACGTTATAAAATCGTTAAGCTCTCTTCTTTCTGCAGAGATAAACTTTTTCTTTTTTCTATGTTTAACAAAACGATTTGTTAATTCCACAAATTCGGAAGACTTTTTAGTAGAAGCATTTTCGTATTCGGATAGATATTCGGAAAAACCGGACTCTGATATTTTAGCGGGTTTTTTGCCTTCTAAATAGGAAATTTTAGAATTTAAAAATTCAATTTCAGCAGAATAAAGCTCATCCGAAATTCCTTTCGATTTGGAGATCCAATATTTTGCTTTATCATAATCCCCTCTGGAAAGATAAGCCTTTGAAAACTCTAACATGATCCTTGCTTGTCGTGGAAAATTTTTCTTAAAACTTTCCAGTTCCACAAAAGAATTCAAAAATTCTTCCATTTCCTTTCCGGTTTCTTCCGGAAGAGAATAGCGTAGTAGATCCAACACGGAAGATCTGGACTCAGTATCTAATGTTTGGAACAAAGTTTTGGAAGAACTATGGATCTCAGAATATAAAGAAAGAGGGGAGATCCTATGTCCTAACTTTTTACGATTTTCTAAAAATGCCAAATGCCTTGGATAATTTCTCTCTTGCGGGTCCAATTCAATTTGATTAGAATTTTCAGACCAATCCTCCTCTTCTTCCAATAGAGCTTTTTCTTTCTTGATCCGAGCTTCCATCTTTTTCCAAGTTTCCAGATCCGAACCGGAGGAGATAAATTGTTTCGCAAGTCCAAGTTGAGAAATAGCCAAATCAGGATAATAAGCTTCCAGGGCTAGATTAGAAAGTTTTAATCTAAATAAGAAAGGATCGTATTTATCCGCTGAAATATTAGAACTGAGAGAAGTCCCTGGAAATTTCCCCTCTTTTAAGGCAAATATTCCATTTAAAATTTCATTCTTAGTTTCCGGCAGAGAGATTCCACCACAGTCTTTATATTCCGTTTCCAGCAATCTGGACAAACATAAGTTCAATCCTAATTCTTTCTGAGAATTTAGATCTCGATTTTCATAACGTAAGGAGAAAATTTTACCCAAAGAAAAATCAGGTTTTAACCTTTGGTAAGCCCTTAACAGATCCGATTCGATCTTAAGAGCTAAATTAGAATTCGATTCCGCATATGAACGAGCCTTATGTAGACCGGAAAACACTTCGGAAGAATCCGAAATTCTTTCGTCTCTTCTGGACTTAGCAAATAACCTTTCCGCTTCTACATTTCTATTTCCGGATCTTTCCTGAAGTCTTCCGAAACGGATCGCAGAATTGGATAGTTTACCTGTAAAAATTTCCCCCAAGGATTCTTTCACACAAGTTTCGCCGGGACATACATACATCAAATTTACGCCCGATCCGGAAAGCCCCGTGTAAACTTTTGAGATCTGGCGCCAGTTCGGCTTTTCAGAATAAGTAAATATGACCGCACCTAATCTATGTTCTCTCGAAAAAAGTTCTCTTAATTCGAGTGTATCCTTTTTTCTTTCTCCAAAGGTAGAATCTCCTTTTACATCAGGGAAAGGACTTATTAATACATCAGTATCTTCTAATATATCCGTCCAGGAATCAGAATCTATTTTTCTGTAATTCCATCCGCCAATAGGCAAAAAAGAGGAGATCACTTTCGGAGTTCTTTCTTCTTTATTAGAGACCGAAGAAGAAAGTTTAAAGCTGATGCCGGAAATCTGAGATCCCAATGTTTCCCCAATGGATGTATTTCCAGGATCTAAAATAAGATTACGACCTGCATTTTCATAATTAGATTTGATCCAACTTTCCGCTTTGGATTCATTCTCAAAATTCATGATTTTTAAAGAAGAAGCACTTCTGATCCTTGCAAATACGGAACCTCTGGATTCCAATAAACGAATTTCGGTTTCATTCTGATTTAGAACTTCGTCGGCAACTGGGCCGAAAGGATCTAAAAACGCAGTTCTTTTGGGAAATTTTGATCTTAACACTTCTAAAGATTTAGTGACTTGGGCTCCAGATTGAAAAAGTGTAATCTCTTCTTTTTTAACATCCCCTCTTGTCTCCAAGGCATTCTGGTATTTAAAGTAAGTATTTCTGTAGTTTTTCCAATCCGATTCAAATTTTATGTATTCCGCCCTGGCTTCTTTGAATTCCCAATTTCCTTTTTGAAAATTACGAAAATTTAATAATCTCTGCAGTCGTATCCAATCATTAAACGCAGTATTCGTATTTCCGGAGTCCAGTTCCGCCCTGATCTTTGTTTCGTATAAATCCCTTAGTAAAAAACTTTTATTGTCCGAGATCAGATGAAATTGTTTTTTAAGGAGTTCTTCTGCCTTGGATAGTTTTACCTTTGCCTTATCCGGCTTTTTAGAGATTAGATCCAGCCTTGCTTGTAAAACCCAGGTTTGGATCAACTCAGCTCCAAAGTAAAATACATTCGCCATCTCTTCCGCGGCTTTTAAACATTCTTCCGCTTTTTCCAGGTCCCCTAATCTATAAAATACACTAGCCCTACTTAAAAAGTGAAATACCCTTTCTTTTCTCGGGAATGGATCCTTTGAAAGTCCAACAATCTCTTTCGGCAATCCGGAAGGAGTTTCGAGTAAAGAAGAAGAGATCCCTAATTTTTCGAAACCTTCTAACCATTCTCCTTTTTTAAAATTCTCTTCCCCGGAATAATAGAGTAATGTCGCTTTTAATATATCATAATCATAATATTGTTTGTAAAACGTTTCGGAACATACCGAATTTCCTTCCAATAGATCTTCCGACCAGGAAGAGAGACAGTTCTCCATAGATTCTCTTTTGAATCTATCAAGCTCTTCCAACGCTTTGTTTAATTCTTCGGAATATACCTTTTTATCGGAGGCTTCTATAGAAGCGAATAACGAATATAAATATCTTTTAAAGCTACCTGTTGACCTTCCTGATAGGTTTGCAGAGTCTTTTAAGAAATCATTCTCTTCTAAAAACGCTAATTTAGCTTTTTCAAATTCATTTCTTTTATACTGAAAAAACCCAAGGTCTGCATAAGATTGGGACTGCACCAATTGCCCGGCCAAAGTTTTCTTCAAACCTTTTTTACTTACATATTCCAATCGTTTATCTGTTTCTTCCGCGGCTAAACGATAGTTCTGTTCTAAAACAAGATTATTTACTCTGATTCCAGAAGACAATAATGGTTGGAATACCGGAGGAATAGCCTCCGGAAATCTACCTGATCCGGAAATACGGACCGAATCCGGAAGAACCGTTTCAAAAACGAAATCCCAAATAGAATCCCAGACAGATTCCCAAAATTTAGGACTTACCTTTTTGGGTAACCAGAGAGTTGTCCTGGAAGAAGCTAATATCTCCGCCTCTTTTAAATTTTCTTCGGACTTGGAAATATAACCCAACTTTTGATAAGAAATCGCTAATGCGTTTCTGATATTGATTGGGTCTACTAATCGGGAAGGTTCGTTTAATTCCAGAGCTTCCGTCAGATAAGGAAGAGCCAGCGCGTATTCTCCCAATTCCATATGGGATAAGCCTGTTAATGTCCTAAGTAGAGTTAATTTTTCCCTATAACTTTGAAGGTTTTTAGTGTAATCCGTTCCGGAGTATAATTGTAAAAATTCGTTTTTAGAATATATATCGGATGCATTCTTTAGTTTTCGGACCGCGTCTCCATACTTCGACATGTACATGGAAGCACGAGCGGAGTTGAATAAGAAGACCGCTTTTTGTCTATAATCCTCGAATTGCGCCTTAGATATTATATAATTCGAATAAGATTCGACTAAAGAATATTGTTCATCCGCCTTAGGATAGTTTTTAAGTAAGAAATAATTATTACCTAAATTCAATCTAAGATCCGAGAGAGCTTTTTTGTTTTGGAAATTTTCTCCAAGCAACTCTAAGATCTGGCTGTATAACTCTATATTCTCCTCAAAGTTTTTCTCCGGGAAATATTTGGAATATACGTCCTTATACTTATCCTCATCAGTAGGTTCCTTATCATTAGGTTTTCTAGACTTCATGATGTCCACATATTGGTATAACCAACCTAAAAGTTGGTATGCATCATGATAAGTTGGCTCAGCAAATATGATCCATCTAAGCTCATATTCCGCCTGTTTGAAATCCCTAAGAGCCGCCTCTTTTTTGATACGGTCCATTGTTCCGGAATTATAATAAAATGTTTCCCGGATCACGGAACGATTGATCAGATAATACGCATAACCGTATAATGTGGCTAGGTCCAAGAAGGCCCGAGCCCGAGGTAAAATTTTCTCTTTCTCAAAATACTGATCTATATAAACAAGCCCTTCTTTTTTATCCAATGGATCGAATTCGAGAGGATTCAAATTACCTAAAATACTCGAGGCATTCTTTTCACTTATAGATCTGGCCAATTTAAAAGAAGTATCCACCATCAGTTTTTGATAATAGATGGCATAGTCCTTATAAACGGTGTCCTGAAAGAGATTTTTGCTCTTCGCCAGGAACATATTTTCCGTATTATAAAAATAATGTAGAGATGCTTGGAAGAAGTCGGATCGATTCTCATAGTTCCGAGCAAGATTCTCAAAATAGATAAAGAACCTTTCCATCTCTTTATCAGAGATCTCTACTCCGGAATCATGATCATAGTTTTCTAAAAATGTGCGGAGAGATTCCAAAGAATAACGCACACTTCCGAGACCTTTAAAATTCGAGGATCGTAATAGATGAATTTTTAGAAAAAGTGGATCTTTGGGAGTAATCTCTTTTAATAAAGGTTCGAGCAAAGAATTACTTTCCGCAAATGCTCCCTGTCCGAAAAGCCCCGCGGCTTTCGTATACATTAAAAATCTGTATAATACAGTAGAACGTTCTTTGATCTTATTCGAAGATTCTATCTTTTCCGAGAGAGAAATTTTCTCCGAATCCGATTTACCTGCCAATATCTGTTCTTCAAAAAGTCCGTATAAATTCCTAAGTTCGATCGTTTTTGATTCGGATTCATTCGCCGCTTGCAAAAGTGTAGAAGGTATGGTCCAATCCTTCTTCTTTGCTTCTTTCAGTTGTAGGGCACCTATATTTCTTAAAATTTCGTGAATATTATAATATCCAGGAAATCGAGTCACCAATTCCTGTTTTGAATTCAATGAAGCTTCTATTTTACCGGATCTTTCTTCTAAATTTCCGATTTCTTCCAAGATAGAAGCTGCCACCTGAGCATCTGCATTATTTCGAATATTAGAAAAATATTCTTTAATTTCAGAGATCCCTTTATTCTCAGATTCCAAGTAGAATACATAAGCAAGACCCCATTTAGGGTCCATACGAGAAGCGCTCATTTCTTTTTTGATCTCGGAGGTTTTTCCGGACTTTTTATAGAGTGAATATTTTTCGTTTAAAACCTTGGCTCGAAAAATAGGATAAAGTGGATCTTCCTTGTAATATAATTCCAAGGAATCCAATGCCAATAGATAATCATCCAGGGATTGTTTTTTGCCGTATTCTTTTGCCAGTTCAAATTGTGCGGAAATATTAGAAGCCTTCGGGATCGACCCACTCAAAGGAAGAAAATAGATATTTAAGGTTCCATAATATGATGCAGTGAACAGGACACTTCCTCCGTTAAAGGAAGAATATTTCGTATCGAATAAAGAAAAATTTCCGGAGGTAAGTCTTCTTTCTTTCATATCAGAAAGATCCAATCGGATAATCAGACTATTATCTCTCTCGTCCAATTTTCGATTTCCATCCGAATCGGAACGAATAGATGTATAGAATAAATATCTTCCATCAGGAGATAGGCTGGGAGAAAAATCTAAATAAGAATCATTTGTTAGTCTTTTAGATTTCCTTGTATCTAAATCCAAGGAATAGATCTCCCCTTCCCTGGAATCCGCATATGAAAGATATACGATCGATTTTCCATCCTGGGACCAATATGGATTCACTGCCCCTGATTGAGTGAGTAAAATCGGTTTTTCTTTTCCTTCCGTATCCCATAGGATCAGGTTAGGTGTCCCTGGAGTTAGTCTATCCGAAGAGAATAATAATACCCTACTATCCATTCCCCAAATAGGATCCGAGTCCGAAAACCTATCCGACTTAGAAATATCAGAATATTCCGGATTTGTAATAAACTCGAAGTCGTCGTTTAGAAATCTTTTTCCTTCTAAAATCTTTTTAGCCCAGACTTCGGGCTCTATTTCTAAAAGGACTATATCCCCCGCTGTATCATATTGTTCCGATACGAATGCAAGTTTCTTACCGTCCGGGCTAATAGCAGGCTTGTATTCCGAAGAAGGATGTTCCGTGATTGGGACCACTATGGAACTTTTGAGATCTCTAAACCAGATATCATAATTTCCTTTTTGACCCGTCGTATAAAATAGATATCTTCCATCCTTGGTGGTGGAATTATAAAGGTTGTTTCCCCTTTGAACTGTCAAAGGAAACGGTTTATCATTTTCAGGATTGAAATAGTTTTTAGAGATCGGGCCGTAATCGAACTCGATCGGTTTTACCTTTTGTACCGGGATAAAAACAAGGCAATTACTGGATAGAAGTAGGAAAAAAAATAGGACCCAGTGTCTCATTAGACTATTCCTTCTTTTTCCAATTCCCGGAAGAAACTTCGTAATATTCCCCTATATCCACAGAACGGAGCCAAGTGGTTTGGATACTTTCCTTAATGGAACCTTTTTCTTTTTCAGTAATAGTTCGATTCGGATCTGCAAATGCCTTCTTTAATTTTTCCTTAATTATGATGTCTCTATTTTCGTTCGTAAGTTTGATTAGATCATCTATTCGAGACTTTTGTTTCGGATCCTGGGAAATTTTGTCCGCTCCCGCTTCTCTAAGCTTAGGATTCCATCTTACTTTTCCATCCAGCCCTTCTGCCAATACTCCGAGACTTCTGTATTCCCTAAGTTCTCTCGCAAGATACGCAAGAATACGAAGTGCCATATAGAATTGATTATCACCTGTATTTCCAAATTCTTCCTTAATTAGATCTCTTTCCCAGATCTCGGAACCGGAAGAAGAAGTTTTAATGGATGCAATTAACCATCCGTCTTTTTCAAGATTTCGATCTTCTCCCAACATTTGTTTTTCTGCAGCAGTTTGGGTCTGAGTAAACGTGATCGGAGGGGCCTTGATAGGGCAATACACGAACAAAGGAAAGATTGCAAAAAGAATAATATAGGATTTCGGAATATTCTTCATAAGTTTTACTGATTGAAAGTTTCGATCTCGTTTTGGGCACGTTTCAAGAAGTTTGCCAAAGGCATTCTTTGCTGGGACACCTGGTTATTTTCCAACTGGATAATAGTTCCTAAAATGGAACGTTTGAATAGGATCACTGCATATACCAAGCCTTTGGACAATTCCAATTCTATCTTATCTACCGCATAACTGCCGTAAATAAAATCGGTGAGTATATTAGAAGGTGCAAAAATATTGATCGCACTTTTACCAAAATCGTTCCCGATCTGATAGATACTAAAAAACAAATTCAAATTAGGGACCGGATCTCCCAGATTTCTCCCCCAAAGATTCAGATCGGCTTTCACTTTTCCATCATCTATCTTGACCTGAGTTTTCGCTGGAAGCAATTGTTTTAGATCTATATCCTTGACTCTCAAAGAAACTGAATATTCCATTTTTTCAGGATCTCCTGAGCCGACGTTAACGATCATATCCTTACCCCAAATTTCTCCGTCCAGAGTATATACTTTGAGATAATCCATTCGTAAATAATTTTCCGAGTATTCCATATTAGCGGAAAGTCCGGGAGACTCCGCTTTAGGCCTACTATATTCAAAAGGAGTTCCTTTTAAGGAAGGATGGTTTCCAATGATCTGTCGAATCGTAAAATTAGGAGCTGGTGTTCTGCCATAATTCATCACGAATTTTCTTTTATTTCCTTCGATCAGATTTTTGGTCTCTTTAACTGAAAGATCGTGTGCGAACGGAACATCCGCATTCCAACCGTCTATCTTATACAATTTACAATCGTATCCAGGGCAGACGCCGCTCTGTAAAAGTACATTAGAATTTTTAGATATTAAATTCCCTTGGATAAGACTTCCATACCAATTAAATTTAATTCCCGCTTCTCCCTGAAAGAATAATCCTTTGATGAGTCCGGCCTCTTTAGGAGATAAAAGTTTTAATTCTCCTTTTAAACTCGGGATAAATTCTCCCAGAGATGGAGAAGGTCCTGTTTTGGATGCTTTGGTTAATTCTCCACCCAGCCCTAAATATAATTTTTGGGAAAACGCACTTAATTCAAGTTTATCGATTTTGATCTTAGAACTTGGACTTCCGATCATCTTTAGATCTAAAGAAAGTTTTCCGTCTCGTAGATTCATCCCGGGTAGGTCTACTCCTAAACTTCCTTGGATATTTTGTCCGTGATTCCCGAGTGAATAATAAAAATCTCCGTCCAATCCGATCTTCTTACCTACTTGGTTTCTGACGGGGATTATTGTTTCTCGGAGTGATAAAGGAAGAAGAGGAACAAGATGTTCTAAGTCCAGATCCAATCCCGCTTTTTTTAGATCTAATACGAATGGTTCCCCAAGCCCGATCCTTCCACCTGTATTCAATTTTGCAGCAGAGTTACCTTCCGGGGAGAAGGCTTGTAGGTTCAAATTAGATACTAATATTTCCTCCAGGCCCCAGGCTTTTTTAGGAAAATGGAATATAGCTTTTAGGCCTCCGTCCAAATTTATATTTCCGGAGTTTCCTCTTCCTAATGGAAACCTAAAACCTCTGGCTCTTAATTTTAACCCCGCATCTAATTGTGAAAAATCTTTTCCAAAAGCGGAAAGTTCTGCGGAAAATTTTCCCGAATACCCGGCAAGATAATCTCCTAGTCCGAAATTATCCAATTTAAGATTTAGATTCGGGCCTTCCGTCTGGGAATAATTCAGATTTCCCTCTAACAGAATTTCATTATAGATCGCTTTCAAATTTTTGAATGCAAAAGATCTCACCCAGGGAAGAGGGATTTTTGGCCCTGGATCTTTTTCACTCTGGGGGTCGATCCGAATATCCCAATCCAAATTGAATACAGGAATTGAATGTCTCTTCTTCCCTACCCTGAAATCCAATGAGTTTCCGCGAACTTCTCCCAGAACTCTTAGATTGTCCCAATCACCTTCCGCTAAAATAGGAGCAAGGCTTGCTTCTCCGCTCATGGAGAATGAATCAAATCCAAGACTATGCAAAAAATCCGATAAAGGTGCGAGTCTGATCCTGGACTTTTGGATGGCGAGATTCACTTTTCCCGAATCCGCAGCGAAGTCTGAAATTTTTCCACTCCCTTCTAACCAGGTATCTTCCCCTACTTTCCATTCTAAATTTCTAAGTAGGAGCTCCTTCTTCTCCGGTGAAACATCTAAATCGTATTTAAGTGAAAAACCAAAAGGTGCACTGACTCTGTTTGCAATCCGTATAGGTATTTTTTCTGAACCGAGATCGAGCCTGGAATGGAAACCTGACTTGGAGCCTTCTGCCCTTTCCCAAACCAATGTACACCTAAATGGATGGTCCAGTCCACCGGATGAATCTTGGAATTTAAGTTTTATCTGATTCTCCGGATTCAATTTTACTTGGAATTCGTCGATCAGGTCCAAAACTTTCAGATCGAATGGAATTCTTGTAAAACGATTCGTATCTAAAAGAAATCCAAGCTCCAATCCTTCTAATCCTGCTGAGTAAGATTTAGAACCGTTTTCTGAATTTACATGCACATTGATATCTTTCAGATCCAATTCTAAGAATGCACTGACTGGAATATAAGTACGGATCTCCGTAAGAGGTTCCGTTTTCTCGATGGTAGCTTCTTCTTTTTTACTAGGAGGAAAAGTAGAGGAGATATTCCAAATATTCCCTCTTTGTTGGAGGTCCAACTCCAATCCGTGAATGGAAATTTTGGAAATTTTCAATCTTCCGAAAATGACAAGAGGAAGATTATAGGCGATCCCCAACTCTTTAGCGGTCATTACAGGCTTCACACCCCAGTCGGTTGTGGGATATAATTTTACGTCAGTGAATCTGATCCCGTAGAATGGAGAAAAACTCCTGACATTCGCCTCGAACTTTCCCGCAAAAACGGAAGAGGCGATTTTATCTACTAGGATCTGTCCTGTGATTGAGTTAAATAGGAGGTGATAGAAGAGAAAAATCCCCGCAATGATCCCAAGGCGGAGTTTTTTCTTTTTCAAATACTGTAAGAACTCGGAAGCCAACCGAAATGTTTAGGCTAATACTCGAAGGATTCGATAGCCTCTTCCAGCGTTTTGTAGATCTCGAAAATGCTGGCTAACTTTGTAATCTCCATTAGATTTTCGATATCATTATTCAAATTGGTGAATACCATACGACCTTTCAAACCGTCGATATGTTTGTAGATATTAAGAAACATCCCCAAACCGGCTGAGTTGATGAAAGGAACTTTTTTCAGGTCGATGATAAACTTCGGAACGTCACCTTTCGAGATATACTCCTCGATTTTTTGACCAAGTTCGAATTCATTTCCCGCTTTAATCGGGCCTTCGATCTTGATGATGTGAACGTCGTTTTTAGTGGTGACTTTGATTTTCATAACCCTTTCTTGGATTTTTGTGCTTATATAAGATCTGCATTCCAGCCTCCTTGTAAAGCCCTTTTTTGCAGAATTGACCAGTAGAATCCCTCGAAAGCTCCCAAAAATCAAAGAGAAACTAGGTTTTGACTCTGATAGAAATTACAGGAAATATTGTCGACATTTTGGCCGAATACAAACATCGTACCAAGGTCAGCAATGCCCGCAAAGCCCCCTCTTTTATCCCTAGTCATTCCCGTTTATAACGAGGAAAAAACCATCCCCGAACTTGTAAAAAGACTTCGGGGTTTACTCACTATCTTAAAAGAAAAACACCGCTTCGGAAAAGAAGATACGGAAATTCTTTTTGTAAATGATGGTTCGAGAGATGGAACCTTCGATGTATTAAAAAAATTCTGCGAATCAGAGCCAGGTTTTTTTCTTTTAAATTTATCTAGAAATTACGGACACCAGTTGGCGATCACTGCAGGGATCGATACTGCAAGAGGCGAAACAGTCGCAGTCATGGATGGAGACTTGCAAGATCCTCCTGAATTTGTGGCGGACCTTTACGCAAAAATGTCAGAAGGTTACGATGTTGTCTATGCCAGAAGAAAGAAAAGAGAAGGTGAATCTTTTTTCAAACTGATTACTGCTCACGTATTCTATAGGATCCTAAAAAAGCTGACCAGGTTCGAGATCCCAATCGATACGGGAGATTTCAGGATCATGAGCAGAAGGGTGACTAATGTTCTAGTCTCCATGAAAGAACAACATCGTTATATCCGAGGATTGATTGCTTGGATCGGTTTCAGACAAACCGGTTTGGAATATGATCGAGACGAACGTTTTGATGGAGAAACCAAGTTTTCAGTTAGCAAGATGCTCAAGTTCGCTTTGGATGGGATCACCTCCTTCTCCTCTGCCCCGCTTAAATTTTCCTCTTATTTAGGATTTACTTCCGCGTTTTTCGGAGCATTATACACTATCTATATTCTATACTTAAAACTTTTTACTGATAATACGATCCAAGGCTGGACCTCGGTTATGATTGTAGCATTAGTATTAGGCGGGATCCAACTTATCGCATTAGGGATGATAGGCGAATATCTAAGCAGAGTACACGATCAATCCAAGAATCGCCCTCTGTATGTGATCGAAAAGATTTACTCTGCGAGACCAAAATCTAAAAAATGAACCGGACCTTGGATAGAGTTTTAGGCATTTTATTCGGCTTACTTGCCTTATTTGCAACTGGAGTTATGATCTCCAAAAATTGGCAGGCATTCTTAGAGATTTGCCCGATTACGGACCTTCTTACTTGGGATGAGAATATACGACTAACGGCAGTATACGACCAATTCCAAGATTATAGGGACGGTAAAATTTGGAGAGCAACGCTTCCTTTCTTGGAAGCTGCTACCTGGCCGCCTCTTAGGCCGATATTCTCACTTTTACTTTTAGCAAGCCCAGGCGAATGGCCAATCACTTGGAAGGATTCCTTTCTAGGTTTGGCATTTTATGCTCTTTGTTTTCCTTCTATCATCTATATCGTTTCCAGGATTTCAGGGTCTCTTCTTTTCGGAAGTTTGGTTTCTATTTTCGTATTGGCGTTAAGCCTTCATACTTCTGAAACCCCTGCTTATAGTCTTTCTTCTATGTTGGAAACCCAAGGAATGTTCATTCTTCTTTGGGTGTATTGGGGTTTGTATAAACTTTATGATTCCGTAAAGGACTTAAAACCGGGAGAAAGTTTGCCTGTCGGTTCCAAGGTTGCAGCCTTAGTCTCTGCGGTTTTGATACTTCTATTTTTTACTAAGTATCCTTATGGGCTTTTGTTATTCATCTCCATCTTTTTATTCGAGTTGATTTCCAGATTCCCGGAATGGATCGGGTTTATTAGATTCTCCGTAAAGGTCCATTATAAAGGGATCAGACTTTTGTTCCTGATTGTCGTAGTCCTACTCGTTCTTTCATTACCTGTATTGAGAGTAGTGACGGATTGGAATCTGGACCAAAGATCGTTTAAAAAGGTATTATACTTCCTTACAGTTCTTCTTTTCTTGGACTTCAATTATTTCTTATATAAGAATAGAAAAGACTTAGGAGAAATTTCTCCTCCTTCTATCAAAATTCTTTATCTGTATGCGATCCTTCCTTGTTTTATCTGGTTATTCACGAACCTGGATAGGGTGATGAGTTTAGTAAACGCTCAGATGATCGTGAATAAATTTGTTCGCAGTTTTATCTTAAGTTTATTCGAATCTCCCGCAGATAAATTTCCCGCGAGTCATGTATTCAGCGAACCTTGGATTTTTAGGACCTTCTTCTTATTTTCTTTGAGTGCAATCGGTTATTGGCTCTATCTAAACGGAAAAGACAAAACTTCCTCTCCGCAAACAAAAGGAGAAGGAAGAATAGATTCTCTACTTGCAAAGTTGCAGAATATTAGCTGGCCTAAATTTCTAAAAGATCCGTTATTCGCGATCACAGTGATCGTATTCTTGCAATATATCGTCATCGATGCGAGCACAGGGAACAAACAACTTAGGCATGTTTTTTATCCTTTGCCTGCTTTACTTACAATCTTAAGCTTATGGTCTTTCAGATTAATTCAAATTTCTGAAAAGAACAGAAAATTCATCTTCTCCGGGGTTTTCCTATTCTTTTTACTTTGGGCCTCGAGCCTATTCGTGAGAGAATCCGGGTTATTCAGCCAAACGTATTTTTCCAAAAACCAATTTTGTTTAAAAGGATTCGACACCGCAGTATTCGAACCTGCAAGAGAATTTGCAAAAGAGATAGACCCCCAAGGGAAATACGTCGCATTCAATATGTTCCATGACGAGGAGAACTTCCAGACGCCGGGAAGAATTCTCGCATCCGAATTCGATCTTTTGTTCAGGCAAAAAACGGTCGAAAAAGGGAAATATCGCAACGATAGCAAATACAAATGGAAATCCTGGGACGAGTTTGACAAAGCCGTGTATGTAGGACCTTCTTGTGAGTTGCCTCCTAAGGTTCTTTCCAGGGCGGAAAGTTTAGGAATTACCCTAGAACCGATTAAAGAAATTAAACACCCGACTGGAGATTATTGTTTCAAAGAATTTCGTCTTATTAGAAAATAATCGGACTAAACCGAAACCTGTTTTCGGTAAACGGCTCAAGGCATCGTGACTCATCCTTGGTTATTACCCACCATTATTGCGGCTACGCCTTCCGCCTTTTTTCTCATTTTTATCTATCTATATTTATATAAAAAGGAAAGACAGAAGGCTTTGCTTGCCTGGTCCATCTGTTGGATATTCCATCTTTTAGGCTATTTAGGAAATATTATGCAGGTAGGAGGAGCGGACTCTTACAAATATTTTCCTTCCTTCTCCATCGATTTTATCAGAGCACTTTTCCAGTTCTTAGGTTGTTTATATTTTTTAAATAAATCATTTTCCAGACCTTTTCAGATCTTATTCCTATTAACCGGTCTTTGGGCGATATTTCTGGATATAGAGAAAATCCGAGACGCATATATGGTCTGGCCGATCTATATACTAATAGGCGGATCTCAAATTTATACGGGGATCATTTTCCTTAGAACTAAAAACCTAATTCCAAGTTTAGGAAAAAGTATCGCCGGTTGGATCTTCATTCTTTGGGGACTCCATGTACTCAATTATCCTTTCTTACGATTCCATCCTGAATTCGGATTTATAGGTTATTTCATCGCAGGCCTTTTTAGATTTGCTTCTGCAATCGTGATACTACTGGTATTCTTCGAAGAAACAAAGGCGGCACTTTCCAAAACGGAAGAAAATTATAAAAAGATAGTGGATACCACTTTAGAAGGTATCTGGTTAATCAATAAGGAAAATAAAACCACATTCGTGAATTCTAAAATGGCGGAATTCCTGGGAATGAGTGAAAAAGAACTCCTTGGTAAAAATCTTTACGACTTTGTAATTCCCGAAGCAACAGATATCGTAAATAAAAGATTAGAAGAAAGAAAACAAGGAAAAGCGGAAGTCCATGATTTCTATTTCAAACGTCCGGATGGAGAATCTGTTTGGCTCTTAATGTCCGCAAATCCGATATTCGATTCGCAAGGAAATTACGATGGTTCACTTGCGATGTGCACTGATATTACTTATTATAAAAAAACGGAAACTGCGTTAAAAGAAAGTGAAAGACAACTTTCCACTTTGATCCGAAATCTTCCAGGCATCGCGTATCGTTGTGCATACGATCACGACTGGACCATGGAGTTTATCAGCGAGGGTTGTTTCGAACTTACAGGTTATTCTCCGTCCGACTTCGTTTCTAATCGTACGGTTACTTATGGGGAGATCATGCATCCGGAAGACACTGAAAGAGTCTTTCATGAAGTTACGGAAGCAATCGGCAAGAATGTTCCGTATCGCCTTCTATATCGGATCTATCAGCGAAATGGAGAAATGCGATGGGCATTCGAACAAGGTTCAGCCGTCAAAGGTGATAATGGTGAATTGATCGCCTTAGAAGGTTTTATCACAGATTTCACTCAAGTAAAACTTGCGGAAGAAATTATGGCGAATTCTCTTCATGAAAAGGATATCTTGCTCAAAGAAGTCCATCATAGAGTTAAAAACTATCTGCAAGTCCTATCCAGTTTACTCTCTATCCAATTGGAACAGGTAGAAGCAAGTAATCCAACCCAGGTCCTGACAGAATCCCAAAATAGGATCTTGTCTATGGCCTATGTTCATGAATCTTTGTATGGAAAACATAGGATCAGTGACGAATTTTTCCCCGAATTCGTAAGCAGGCTTGTGGATAGTCTTCTCAAATCGTTCGGCCACAAAAAAGAAGAGATCCAAATTTCCCTAAATTGTGAATCCCTTCCTATCAAACAAAATTCAGCGATCCCTATCGGCTTGATCCTGAACGAGTTAGTAACTAATGTTCTAAAACATGCCTTCTCGTATAAAAAACATTCGGAAGAAAAGATCATCAAGATCTCTTTTTACAAGGATGGAAATTGGATCCATTTGGATGTTACGGATAATGGAAAAGGTAAATCCTCGAATCCTAAATCTGAAGATTCTATGGGTCTGGAACTCGTGGATCTTTTGACTAAGCAATTAAAAGGTTCTGTTATGGATCTTTCTTCCGAGCAAGGAACAGTTACTAGGATACGATTCCCAGCTTCTTATTAGGAATTGTGGTTGGGGATTTTTTTGTAGGAGTTCCTACATGGGTTCAAAGGCGCCCCCACCCTGAGCTTTGGGTGGGGGGAGTGGCTCGTGGGAGAGCTCTTTCGCATATATCACAAATTTCGAATCTTAACAATCAAATTTTACATCTCTTTTCTTGTTGGAATTCCTACATTCCAATGTCTATTCTAAACTCTCTGAACCTTTACTTCTCTCAAATTAGAATCCCCCGCTACCTCGGGCTCTCGATTCGTCACTTCTCTAAAAGTATCGAAGTAATTCTCGTGATTCGTCCGCATAATTCTATCCCAAATATTAAAGTACAAACTGTAATTGCAGTTAAAGTATTTATGGTGCATATTGTGGTGAGTAGTAGAATTATGAAGTCTTAATATTCTATTCTCAATAAATCCTTTAGGGAAAAGTTCGAAAGAAAGGTGCCCCAATACGTTCAAAAAATTACTGTAAAAGAAAAATACTATAAGTGCAGTTGTATGCACAGGTAAAAACAGGATCACAAGAGGCACAATCCCCGCTTCCACTACCGCTTCGTACGGATGAAAAGAAAATGCAGCCCAAGGAGATGGGTTAGTAGACTTATGATGTACTAAATGCATTTTTTTGAAAAGAAGAGGATGATGCATCATACGGTGTGTCCAATAAAAATAAGTATCATGCAGGAATATTAAAGCAATAATGCTGAATAATAGATAAGGAACACCATAGTCTTCCACCTTATCGTAGATAAAAGTCCAACCTGCCTTTTTCATCAAGACTACGAGGATCCCGGAAGCGGCGAAGATCGCAAGTGAGATCGCCGAATATTTAAGTTCATGGGAGATTTTATCTTTTTCAGGAAGTTTATTTTGGATGATCTTATGTTTAAGTCTTTCTTTGTAGATCATCCAAACGAAAACATAAGCGATCCCAGCCATCAAAATATAGCGGAACCATAACATACCCAAGGTCAGAAAATAATAGGCGGTATAGCCCATTTGATCCACAATTTCATTCATCCTATTCTCTCCGTGTGTGCACACAGTTTACACGATAGGACAAGGATCAGCCTATCCGAATTTTAAAAATCTCTAGCTGATTTCAAAATCGGCGGTACTTTTTAAGGATTCGTCCCTACCACGATTGCGGCGGAATTCTGTCGGAGTAACTCCAGTAAGTTCTTTAAATGCGCGATTAAATGGTCCCAAGGATTGGTAACCTAGATCCATGGCGACCCGAATGATAGGAATTTCGTCCTTTCCCGAATCCAGAAGTATCTCGCAGGCTTCTTGGATCCTATAACGATTTAAGAAGTCTGGAAAATTTCTAAAACCCATTGCTTGGTTGATTAACCTTCTGAGTTTATATTCCTGTACTTCTAAATCTTCTGCAAGCTGCCCGATTGTCAGGCCTTCCTTTCTATAAAGTTTGGTTTCTTCGAACGCCGAGACTAATTTTTTCTTCAATGCCGGGTCGGCATATACGGCTTTTTCTTCTTTGTCCCCTGACTCTTCCGGTCTTGGATCGACGAGACCTTCTTTCAGCTCGAAGACTAAATACATAAACGCAAGTATAAGTCCCCAGGCAAAGACCACATTCGCTAAATCTAAAATTTCAGATAAGACCTTACCCCTTAGGATCAAGTGAGAAAACATATTAAAAGTGATTACACTTCCGGTCATCAGTATATGGACTTCACGTAATCTTCTTCTTGTCTCGATTAAGTCATCCTTTCGTCCTGAATAGATACGAATGATTGCGGCCACAACGAAACCCAAGGACAGAAGAGTTGGAATGATGATATGGGCAAGAACAGTTTCTGAAACAATAGGCCCTCTCATGTTGATCAGATCCAATACAGGATAAACAGACAACGCAGAGACTCCTACCTTACCGAGAAGTAAAAGCCAATACCAAAATTTGATCTCGAAATGATCTTCGAAGATTGCGAGACTGATCATCCAAAAGAAAAAAGGTAAACTGATAAGACCTGCAAATAAAAATACGCGAATAGAATAAGGGATTTTTAAATCAGGATCCAAGGAAAGAATGATATAACATATGATCCCGAATGAGAACCCTCCGGCGATACGTATCCTAAAATCGTAAATGTACCTCCATCCTAAAAGTCCTATAATGAAGATTAGATTCGAAAGACAGAATAAATGTAATATGTCCGTGATCTGCGAGATCAAATGAGTTCTTCCAGTTTTTCCAATTCTCCCCAAAAGTCCTTTGTTTGTAAACCAGGAAGAAATTTCCTGATCAAGCTGCTATCTATAAAACTGTCCTCTCTATCCATCTTTTCTTCCGGAACAACCTGGATCTTACCATGATCTTCTAAAAATCGGAAGATCTCTAACCATGTATGCCATTGTCCGTCGGATAAAATTAACTCGGAAGGCAGATCATTTCCGAGATAAGATAGAAGCAAACGTACTACTTCCGAAATATCGTCCCCATGGATCAGATTCAATTGGCGTTTAGTCTTTTTAACGGAGCCCTTTCTCGCCCAGTTTGCAGGATTTCTATCCGGTCCATAGATCCCGGAAAGCCTGAGGATCTTACCACCCTTCTCCAAAAATTGTAACTCCGTTTCATAACGATCATGTTCAGGATCTAAAGGAGTTTTTTCAGTGATATCAGGCGTGATCCGTTGATAGATGCTGGTAGACCCAAACATCCAAACCGTTTTAGAGATGGAGAAAATAGAATCAAAAACTTGGTCTCTATTTTCGAGTTTTTGAGCGGGGAAGGTGATAAGGCTCGCGTCAAACTTCGAGCCTTCGTTCTCTTTGCGGAAATTTTCCAAAGCCGCCACATCGGATAGATCCAAAAGAACGGATTCTTCTACTTGCGTAGCTCGAGAAATTCCTATAACAGTATTCTCTTTTTTTAATGTATTTAGAATTCGTAGGCCGGTATATCCCAGCCCAAAAATCGCAAACTTAGGCATTACTCCAAACCGAGTCTTTTATAGATCAGCCCGACTTTATCTAAATAAGGAGAAATTTGGAAGATAGAATCCAGATCTCCAGGTTTCAGAACCTTCTGCACCTTAGGGTCCTCCGCAAGTCTTGTCTTAAGGTTTTGGGAAATATCCGCCCAAACTGCCATCGCATGACCTTGCACGATTGCATACGCGTCTTCTCTGGTCATCCCACCTTTTTCGATCAAGTGGAGAAGAACCTTTTGGGAGAAGATCAAACCTCTTGTGGTTCCCAAAGTCCGTTCGATCGCATCAGGATAGACATGCAGATTTTTTACTACGAATAACATTTTATCCAGAATATATTCTAGAGCGATTGTGGAATCAGGAACTACGATCCTTTCTGCAGAAGAATGGGAAATATCCCTTTCATGCCATAAAGCCACGTTTTGTAAAGCAGTGGAGACATTAGAACGAATCACTCTGGAGATTCCGGAGATCCTTTCACAAATCACAGGATTTCTTTTATGAGGCATTGCAGAAGATCCTTTTTGACCCGGCGAAAAAGGTTCTTCTACTTCTCTACCTTCCGTTTTTTGAAGAAGGCGAACTTCAGTTGCAAAACGATCCAAACTCGCAGCAGTTACGCCTAACGCGGACATATAAGCAGCATGTCTATCTCTTGAAACCACCTGGGTCGCGATCGGATCAGGTTTAAGCCCTAACTTCTCGCAAACATATTCTTCAATGTCCGGTTCGATATTGGAATAAGTTCCGACTGCTCCGGATAATTTTCCTACGGCAACTTCTTCTTTTGCCAGGGCCATACGCACCCTGTTTCGTTTCATTTCTTCATAGAATAATGCGAACTTCAAACCGAGAGTCATCGGCTCCGCATGGATACCGTGAGATCTACCTATACAAGGAAGATCCCTGTATTGGATCGCCTTCTCCTTGATCGCTTCGATCAACTGATCCGTTTTTTTCAAGATCAGATCCATTGCTTGGACCATCTGCACACAAAGTGCGGTGTCTCCAATATCGGAAGAAGTGAGGCCGTAATGCACATGGCGACCTGCAGGCCCGATATAAGAATTCATATTAGTTAAGAATGCGATAACGTCATGGTGGACCTTGGATTCAATTTCCAAAATTTCATCCACATTAAATCTTGCTTTGGAACGGATCTCTTCGAAGTCTTCTTTAGGAACCTCACCTTTTTTCATCCGGGCTTCGGTGGCCAATATTTCGATTTCTTTCCAAATATCGAATTTGTTCTCCAATTCCCAAATTTTAGAGATCTCAGGATTCGAATACCGATCAATCATTCCAGTTTCCTTGGGGAAATACCCCCATTGATAGGATTTTTACCTGGCGCCTATACGTAAACGGTTTTTAGCCCAGCTCGAAAGAGCTTACAAACTCTTTGATCAGATTGATATGGTCTACTTCGGGAGAAGGGTTTTCCTTACTCGGTTCGTATAAATGTTCATCAAAAACATGGTAATCGAAAATTTTAAGCTCGAAGTCAGGTATGGTGATGATGATATTTTCGGAATGGATATCGAAGATCAGTTTTTCTTCCTGAGCAAGATAACGTGTTACTTCTATCACCCTATGAAAGTCCAAGGCGATCTTTTTGAGTTTAGACTTATTGATGATCCCGAATCTATGAGTATCAAAGTTCAATTTCCATTTGGGAAAAAGTGCATCCTGGATAGGATTTTGTCTGACCTTCTCATTCAATCGGATGAATTCTTTTAAGTGTTTTCCAGGTAATAAATTTTGGTTATCACAGGGAGTGAGAGTAACCACAGGAATACCGAACGGGCTTCTCCTAAAACGTAAACCCATAAAAAATCGAGTAGGAAGTACAAGATCAGGGATTAGACTTTTTAATTTCCAATAATGGAGTCTTTCCAATCCTAAACGTGCGAACTTAAAACGGATCTCATCTCTTTTAGATTCCCCCCATGCGGATTTTTGCAAATGATGCATGAGTCCGATCTCTTCCGTTTTTAAATAACGTTCCAGATTATTCTGCACTTCTTTATATAAAGAACCAAAAATAGGATCAGAAGGTAATTTAGATTTTCCTATTTTAACAACTTGGTTCCAAGGAAGTGTATATACGAATTTATAAGAGCCCCTTCCTATATAATTCTCAGAAGCGAGAGGCATAAAATTATCCAAAAACTCTCTACCATATCTATGCGTTATACGAAACACGTGAGATACAGGAAAAAGTCTTTCGTAAAATTTTCGGGCAAAGCCGGATTGCCTAAGGCGAAAGTCGATGGGCAGATCCTCTTTTGGGATCTGAGAATCCGCCCTATCCGGATCAAAAAATAATTCTTTATCAAGGCCCTTTTCCAGGATCTCGATAAAGCTGGGAATCCCAGGAGAGTTCCAAAAATTTCGGATCGCTTCTCCGAATTCGCTGAATCTTCCCTTCTTTGCCATTATAATCCCATTATTTATTTGGAATGATAGTACAAGTCTCTTTTGTAAGTAGGGAGAGCTGTCTTATTCTTCTTAGAATTTTCCAAAGCCTTATCTTTTTCCTCATCGATCCACCATAAAGACTTAGCAGCACCTTCTCCAGAATATCTGGCGAGTGGATTTTCAGGAGTTCCGAATCTATTCCAATAAAGGACTCTTGTAGATTTAATTCCCCAAAGAAGAACGTAAGGAACTTCTTTAGTTAAGATCTTATCTATCTTCTTTAAGATTTCCGTTCTTTTTTTAATATCGAATTCCGTTTTTTGCTGCTCAATGAGTTTGTCTATATCCGGATTTTTGAAACCATTATAATTATTTTGTCCGTTCTCATTCGCGTATTTGGAATCCCAATGATGTTCCGGATCCGGGAAAGAACTTCCTGCACCCCAAGCCGCCCAGGTAACATCAAAATCATACTTGTCCATTCTTTCGGACCAGTTCGCAAGGTCAGTGCTCTCGATCGTGACTTGGATACCCAACTCTTTCACTCTTTCCATGAATAGAGTAAAATATTTTTCCACACTTCTATCCCTTTCCAGGATATGTATCACGAATTGTTGCCCGTCTTTTTCCAGGAAACCTTTTGCATTCGGTTTCCATCCTGCCTCAGCAAAAAGTTTTTTGGCAATTTCTGGATCATAGTCGATCGCAGGATTCGGCAATTGCCCTTCTTCCCATACGGAACCGTAATAAGAATCAGTGAGCTGATATTCTCCGAATGCAAGTTTATCCACCATAAGTTTTCGATTCACCAAATGAGCGATCGCCTTTCTAATACGAACATCGTCGAAAGGTTTTCTTCTCATATTGAATGCCCAACCCTGGAAGCCCGATTTTTTATCGTTATAGATCTTTTGTTTTACGATATAATTCTTATCGAAAGGTTCTCCCGTTGTATCCTGGACCCAAGTCGCAGCCTTATACACAGGATATAGATCTATATCACCTTTTTTGAATGCTTGGAATGCCACCGCGTCATCGTTAAATACTTTAAAGATGAGAGTATCGAAGTTGTCAGTTCCTTTATAAAAAGGATAAGCCCTCATCCAATAGTCATTCCTACGTTTCATCTTCACATAGATGCCTTTTTTCGCGGACTGCAATTCATAAGGACCGGAGATTACAGGGAACTCGAAATTTTCCTTATTAAAGTCCTTTCCGTTATAATAATGTTCCGGAAGAATAAAGAACTCATATGCGATAAATTCGAAGTTTTTCCAATGGATCTCTTTTTGAGTAAATTCAACTTCGTGTTCATTCACTAACTTTGGAGCTTCGAAACGAGAAAGGTCGATCCTATGAAGTGCGGTATTATTTTTCTTATTCATGATGATTTCATAAGTGTATAATACGTCTTTAGCGGTAATAGGTTTACCATCGCTCCATTTGGCGTTTTTATCCAAATTGAATGTAAAAGTTTTTTTATCGGAAGAGATCTTCCAAGAAGAAGCAAGTTTAGGAAGAGGTTCCAATGTAATCGGATGTCTTTCTAAAAGTGGCTCGAACATCTGACCAAAGATCTCGGCGGTAGTGGAAAAATTTTCCAAATACCAATTCAAAGATTTAGGATACTGATGGCTATAGATCCTAAATATCCCTCCCCTTTTTGCGTTAGGAGAAGAAGACGGATTCGGCTTTCTCAATGCTTCCGGGATACTATTAGGATCTCCCTCCCAAGGAAGATCTTCAGTCGCCACTGAAATTTGGACTTCTTCCTTCTCTTTACAGCCGCTTGAAACGAACGTAATTACGGATAATAAAAGTGTAAAATAGCAAATGTTTAGGAGTTTGGAATTTTTTAGAGCAAGGTTCAAAGCACACCTCTTAGGAATGTTCGTGTTCGAAAGCTTCCGGGAAAACCCGATTTCAGGCAAACTTAAATGTAAAATTTTCGATGAAAAGATAGAAGTAGAAGAACCTACAACTAAACCTTATTTAACCCTATGAGCGAAGACCACATCGGGAATACGTTTTAAGTTGCCTAGGATTTCCTTTAATTGGTCCAAATGTTCCACTTCTATCATGAAGCGGGCCATCAAAGTATCCTTTTGCACTGTAGAAGCTCCGGCCTCCAGGATATTCGTCTGGGTTCCGGAGATACTTTTTACCATCTCCAAGTAAATTCCCTGACGATCTTTAGCCTTCACTTCTACTCGAACAGGTACCGGCTCAGTCTGGCCATAATCCCAATCCACTGTGATCTGTCTGAGTTGCTCTTCTTCTCTTTGTTTTAACGCTACACTACAGTTCTTTTTATGAACGGAAACACCACGCCCTCTAGTTACAAATCCTATGATCTGGTCTCCAGGAAGAGGAGAACAACAACCCGAAAGTCGCACCGGAATATCTCTAAGTCCCGCGACTAAAATTTTTCCGCCCGCAACTTGGCCTTGTACTTGAGTTTGTTTAGAAACTTTTTCGGAAGGTTTACGTTTGAGTTCTTCTAATACTTCCGCATTGAGAGTAAGTTCCGCAGCACTCTCGGCGCCTTGTGCTAGATCCTTGCTGGTCTCTTCTCTGAGTTTTCTGAAATAAGCGCGTAACTTTTGTCTGGCAGAAGGAGTTTTAACAATACGAAGCCAGATAGGAGAAGGTTTGGATCTTTTATCCACAACAACTTCTACCTGGTCACCGCTACGTAATTCCGTACGAAGAGGGATCATTCTACCGTTGATCTTTGCTCCTTTACAATGCAAACCCACATCTGTGTGAATCCTAAATGCGAAGTCTAGAACCGTAGCACCTTTAGGAAGTTGTATAATTTCTCCCTTAGGAGTGAAAACAAATACCTCGTCTTCATGAAGATCGTATTTTAATTCTTCTAAAAATTCTTTAGGATCTAAAGAGGAATCCTGCCAAGTCTGTAGGACTTCCAACCACTTAACCGTTAGATGTCTTTCATTGGCGTGAGTTTTACCTTCTTTGTAAACCCAGTGAGCTGCGATCCCGAATTCAGCGATCGCATTCATCTCAGCAGTACGGATCTGCACTTCCAAAGGTTTTCCATCCGGACCGATCACAGTCGTATGAAGTGATTGGTACATATTCGTTTTAGGAGTCGCGATATAATCCTTAAATCTACCCGGAACAGGAGACCAAAGTGTATGGACAATCCCGAGTACACCGTAACAGTCTTTGATCTCGTCCGTAACGATACGGATCGCTCTTAAATCAAAAATTTCGTCGAAGGTTTTTTCCTTCGTTTTCATCTTACGATAGATGGAGAAGAAATGTTTTGCTCTTCCTTCTACATTCGCGTTGATTTGGATCTCAGCGAGTCTTTGTTTTAGGATCAGCTGAAGTTTTTCTATATAATCTTCTCTTTCAGACTTTTTAGCACTGATCCTTTTTTTAATGTCCTGGTATTCTTCCGGAAAGATAACTTGGAATGCCAAATCTTCCAGCTCTGATTTTACTGAATAAATACCAAGTCTTCCTGCAATTGGAGCGTATAAGGAAAGAGTTTCGTTAGCGATCCTTCTCTGCTTTTCAGGAGGCTGAAAAGAAAGAGTTCTCATATTATGGGTCTTATCCGCAAGTTTGATCAGAATAACTCGAATATCCTGGATGGTAGCGATAATGATCTTTCGAATATTCTCAGCAGCCTCCGTCTCTTTGGATTGGCTTTTAATCTGAGAAATTTTAGTCACACCTTCCACAAGTTGAGTGATCTCTGTTCCGAAATCTCGGACCATATCATCTCTTGTGTATTTTGTGTCTTCAATCACGTCATGAAGGATCCCTGCAGAGATTACCTTCTCATCCAGACCTAACTCATATAAAATAAAACCAACTTGAAGAGGGTGAACAATATAAGGTTCTCCCGAAAGACGGAACTGTCCTTGGTGAGAATCTTCAGAGACCTTATAAGCCTTCTCGATCATTTCCAAGGCTTCGGGCCCCATGGTTTCCCGAACTCCTTCGATTAACATTTCTTTGGTGGCAGGAGCCTTAACAAATCCCATTCTTAGGTCCTTATATCCAAACCAAGATCCAAAAATCTGGTAG
Organism: Leptospira selangorensis; assembly: GCF_004769405.1. Lineage (NCBI taxonomy): Bacteria > Pseudomonadati > Spirochaetota > Leptospiria > Leptospirales > Leptospiraceae > Leptospira > Leptospira selangorensis. The sequence continues at coordinate 90,309 of NZ_RQES01000012.1, forward strand.
TATGAGTCAGATATCCCATGCTAACTCCTACTCCAGGGAACTCGGACAACGCTTCCAGCTTTTCCGGGGTGATCCCTCCGGAACACTCTATTAGGATTTTAGGATTTTTTTCATTTACCCTTTGGAACGCTTTGCGTGTATCAGGTATATTAAAATTATCTAATAGTAAAACGTCTGGTTCCGCTTCGAGTGCGTCTTCCAGTTGGTCCAAGGAATCTATTTCCAGTTCCACCATTCTTCCAGGAAAATTGGATCTAATCTTTCCTACGGGAATTTTTGCAGATCCGAATAAAGCCAAATGATTGTCTTTGATCATTGCCATTTCAGAAAGATCCAATCTATGGTTGGAACCTCCTCCACAGTACACTGCATACTTTGCAAGTTTCCTGTAACCTGGCAGGGTCTTTCTGGTATCCAGGATCATTATACCCTTAGACCCGTACTGATCTACGATCTTTCTAGTAGAAGTAGAAATACCGGAAAGATATTGTAAGAAGTTTAGAAGGATTCTTTCTACACGCAACATGGAGAGAAGGCTTCCTTGTATTTCTGCGATCTTATCTCCTTTGGCAAATTTTTCTCCGTCTTTAAGGAAGAAGTTAAACTGCAAATCTCCGCCGGAAAGTTTGGAGAGCACCTGAGATACACTGCTACCGCAGAGAATACCTTCTTCCCTTGCGTTTAAATATGCGATTGCTTTTTGATCAGGAGAGAATAAGGAAACAGACGTTATATCTTGGTCAGGACAATCCTCGTCCCATGCCATTTTAGCGAGAGGAAAATAATCCGCCTCGCTCGTCTCTGATATAGGCTTAGTATAAGCCCTCTTCACTTTGAATTCACCGCTAAGTAAAACTGTTTCGAATAATAAATGAGGATCAAGCGGAATTCTAGATTTTCAAACTCCAGAAAAAAAGAAAGGCCCGGAAAAATCCGAGCCTCACATTTGTTAGAGTTGCTAAAATATTAGACTTATATTAACGAGCTTCTTCGTCGCTTTCCTGTTCACCGGAATCAGAAGGTTGCTCATTTTCTGTAGAAGGTGCCGGAGTAGAAGGCTCTTCTTCTTCCGGTTCTTGCTCAGAAGTGGAAGCAGGAGGAGTTGTAGTCTCTTCCTTCTTTTCTTCCGGAGTAGAAGCTTCTACTTTATCACTTCCAGTCTGCTTTTTAGGAGCTTTTTTAGGATCGAACTTAGTGGATCCTTTAGCAGGTGGAATTAGCAATACTTGTTTTGGATAGATCAAGTTAGCATTTCTGATCTTGCTACGGTTCGCTTCGTAGATACGTTTCCAAAGTTTAGAAGTACCGTAATGTTGTTTGTAAGCAGCAATTCTCCAGAGGCAATCTGCAGGAATTTTCTTACGAACTACGTATTTTTTCCAACCTTCAGGAAGTTCTCCGGAAGAAGAAGCAGTTGAATCTTCTCCTTTTCTGGTGGAAGAAGAACTAGAATCTCCTGCATCACCTTTGCGACCTGCAACAGAAGACCCGGTCCGTAATCTTTCTGCGATATCATCAGACTGGTCTACTACGATGCGAGAAAGTCTGATCGCTTCTTCGGATCGACCGATAGAATCTTCGTATTTTTCGGAAGAATATAACTCTTCTGCGGAAGCTAAAGACTCATCCGCCGCTTTTAAGTTCTCGTCAGCTCTTTGGTAAGAAGTTTGGAGATCTTTGCTGGATTTCAGTTTGGACTGATCAATTCCAGATAGTTTATCCTTAGCTTTTCCGATAGAATCTTTTGCTTCTACCTTCTTCTTAAGTGCGTAAGCTTGGATATTTTTTGCTACGAGTTCTGCTGATTTTTTACGGATATCATCAACTTCGGAATAACCTTCTTTGATCTTTCCTTCGTCGATTTTTGCTTTTGCAGCATTCAAACGTTCTCTTGTTTGAGCAACTTCAGGATCTTGGCCACCTGCATATCTGTCAGCATCATCCAGATTTTTTTCGATGTCTGCAAGAGAATCGATCAACTGTTGCTTTTGAGAAAGAGCCAAAGACTTGGCGTCAGTTGCCGCCTTTTTGGACTCGAGATACTTTTTATTACTTTGTTCGTACTGATCGAAAGCAGCAAGACGAGTTCTAAGTTTCGCGTCGTCTCCGGATTCCTTAGGATAGGATTCCAAAGTACGGTCAGCATTGTCTCTTAGAGTGTCCCCTTCTTTCTTAAGCTCTACTGCATTATTATAAGGTTCTGCAGCGAGTTGAGAAGCATAAGCCTCATCCGCTTCATTGATAGCGGTGCCTGCCTGTGCTTTTGACTCTTCAGTCAATTGAGGATAAGATCTTTCTAATGCATCATACGCTTTGCTTTTTGCGTATTCAGCGCTTTTTTTGGTCTCGCCCAAGTCTTCGTTAGAAGCTTTTTCATGAGCTGTCAAAAGACTTTTGCGAGCTTCCTCGAATTCTCCGGAAGCGTATCTTTCTGCGCCTGCATCTTTAGCGCGAGTGATAGCGGTTTTTGCTTCCGCCAATTCTTTTACGGGTAGTTCCGACCCACAGGCAACTAGGAATCCTAAAACTCCCAGTACCAATGATGGGAACGATATAGCTCGAAAAGTTTTCATTTATTTTGCACCAGCCAGAGGATCGTTAAAAAAGTGCCTTACTTATTTGAAGGCAGCGACTGCATCAGCTTCGTTATCAAAGATCTCGAAGAATGATGTTAATTTAGTTAATTCAAATACCTTTCTTACGGAACCCGCAACGTTGATAATTTTAAGTCCGCCCTGGTATTTTTTTAAATTAGAGAGGCTGGAAATCAAAGCACCGATTCCGGATGAGTCGATATAAGAGACCTTTTCCAGATTGATAATAGTATAGTATTTCTGCTCTTCAATGAGCTTTGCGATCACATCCTTAATCTCAGGGGCATTGTATAAATCGATCTCCCCATTGATGTCCAGAATTACGATGTTACCGCTTTCCCTTCTGGTGATTTCCATAAAAAATCAGCAACTCCTTTCTTTATCTGTTTGAACCATCCTACAATAGGGGGGTCATTCTCTATATAGTCAACGAGAAATTTCCGGTCTTTCGTACAAATTTTTCCATTTAACGAAAAACTCGCTGAAATTTCCAACTTCGATGGAATGTCGAAGTTCTTTCATGAACTTTTTCATAAAATACAGATTATGGTACGTGCTCAAGGAAAATGCACTTAGCTCTTTCACGTGATGTAGGTGTCTGATATACCCAATACTGTATCTTTTACACACTTTACATTCGCATTCCGGGTCCATAGGCGCATCTAGGAGCTTCCATTTTTCATTTCTGAGATTCACTTTCCCTTGAGAAGTGAACACTTGGCCGTTTCTTGCGTTGCGGGTGGGAAGAACGCAGTCAAACATATCGACTCCATTTCGCACTCCTTCCAAAATATCCGGAACAGTTCCTACTCCCATTAGATATAGAGGTCTAGTCCTGTCGGTGTAGGAAGAAATTCCTTCCATAGTCCGAATAAAATCAGGTCTTGGTTCTCCGACGGAGAGACCTCCGATCGCAATTCCGGAAAAAGGAAGTGAGCGGATCTTCTCCAAACTCTCCAATCTTAGATCTAAATTGGTTCCACCTTGGAAAATTCCGAATAGAAATTGGTTACGTTTGTCTTTCGCCCAATAGTTTACGGCTTCTTCTGCCCAGCGATGAGTTCTGTCTAGAGCATCTTTGATCCGAGAAACGGTTCCATCTCCAGGAGGACAATCGTCCAACACCATCATGATGTCCGAGCCGATCGCTCTTTGGATATCGATCACTTTCTGTGGAGTGAAAAAATGAGGACTTCCGTCGATATGAGAACGGAATTCCACTCCTTCTTTCTTAAATTTCACAAGAGAATTCAGACTAAAAACTTGGAAACCGCCGCTGTCTGTGAGAAGAGCTTTTTTGTAAGAAACGAAGTTTTTGAGTCCGCCGAATTTTTCCAGGACTTCTGTGCCTGGGCGAAGATACAGATGATATGTATTCCCTAAGATCAGTTCGTAACCTAACTCATCAATGTCGTCAGAGTCCAAGGACTTGACGGCACCTCTTGTGCCCACAGGCATGAATACAGGTGTTGGAATTTCTATTCCGTTGAGAGATAAGGTACCGGTTCGAGCGAAAGAATTTGGATCCTCAACTCTGGATCTATAGATCATTTTTTGTTCGGACAATTCGGATCCAAACAAGTGCCGTAAATATTCAAGCTATGACCAGTGATCTTAAATCCGTTGCTTGCAGCGGCCTGCTCTTGCAACTGTTCGATCCTCTCGTCCATGAATTCTACGATCCTGCCGCAATCTCCACAGATAATATGATCGTGATGAGTATGACCTATGATATGTTCGTAATACTTATAATCTTGGCCGAAATTATGCTCCTGCAATAATTTCGCTTCCACCATGATGGATAAGATTCTGTAAATGGTGGCCTTGGAAATTTTATCCCTTTGGTCCTTGAATTCTTCCAAAAGGCTTTCCGCGGTAAAGTGATTGTGCAGGGAGAAAATACGTTCTGCGACTAACATCCTTTGGTTGGTGATCTTTAGTCCCTTTTTCTGTAAGTAATCAGAAAAAGTTTTCATCTCCATCCGGATGGAATCGTCTACGGTTTTCAGAATTTCAGTTTCTCGGTCTTTATTCATTTTTTAGGAGGAATGGAACTTCACTTGCAGAATTTTCCTTTCGGATCAAGGAATCTGGGTGTTCACATTCTTTTCCACAATTTAAGATCCGGTTATGAGAATTATCAAGTGGAATTTCATTTTTAGGAAATGAAATACTACTCTTCCTCACCTTCTATCTTGCCTGCTATAGAATAGTACCAGGCTCTTTCCAATTCTTCTGCGATACGAACCGCAAGAATTTTGAGTAATCTGGTCTGGGCCTGCCCTTCTGTTTCCATAAAACCGACTTGGTCGGAATAGATAATTCTTGCAGGGATTTCAGTTCTTTCTAATGGAATTTTTTCGCCACCGGCTTTCTGGAGTTCTACCTTGCAAACAACGAACATTTCTTTGCTGAGCTGTTGGCCACCCTGATCCAAAAGAGCTCCTACCTGTTGGTAATGACTGATCTCTCCGTAGATACGATATGCGGCTTGGGACTTCTCCCTGGTTTGGATAAATCTTCCTCTATAATTGATCTCTTGTTTTACCAGATCGGAAAGAGTGGTATGCATCGCGATCCCATAGGAATTGTTCCGGAAATTCTGCACATACACTGTACGTCTGGAATCAGGGATAGGAATGCCGTCAATTTTAGGAGGATTACCGGGCTCCCGAGTGAGATATGTACAAGAACTTAGGCAAAATACCAGAAAAATCGGAACAAGAAGCCTCATAACATCAGGCTTTTCTCCAAGTATGAGGCGGCAAGAAAATTTCGTAGATTTCAGGCTTTACAATTTAGAGGAACCGGATCTGAATTCGCAAATGGGAAAAAATTTCCTGAAACTTTTTCCACAAATCCCTTTTCGATCCGGACTCTTAATTCTGCTATTCATACTTGCATGGGCAGAAGGTAAGGCAGGCGAAACCGGTTCCAAAGTGTCCGCAGTTTCTCCCAATCTGAAAACAAATCCGGCCGTTCAAAAAAATATTTGGGATGATCTCACTCCTGAGGTTTTGGCCGATCTCGGTAATTTAGGTTTTCCCATGGAGATGGAAACTCCTATCTCGGGTTCCTATGCGGAATACAGAGTACATCATCTTCATATGGGCTGCGATTTTAAAACATTCCATACGAACGGGATCGCTGCAATTTCTCCGTTCCAAGGTTATGTAGAATCGATCGGTCAATCCACAAAAGGATACGGCTCTAATATAATTTTAAAATCCTCCGGTTCTAATCTCAAGGCTAAGTTCGCTCACTTGTTGGATTTCAAAGGTTTCAGAAAAGATCTAGATCTGTTACGCGAAGCTTTGGCATTACTCAGCAGTGGAGAATTTCAGGTAAAACTTTCTCCAGGTTCTTATAATCTCCCTAAAGGAGAAAATATAGCAAGATTAGGAGAATCCGGAACTGGAGTCAGTCATTTACACTTCGAATTACATTTACCTAATGGAACATTAAACCCTCTCCCCTATTTGCCTTTGAGAGGAAAGGACAGATATTCTCCGGAACTTTTGTTATTGTATGTGGATTCCGAAGACGGAGTACAAGCTAGATTACCTTTGGAAAAAAAGGGAGAAGGTAAATATACACTTCCAGGAAATCAAAAACTAAACCTTGCGGGAGGGGTTCGTTTTAGGTTGGGTGCTTATGACCAAATGACCTCCAGGAACAAGAACAATTTATTCTTTGCAGGACTCTATAAGGACGAGATTGCTTTATACGAAAGATCTTTTAGAGGAATGAGTTATGAAGAAGCAAGGATCCACCATGATATTTTCGACTCGAACCGTTCTTCTTTAAATCCCCCTGTTTATGTTTATAATCTATTCCCCGCAAAAGGACCGAGCATAGATCTTAGAAATTTCGAAACCGGAAGTATAGTTAAATTGGTTCTCAAAGCTTCCGATCATGCAGGAAATCACTCTGTTCTCCCCTTAGAAATAGAAGTCGGAACGGTAAACGGAAAAAGACCATCTATTACAAAAACTGAATTCACTTCGGCTGATGGTGTTTTAAAGATCAAAACTCCCGCAAAAACAACTTACGGCCAAGGCTCATTACTTTTCAAAAAAATAGAAAAATTGGAAGAAGATCTTAAACTTCCGGAAGGACTAAAATCAAAAGGTGCGATTTACGAATTGGAATCTACCGATCTATCTTGGGTGGGAGAAGCGGAACTTAGCTGGAGGGGTGCGGCACTCGGCAAAAAAGACGGGATCTATATTTACGATAAGGCTTCTAAAAAATGGTCAGCTTTAAAACAAAAAGGCCAATTGGGCTTACTGACAAAATTAGGAGCACTCGCAATTCTCACTGACGATGCAAAACCGGCAGTCAATTATCCGTATCTGATCACAAGACACAGAAGGATCAAAGGCCAGGAAGAAGAAGGAATCGAAGAAAGATTATATTCAGTTTCCGACACAGGTTCCGGTTACGCAGGCGGCGCGGAAGTTTTACTAGAAGGAGAGGTTTACCCTAGTGAGTTCGACGCGGACCGTAAAATGTTGATCATCAAATTCCCTAAAACTTTCTCTGCATGGAAAAAGTATATGCTTCTTCAGATCCGTATCAAAGACAGGGCTGGAAATTCTTCCGATTGGTTTACTGACTTGGTTCGGTTCTAGTTCCCACAAATAAAAAACCCCGCGAACTTTCGCGGGGTTTCAAACTTACAAGATTAAAGTTTGTAGCTTTCTTAATCCTGGTTTTGGAGAGAGTATCTGCTGATTTGCAGAACCTTAAACTTAGTTTCTGCTCCACCAAGATTTAAAGAAGCGTTATCTCCCACTTTTTTACCTAAAAGAGACTTAGCAAGAGGTGACTGATAAGAAATAATATTCTTTTCAGTATCTGCGTCCCAAGCTCCCAAGATAGAATAAGTTTGGTCTTCTCCACTGGACTCGTTTTTGAGTTTTACAGTGGTTCCGATATTGATACGATCCGTTTTCACGTTGGAAAGATCTAAAACGATAGCAGCTTTGAGTTCCGCTTCCAGTTTTTTGATCTGAGCTTGGAGCTGGACTTGTTTTTCCATAGCGGCTTTATATTCCGCGTTCTCTCTTAAGTCCCCTCTTTCCTGAGCCTCTCCGATATCTCTGGAGTTTTCAGGCATCTCAACGTTCACCAAATGTTCGAACTCTGCTTTTTTAGCGTTTAGAGCACGACGAGTAACAAGAACTACGTTTTCCGGAATTCTCGCCAGAACATCCTCATCCTCTTCATCATCATCCTCTTCTTCCCAGATCAAATCCGGTTTCAGAACTCTGATAAGAGCCATCAGTTTGTCTTTTTCAGTCTCTTCGATATAAGGAACTTCTCTATAAAGAGCATAAACTTTACGGATATATTCGGAGTCTCCGTTTTGGATCGCCTCGCTGATCACAGCTGCCTCATTTCCGAATAGGATCTCTTGGCAGGTGTTCTTAAGCTTGGTTCCTTTTTCCTCTATCTTATTTAGAGGTTTTAATAAACGAAGAACTCTCAGGATTAGATCCTGTCTAGAAACGTTCATCCATTCTTCTTCCCAAGTTTTGAGAAGGATAGATTTTGCCACCCAAAGGAATACTTCAGGATTTTCTTTCGCACGGCTGGATGAGGTTTCGATGAATAAGTTTAGTTCAGCGAATTTTCCGTCAGCTTCCAGAACGGAAACAACGTATTTGTTATTCTTAACTGGAACTTCGAAAAGAAGTCCAACCAGGATATTGACCCAATCAGAATGGGATTTTTTCACTAAGTCGACGAAAGACTTTTTGATATCTAAGTTGCTGATCTTAGAAGAATACTCCAGGACCTCTTCTCTTTTAAGAGACTTAACGATCTTGGAAACATCATCCAATTTTTGGTATCTTTGGAAATCATAAGGACTTCCGTCCTCTCCTTCCATGGTAGAAGCGACTTCGTCCAGATACAGATAAGCAACTATCTTGCGGAATGAATCGTGAGTTTGCTCTTCTTCAAAATAATGATGAGCGAAAGTATCTATCGCTGATTCAGCTTCTTCTTTATTTCGAAGCGCTTCGATAGCGATGTCTAAACGTTTAGCAGGATCCGCATTCGCGTTGAATTTTTCGGTCAATTCTTCGGCGTAAGTGATCGGTTTTTCTCTATACCAAAGTTCGTCTTTTTTCTTAGGATTAAAGCCCAGGTTATCTTCTTTTTTGATAACATTCTTTGCTTTGTTCCACCATTTCGACCAATCGACTACCGGGATAAATTTTCCTGCGATCTCCGCCTTCATTTCCGCAACCAACATATGGTTTTCGAAAGAAGTTAATAATTCCTTAAAGAAGCCAGGAACATCAGTCTCGAATAAAGAGACAACGGAAGCTTTATCTTCATAGAACCTCACCCAGATATGATCTCCTTTCAGAGGTTTCAAACTGGTGATCGCCATCTGGATGGAAAGTTTATGATTTTTTTTATCTTTAAAGTCTACGAAGATAGAATCTCCGTTAGGCGAAATGGAAACGATCTTACCTACTCCCCAGTTTCTATGAAGAACGTAGTTACCGGTATCGAATACGATGTTTCTTTCGAAGTTGGAAATACAAACCTTAACAGGCTTTCTGTTATTTCCTAACTCGGACATTTTTAAGAAATCTTCCAACAAGCTGTGGTTGGCATATTTCAGTTTATAAACTCTGATCAGTTCGTTTCTTGCTTTATTGGAAACAGGTTCATGATCTAGGATCTTTTTCAAAAGATAGATCACTCGGTCCCAATCTTCCGTAATCTTGAACGGCTCTACTAGAGGATAAAGATAACCGGCAAGGCGGGTCTTTTCGCGGTGGCCTAAAAGGATACGTTCTATCTTTTCTACGAACTGGATATCGTCGTAACTATTGGTTACGAAAATAGGCCAGATCTCTTCGAACTGCACATACTCTTTAGTTTTTGCGAAAGTTTCGATCGCTTGTTTTAGATAAGCGACTGCTTTCTCTTTGTTTTCATCAAGAATTGCTAATGCGTATTTTTTAGCGATTTCCGGGTTCTTGCGATCTTGTTTTGCAAGTTTTTCCAGAATAGGCTTCAGCTCTTTATTCTTCTTTAGTTTTTCAAGAGCTTCTGCTTTAAAACGAAGAGCATAACGATCCTCTCCGAATTTTAAAATATTATCAGTGATATGTTCAATGATGACCCATTTGCTGGCTTGTTTGAAGGAATCCAGTAAAGTCTTGAAATAAGAAGCAGCGTCTATACTTCCTTTTTGTAGTCCAAGTAATCCAAGCATGTATCTTGCAGAAATACTTTCAGGATGATCAGCAAGATGTTCTTCTAATTTGGTTTTAGATGAATCTATAAGCCCGGATGATTGAAAGGATTCTATAAGATCGTCGTAAATTTTAAATTTAGATGCTGGAATGGAATTTGCGTCCGAGCGTACATAAATCTCCTCGTTAAAAAGAGAAGTCAGCTTGTCCAGTTCGCTGGCAGGCTTAGTTTCCGCGGTTGTCGCAGTTTCGTTAGACATAGGAATTACTCCGCCGACGGGGTCGGCATTCAAAAATAGGTTCGGATGGGCGGTTTTTTTGTCTCTTAAGAGCCCTTTCAGATCAATTATAGCAGCTTAGGCTTATACGTAAACTAGAATTTGGAGAGAAGAGGTTCAGAGCGGCTTTACTTATCACTCAGGGAGTCATTTTGGCTTTTATTTCTCACGCAGAGTCGCTAAGTCGCAAAGGTTTTGGTCCTACATACTCAAAAGCTCCCTCTGTGCCTTTGCGTCTCCGCGTGCAATAAAACTCTGCGGCTCTTAAAACAAAAAACGCGGGAGAGTCCCGCGTTTTCGTTAGAGTCGGATTGTGGGAAAGGCTTACTTGCCGTTTCCACCACCTTCACATTCTTTCTCAGCTTTCACTTTCAACATCTTATCCAACTTACGTTTAGAGCGGCAATCATCCGCATCGAAGTCGATAGATGCTCCGTCGAAGTGAACTTCGAATACGTCAGAAAGAACTCTTAGCTCATCAAAGAAGAGGTAAACAGTTTCTCCACTCGTATCGTTACGAGAGCGAATTTTAAATTGTTTGAATACAAGTGTCTTCACTTGAGGGAAAGAGTTTACGTCTTGAGGAACTCCCGGAGGAATTTCAAAAGTAAGAGGTCTCCAACCGATAAAGTCCAGATCTCCAAATTGGAAGATATGAGAGTCACCTTTCCAGTCTTCTAACCAACCCTCTAGGTTATACTCGTTACCACGACCGCAAACCCAAACAGAAACCGCTTTTACGATCCCTGGGAATTCAACACCATAGATCTTGAATTCTTTTCTTTTATTGTTCGCGTCCAAATAAGCCATTTTACGAGTGATCTCGTATTCAGGAGTGCGAGGAGGACGGATACTTACTGAGTTATCTCCTGGGAAAGTGAATGCGAACTTCACTCCCAAAACTTTTCCAGTTCCAGCATCTACGTTCTTGATATCTCCAGGTTTTCCAGGAAGAAGTTTAACTTCTCTCAATGCTTGGGCATTGGAAGCAGTAGGTTGATATTGACCTTGTTGTCCTTGAGGAACAAGAGTATCTTTATCAGTAGCAACTTCCCAACCATAAGGGGCAGCACCTGGAGGATTATCCCAAGATTCTACAGTGATGGAGCGTAACTCCATTCCACTTACGTCGATTCCGGTAGGAGATTCGATCCCACCTTTTTTCTTTTTGATAAATTGCGCGCTCACGGTCCCGAGAAGAAGGATGGAAGAAATACCTACTACTACTGCCGCGGTGATTTTAGTTTTTTTGCTGAGGTTTTTCATACGTGTCCTACCGGAGTAATATCACCAATTGTCCTTAATTTCAGAACCAGGATACTTCGTATCAGATTTATCGGCACGAACTTCTAAATCATCTACATAAAAGTAGAAGCTTCCGCCCACTTCATGAACATCGGAAGTCACGAAAATGGAAACGAATCTTAGGTTCTTATCCAATAATGCAAATCTGGTACTTTGAGGAACGAATCCTGGAACAGTTGCAGTTAATTTTCTCCAACCGAAATAATCCAAGCGACCCATTCTGATATTATGGGTTTTTCCTCTATAGTCTCTCAGTTTAACAAATAGAGTATGACGGAATTTTCTTCCCAGAGCCCAAATAGAGATCTGGCGAGCTTTTCCTTTTACGATATATTCGTGAGGAGGGAAAACTTCTACACGATCGAATCCTCTATCGGTATAATGAGTTTTGATTCCGAGGATATGGTTCTTTTCTAATTGGTCTCCACCATTATCCGGAACAGTATTCTCGTCGAACACGTCACGGATCAGACCTCTTTGAACCATCTTAAGAGTTTTAGTCTCTCCCAGGGGAGTAGTAGACTTAGCTCTCCAGTCTTCGGACTCCTCGAAGTTTTCGAGTATAATTTTCTCGAGGGGATCCGGTGCTTGGCCGCCTTGACCACCGCCTTGGTTCCCTCCCGCTGGCTGCTGACCGGAAGTTCCGGTAATCGCCAAGAAAAAGAGAACGCTAGCTAATAAGTACGTCTTTTTCCCCATGAGAACATCTCCTAAAGATTTAGTGCAATCCAATCTAATTCTGAGAGGGAGGGATCTCCGTAATATCTCCATCCTGAATCAGGTCTTGGAACTTACGTAATACCTCGATCATCTTTCCGACACCTTCTGCCGGAATGAATATGGAAGATTTTTTGCTATTGGACCATTCGGAAACTTTTAAATAGTATCCGTTCTCATTCCGTTTTAGATCTACCAGGAACTTTTTGTTCTGGGTGGCGACCTTCTCCGTTAGGATTTCGGGGTCCAAATAGATTTCTCCTTCCCGTCTCTGTGTATAAATATCGGTAGCCTAAGTTGCAAAATTAGCCAAGTAAAAAGTTTTTTGCGGTTCGGGAGAAAAAATCGAAAAAATTCCACCCTTCAACCGAAAAGCCGCCTACACCCTCCGCCCTTTTAAGCGACATAACTAATGTTTCCTCTTATTCCATACAAGGATCCCGATGATCCAGATATAGTTTAAGGCGAGAAGGCCTGCAAGTCCCAGGACTCCCATATTGAACAAAACTTCTTCCGGATTCGAGATCGGTAGAAGGATCCTAGGATTTTTGGGAAGATCGAAACCGAACTTTTTACAGGCTTCCAGAATGGCCTCCGCATAATATGAGTTCAACCCTGCGATATTCGAATGAGACAGAGACTGCCCTACCCTCGCGTTCTGCTTCTCCCAATCGCATACTTTTTCGGAGAATTGTGGGCAGACTGCCCAGGTCAGGACCTCGTCACCTTCTTTCCAATCGGATGAAACCCAGGGTGCCACATGGAAATACAATGTTTTCTTAATAGAGCCAGGAGTGGTCTTAGTGACCTGGTATTTATACAAAAACTTGGAATCCGTGAATCTATAGATATGAGAATTGGAAACACCGCTTTCTTTCTGAAAGATAGTCTGTTCCGGGGATTTTAACCCCAGGAAGAAGCCGAATGCATGGCTAAGATAGAGCGCAGAAACAGGTGCGGAGATAAAGCCCAGGAATAATGCGAAGAATATACTATTTCCGTAAAACTTGGTCAGCCTTAGGGTCATAAAAAACATGGGAAGAAATAAAAAACCAAGGCAGGCGATCGTGGAGATCAATGTCCCGAAAAGACCTATCGGTAAGAAAAGTGCGGCCATTCCATTTACAAATAGAAGACCTAAACCAAGTAATCTCCAAGGAGGTTCCGGTTTTTTAGGTTTTTGGTTTTCCCAGTTTTTGACTAAGGCAAACATTCCCTCCTATTCTACGACGACAGAGGAAGAAAATCCACTCCAGATTTTTGTGCCTAAGGCCTCTAATTTGCTTGGATAGGCCAAAGAGAATAGTATTCCCCTGGTCCCTCTTAAATAAAATTTTTCCAAAACTATAATTTGGCTCTTGCGACCATCTTCTCCCACAAAATCGAAACTCGTTCTATATAGATCCCCTTCTTTTTTACGAAGATAATTCCATTCTCTCATTGTCCTGGAATTAATCCCTCTAAGTGAGTCCCAAATTAGATAGTAGTTCTGTGCATTAAAGATTGAAGGATGAAAATGAAGTGTAGTTCCGACAGTGAATACGATCCGATCCGGTCGGAAAAATAAGATCCCTTCGCTACTCTTTCTATATTCTTTTTCCCAAGTAGAAGGTCCTCCTTCTACCGGAAAGTTTTGGTAGAATCTATGCACCTGCCAAAGATAATCCGGATCTTCTCCCGAAAACTCCCTGTCCTCGTCTGGAAATAAATAAGTCAGATCGGGAGGAAGATCGAATGAATATGCAAAGTCCGAACTTCTGATCTTTAAAACTTCAGGTGTCCAACAACCGAATGGATCCGTAAACCTTTGCAGCTCTTTTTCTTTATGCGCATATTGGTCTAAAAATTTTCCCAGAAGTTTTGCTGTTTTTTCATAACCTTCCGGTACCAGTTTTCCATATCTCAATCGATAACAGTACATGGAACCTTTCAAGAGTCGGATTGCAGAATACGGATTTGCATGTTTTTGCAAACTTTCCGCCTCGCTATAATGTAGATCCAATTCTTGTCTGTTCGGAAATACTTCTTTATAATTCCGATCCAGGATCATCTCCACCTTTCCGTCCTTATAAAAACGATAATTGCGAGATCTGGAGTCCGTTTTCCAAACATAATGTGCGCTTAAACGAAAAGCAGTTTGGAGCCTATTATAGAGTAGTTCTTCTTTTTTTTCTTGGTCGGAAAACCAAGGCTGGCGCAGAAGTGGGTCTAGCTCTTGGGCAGAAATGGGCACAGTAAAAAAAGCAAGGGCAATCGAATTATAAAGGATAAACAGAAAAATAGTATATAATAATTTTATAATATACAAGACACGCGAGAACGGATTATTTAAAACCCGCGATTTCACTTAAACAGACCTTCTAATTCCCTTAGAGCGCTAATCCCTACGATCTCCATTCCGGGAATTTTTTCAAGCTCTGCCAGATTTCCTTTAGGAAGAAATACGGTTTCTATCCCTACACCTTTCAGCTCTTTTAATCGAAGGGAAACTTGCCCCACAGAACGAACTTCTCCGGATAATCCTACTTCTCCAATGACTGCAAATCCTGATTGAACAGGTCTTTCAGTATAACTGGAAAGTATAGAAGCACAGATCGCAAGGTCGAGTGCTGGTTCGTCCACTTGCAATCCTCCTGCCAGGTTCCCGAATATATCACATTCTGATAATGTATGTCCCAAGTATTTTTCGATAACTGCCGCAAGGAGTATGAGTCTTCGAGTGTCGGGACCTTCTGCCATTCTTCTTGCTTGAGAATAATTTGTCCTACTTACCAAGGCTTGGACTTCTACACTGAGAGCTCTGCTTCCTTCTACAACAGAACTGATGACCGATCCACTTTTTCCTTCCGTGAGAGAACTGATAAATACTCTTTGTCTGTCTTTTACTTCTTTTAAGCCGGATTCCAACATTTCGAAAACTGCAAGGTCTCCCACTGCGCCGAATCTGTTTTTTACGGCACGAAGAAGTCTGAAATAATTCAGTTTGTCCCCTTCGAAGTACAATACCGTATCGACTAAATGTTCCAATACCTTAGGACCTGCGATCGCTCCATCCTTAGTAATATGTCCTGTCATTATAATCGGGATTCCGGTACGCTTTGCGGTTTCCAAGAGAACCTGTGTACATTCTCTAAGTTGTGTAACTGTTCCTGCTTGGTTGGGAAGTGCTTCTCTCGTAAGAGTCTGGATCGAATCTACAAATACCAGATCGGGGGCAATATCCTCGACCATCGCGGAAATATTCTCCGCATATGTTTCGGAGGAAAGAAGAAGATTCTCTGATAGAACATTCATCCGCGCCGCTCTTAAACCCACTTGAGCCGCAGATTCTTCACCGGAAATGTATAAAATTTTTCTGCCTTGAGAGATCATACTTCTACTGATCTCTAAGATGAGTGTGGACTTACCTACTCCAGGTTCTCCACCTACTAAGATCAAACTTCCAGGAACAAGTCCTCCGCCTAAAACCAAATCCAATTCGGAAAGCCCCGAACTCAGACGTTTTGTATCATCGGAAGGAATCGAATCTATAGGAACAGGTTCTTTATATACTGCGGATTTTTTATAACTGGGAGAAGAGGAAAAACGATCCCCTCCCGATTCTTCTACGATCGTATTCCATTTTCCACAGGATTCACATTTACCTGCCCAACGGGAAAATTCCTGTCCGCAAGATTGGCAAAGAAAGGTTTTGGAAATTTTCTTTTTCAATGTTCGAATAAATTCTCCATTTGGAGCCAATCAATCTGATTGAATACGGGAAGACATTGGAACGCTTCTTGTGCGAGTTCATATCTTCCTTCTCGAATCAATATCTGAGTAAGTTTTTGGGAAAGAGAGATCAGGAATAAAACATCTCCGGATGCATATTCGATCTGATCCTTAGTTAAACTTTGAGCACCCCAATCGGAGGACTGATTTTTTTTATCCAAGGTCTCGTCGAAAAATTCTCTGATAATATCTTTCAGACCATGTCTGTCTGTATAAGTGCGAGCAAGCTTGGATCCAATCTTAGTACAAAAAACTCCCTTGGTTAAAATCCCAAGTCTGTATCTTAAGAATAAAGTATCCATCCTAGCGAAATGGAATACTTTTATAATATCAGGATTTTCGAATAATTTCTTGAGTAGAGGAGCTTCCGTTTGGTTGGGCAGAATTTGTACCAGGCTCACTCTATTTTTGGAATCACAGATTTGGACCACGCAAAGACGATCTCTTCTTGGATTTAAACCCATCATTTCGCAATCTACTGCCAAATGATCGTCTTCTAAATATTCTTTGAATCTCTCTTCTGAAAGATCGCCCGGAAAAAGATCCGGCTTATTGTTCGCGCGGTTAGATGCCATAAAGCCAAAATAATCGAATAGGATCTCAGGTCCGCAAGAAAAGTCCTGCCTCTCCGGCGGTTTTTTTCCTTTTCTATCTTTCGAATCAGTAAACCATCGTCCTAGAATGAAAGCAATTTTGCGAACCCGTATCTATGAAGAAGAACAAAAGTCTCAGTTTGAGTTCCCGGCAGGAAGAGCAGAGACCAAGAGTGATTGCGGGAATTATAAGTTTTCCTTTAAATTAGTCAAATCCCAGGGCAAATCCACATATGCTCCCATTTTAGAATGGATAGCAGAAAGAAGGCCCCCTGCAGGTTTAGAACTCCTTACCTTCGAGTGGGAACTTCCTTCTCATGGGATCAAAGAAGGAAAAATTTTCAGACATGGATACCAGTCCTGGAGTCTTTCCGCTGCAGAAGATCTAAAAGATGCAGACATTGCTCCGAAAATAGGTTTCTTACATTATGCCCAAGAGAATGTTTACTCGGAACATGCGGGAGAAGAAGGTAACTGGATCTCAGAAGCCTACGTTATCTTATTACCTAAAAACGAAGACACTAAGTTTTTTGCTGGGGCAGTTTCCAAAGGAGAAGAAGGAGTTAAGTTTAAAATTCTGACCTCACCTTCTTCCAAAAAAGGCGCGGAGGATTTTTTCAGCGGAGATATTAGAGTAGTATATGATTTCTTCCGCTTCGAAGATTTTAAAGGAAATAAACTACCACTTACCCAGATCCGTGTTTCCAAATTTACAGGCGACGAAGCGATCTTTATTAAAAATTATTTCGCAGAACTTGCAAAAAATCTAAAAGTAAAACTTCCGGAAACACAGGTCCCAACAGGTTGGTGTTCTTGGTATCATTATTATACCAAAATTTCAGAGAAGATCATTCTTCAAAATTTGAAAGAACTTAGATCCAAAAACCTAGGATTAAAAGTTTTTCAAATTGATGATGGTTACCAAGCGGAGATTGGAGACTGGTTAGAAACAAATGATCGTTTTCCGGGTGGAATGGGCTTACTTGCAGAAGCAATCCGTTCCGAAAAATTAATGCCTGGGATCTGGCTTGCTCCATTCCTAGTTCGTAAAAAATCCAAATTTTTCCAGAAATTTCCGGAAGCAGTTTTAAAAGACAGAGATGGAAATCCGGTACCTGCACTTTGGAATCCAAATTGGGGAATAGATCATACTTATAGTTTAGATGTGACCCACCCTGCTTCTAAAGAATTTTTAGCCACGGTCTTCAAAACTATCGTTAAAGAATACGGATACAAATACCTAAAACTGGATTTCTTGTATTCTGCATTACTTCCTGGTTGGACTTATGACAGAAGTTTATCGCCTCATACTCGTTATGCGGAAGCGATTAAGTTCATCCGAAAAGTAGTCGGAAAAGATATATTCATCCTAGGTTGTGGAGCTCCAATGCTTCCATCTGTCGGACTATTTGATGCAATGAGAATTTCCTGTGATGTGGCACCTTTCTGGTATCGAGAAAAATCCAGGATCCTAGTAAAAGATAGAAACGGGCTCTGCACGGAAAGAGCACTCATCAATGATATCACCAGAGCTTCTATGCATAGAACACTTTGGTTAAATGATCCGGATTGTTTGTTAGTTCGTAAAAAGAAAAATAGTATGACGGAAGCCCAGACAAAGATCATGGCAAGTATCATGTCCGTGTCTGGAGGAATGTTATTCGTTTCAGACGATCTTTCGCTGGTAAATGAAGATCGACTTGAATTATTACAAAAAAGTTTAACACTCCAATCCAAGTGTAGAGGTAAAACCCCTCTTCCAGTAGGACTCGGAACTGAGTTTTTCCCGAGCGCTCTATACAATCCTTCCGGTTATTTAGGGATTTGGAATCCAAGTAACGAAAAGAAAGAGATCTCACTCTCCTTATTCTTCCCTTGGGATAAAAAGAATTCTATTGATTATTGGACTGGAAAAAAACCGGAGTCCTTAGAGATAGATTCCCGTAAAAAAATTCTCAAAATTGAAATGGAACCTTGGTCCACTGTGGTCCTATATTCCGGAAAACAAAGTTGACTCTTACTTAAATCGGGAAGAGAATAGGCGCGAACGTGTCAGAAACTTTCTTCCAAAATTAGGAAGATCAAAGACGAGGTACATCAATGAAATTTTTTCACAAAATTCTGGGAGCAGGTTTACTTATATTCGGTATCCTACTTTCCCAAAATTGTTTTATAGATTCCATATCAAATTCACTTTCTAAATCTTCGGACTCACTACAAAGTATTTCTAATGCTGTGGTATCCGTAGTTTCTTCCGTTTCCTCTTCTTCCAAAGACGAAGCTGCAGAAAAGAAAGGATATAAAAGAGACGTAGAGAACCTAACCGCTTTCTATTTACAAACCGGATCCACTCGTTCTTCCGAATTTGAATCTGACTTAGCAGAACTCGCTTCTAAAAACGGAGTGATTAACTGGAAAAATTCAGAGAGCACTTATGTTTCCATCGGAAGAGGACTCAAAAAAGCGGGAGTAAGCGAAGAAGGTTTTAAAAGTTTTGCTGCAAACATAAACTTCAAACCTGAGATTGCAAAAGCTCTGGAAAGAGGCTATCTTTCCCTCTAATTTGAGATCGAATATATATAAGCGGCCCTTTAAACAGGGTTGCTTATATCTTCTTTTTTTACTTCTCCCTTTTTCTAATCTCCGCTCTGAAAACAACTATTTAGATTTTATCTATGTGGATGCAAACACCGGGCAATCCAGCGGTGGGCATTCTGCACTTAGATTCGATGATACAGTCATCCATTTTCAATATTATCCGGACGAAATATTCAGAGTAGTTCGAGAATCCTACGAAAGATTTTCCTATTCTTATAATACTTATTCCAATCGAACCAGTAAGATTGCAAGAGTAGAAATCTCAGAAAAAGATCTGGATAAGATCAGAACCGGATTTGAAAAACTGGCATTGATCCAATTCAAACATCTTAAAAATTTAGAATCCATTCGAGCGGATGTACAATTCCTAAAAGAAATACAAAAACCGGAAAAGAATATAAAGATCAGGACATTCGGCTATTTTAAAAAAGAAGAAGGAACCAAACTTTTCTCTTTAAAAGAAGAACTGAATTCCATACTCGGAAAAGGTTGGCTCGGGAAGATACGAACTCAGATCAAAAAAGAATTAAACTCTGCATATACCGAAGAAAAATTTGCGACATTCTCTGAGGCGCCGGCTGTCCAAAACGGAACGTATCCGTTTTATAAAGAAGGAATTTCTTCCTGGTTTTTACCCAGATTAGAAAAACTTTCCGTTTTAGAAATCCTGGATTTAGGATATTCCCTAGATCCTGAAACAATCTTTCTTTCTTCCGGAACCTCTTTAAGCGAAGAAGAAAAAACAAAACTAATCTTATTACGCGACTCATTAAAACTTTCCATTATAGAACTCATCAAAGAGGAAAATTCGAATTGGGGTCATAGCGTTCTAGTCAATCTGGCCAGATTTTTAGTTTTGGAAAAAAGTATAGAAGAAGGTAAACTTTTCTTTTTAGTGACCTTCCCTGAATCAGTGTCCCAAATCACTCCAACCACTTGGTCCAAGGATAAAAAAAGTGTGGAAGCAAGTTCGGATCTATTATTAGAAGCTTCTAAAACTTTTAGAGAAAAAAGGATAAAATCCGAAAACCTTACGGAAGAAAATTATCTTATATGGGAAGATCTAGAAAATCGGGACTGGGAATTGAGAACAGGATTAAGTAGAGGAATTTCGATCCGAAATACTTTTGATCGACTTTCTCCCGATCTTTCCGGAAATTCTGTATTTTCTTTCCCTACTCCTGAATCAGAAATTATCTCAGAATATTTAACCCGCTCCGAAAAAGAAGAAGAAACATATTATGATAATCTGAAACGTTTTTATACTTTCAAACTGATCACCAAAAACTGCACATCCGAAATTTTTGACTCCTTAGAATTTATCTTAAATGAGAAGGAATACGGAATAGTTCTTGGAAAAAGGATAGATCCCCACTCTTCTCTCACTTTTATCCCGTTTATCGCCTATGATTCCATTACTGAAAAATGGAATGTAAAAGAGGAAACAATAGAGCTTTCTCATAGAAAGGTAGCTTTGAAAAAATTGTACGAATCTAATCCCAAATTGAGAACTTATTTAAAAGAATCCAATGTTTTTAGCTCCAGTATTTATAGGAGCAATCCGGATGATCATATGTTTGTGTTTTTTACGGATGATATAGTTTTACTCAGACCGATTTATGGGATCGTAAATTTAGGCTGGGGGATCGGTAATTTTACAGTCGGGATATTCACTAGCCCATTCGACAAAGGGAGAAGATTACAAAACGGACTCCAGTCCGCATTCTTCTCCTTGCCTGAATTACTATTTTTTAATATCCGGAAAGGGACCTTTCCCGGAGCAAAGCCGAATGTATCGGAAACGAAATTAGAGCCTCAGAAGTAAATAACTGGAATCATCCCTAAATTCTCTAGTAGGCAAACTTACCTTACTGAAAGTGCGGATCGCTTCCTGGTAATCCTCTATGCTCAGGCCCTTTTTGCGGACCTCTTCCAACTCTTTGAATAGAGGACTGGAAAGGCTGTTTAATAACCCATCACTGTATAAGAACAAAACATCTCCGGATTCATAAGAGATCTCATGAGACTCGAATTCCAGTGCATCCATGATCCCGAGTAATTGTCCCGATTTTTCGTTCAGTAGTTTTTGTCCGGCAGCCTGGTATAGAACAGGGAAAGGATGGCCTCCCCTCGCATAACAGATTGTCTTTTTTTCCAGATCGATCACTGCAACTGCAGCAGTTAAACTATGAGTTCCTATCTCTTGGGAAAGTTCCAGGTTCATTCTTTTAAGAACATTAGAAGGGTCCTGGCTTTCTTTATAAGCTTCTCTTGCGATACTTGTCATAAGAAGTCCTATAAGTCCAGAAGTGACTCCATGATCCTCGATGTCTCCGAGTAGGGCCATTACCTTATTCCCTATTTTAGAAAGAACATAAAAGTCCCCGCTCACGAAAGAAGCCGGAGTATTATCCACAACCACTTCTAAGGGAGAGATTACAGGAACAGAAAGTATCTTTTTTTGGATCTTAGAAGCGAGTCTTAGATCTCTCAGGATATTTTCATCCCTAGCTTCCTTCTCCTTTAGCAAAGTATAATAATCCAATGCTCTTTGGACCGCAATACGAACTGTTTGTAGAGAAAATGGTTTTAAAAGAAAATCGGAAGCCTTATGAGTGAGAGAAGTCACCACATTATTGATGTCTCTTTCTCCGGTCATCATAATGACCTGAGTGGCAGGATTCAAATTTTTGAAATAAGGTAGGACATCCAACCCGCTGGTTTTTGGCATGTGGATGTCTAAGAAGACGATCGGGTTGGATTCTTTTTCGAAATATTCCTTACCCTTCTCCACTGAATCAAAAAAAGTAGAATTGTAACCTAATTTGGAGAGAAGAATTTCTAGGGCTTCTCCTACATCCCGATCATCGTCTATGATCAGAATTTCAGGTTTAATCGTAATTGATGTCATCTAATCGATCCTAGAAAATTCCCTGGTCTCGGAAATTCTGGCAACCATAGAATCATACTGTTCGTCAAACAAGGATTTTTCGAGGTACGGATTGGTCGCGGACACCATTTCTCCGTAACTCCAGGAGTATACTGCAGAGGTCTGGTTGTCTAAAATTTTTCCGGAATGGATGGCTCCGGAGAGAGATCTTAGGTTTTCTTTTTTAAAACATCTGAGTAGAGCCCTAAATTCTCCTTCTTTTTCAGGAGCTAAGTATCTGAAATTTTTATGAAATAGAACTGCGTCGTGAAAATATTCGGGAATATTAAAAGCTCCCGCTGCCCCGATTTTTCCGGAAAGTAAACGGATAAAAGAAGTGATCTCGTTCATAATATTCAGGCCTGGATATTCCTGGCCCTCGAATAGTTTTTTCTTTTCTCCTAATTTCCCGAGCCTTACGTTTTGGCTTAATAACCAATCTATATAGATCATGGGAAAAGATTCGTTTATCTTTTTGAAAAGAAAATCGGAGAATTTTAAACGCATATGGACTAAAATTTCATTCTCTTCCGTTTTGATATAAATACGATTATCTACTTCTGAAATTCCATGGATCTCTAATTTAGTTTTCTGGAATCCTCTGAACTGTAACATTTCGAACATTCCGGATTGTTCCAAAAGTTCGTGCACTTCTTTGGCGGAGAATCTATTGAATAGAGTGTCTTCTATCCCTAAATGTGTTTTGAATTCCCTATTTACATCTATGAGACCTAATGCCTCTGGATCGATATAACTCTGACCCGATGTGGATTTATCTGAACCGGAAAATATACTCATGTAATTAAATTAAGGATGCGAAAACCCTGATCGTATTAAAATGAATACGAACCGTATCATTGAAGTTCCTTGCATAACCGCCTGCGGGCATAACCACCACAGGAATATCCAAAGAATCCGCAAAAGTTTTCACCATTTTATCCCTTGCCTTCAATCCGTCGAAAGTGAGCTTTAGATCTCCTAAAGAATCATCTTCGAAAGGATCTGCGCCCGCAAAATAATAGATCAGATTCGGTTTGAATTCTTTTTGGATCTTATCCAAACCTTCTTGCAAACGGGAAAGATATGTTTTGTCATTAGTCCCGTTGTCCAAAGGTATATCCAGATTGGACTTCTCTTTTTTAGGATATAACTCTTCTTGGTGCATGGAAAAAGTCCAAACGGAAGGGTCTCCTTGGAAAATTCTAGCGTTCCCATTTCCTTGATGAAGATCCAGATCTATAAATAAAACCTTTCGCTCCGGATATTTTTGCAGATAAAGTTTCGTCGCGATCGCTGCGTCGTTCAGATAACAAAAACCTTCTGCACGATCGGGCATACTGTGATGGAATCCCCCACCGATATGATATACGTATTTATAATTTTCGGTCATCTCGGTCGCGAGAATGGTGCCTCCCACTCCCAGACAAAAACTTCTGACCATGGTTTGGTTGAGGGGAAGCTCCGAATACATGGTCCGATCCGTATATCTCAAATTCATAAAATCTGAAATGAATTCCGGAGTATGGACTAGGCTTAATTCTTCCTCTCCGACCGGGGCCGGTTGGAGGGCAGGCAAAGAAGAAAGTTTCGGATCTTCCTTGACTTGATTGTATATCATTGCGTATTTACGTGCGGGGAATACGTGAGGACCAAGGTCCATATTGTATTCCGGATGATAAACTAGAGCGAGCCGTTCTAACTGTTGGCGCAATTGGGTGTGCCTTTTTTTTCCCAAGCTTACCCTTCCGTTTCGCCCCGTAAAGAACGAAATAGCATTCTTAAATACGTCCAAATTTTCGGAGGTTCCCATTCATGTTTAGCCCGGAAAAAAAAACCAAAATGGTCTGCACCATCGGTCCTTCTTCCTCAGATGAAAATACTATCACCGCACTTCTCCGAGCCGGAATGGATATCGCGAGAATGAACTTCTCTCACGGCACTCACGAAGTTCACAAAAAAGTTTTTGAAACTTTGCGAAAATGCGAATCCGAATCCGGCGTTCCTCTAGGTATCATGGCGGATCTACAAGGACCAAAAATCAGAACCGGAAAACTCCGGGTTCCCCAAATCGAATTAGAAAAGGGAAACAAGATCAGACTTTTACCCGACGCGGAATACTTAGGAGATTCCGAGGCGGTCGGCACTACCTACCCTGCCATGATAGAAGATCTTCGTTCGGGAGACAAACTATTAGTAGATGACGGTAAACTCGTACTAGAAGTCGAATCCAAATCAAGCAAAGAAGCCGTTTTAAAAGTTATAATCGGAGGAATTCTAAAAAGCAACAAAGGAATTAATTTGCCTGGAACTCCTATCTCAGCTCCGGCACTTTCCGAAAAAGATCTATCGGATCTGAAGTTTGCATTAAATTTAGGGGTGGATTACGTCGCATTAAGTTTCGTAAGAAGAGCCTCAGACCTAGAACTCGCCAGAGAGATGATGAGAGGCACCCAAACAGGACTCATCGCTAAAATAGAAAGACCGGAAGCGATCCGTAATATAGATGAAATTTTAGAAGCGGCAGACGGGATCATGATCGCAAGAGGTGACCTAGGTGTCGAAGTGGAAACGGAAAGAGTCCCGGTTTTACAAAAAGAACTTATCTATAAAGCGAACCGCGCGGGAAAACCCGTGATCACAGCGACACAAATGTTGGAGTCCATGGTGGACAATCCAAGACCTACCAGAGCAGAAGCAAGTGATGTTGCAAATGCGGTGATGGACGGAACAGATGCAGTGATGTTATCCGGAGAATCCGCGAGTGGAAAATATCCTGTGGAATCCGCAGAGATGATGGCAAAGATCCTAAGAGAAACTGAAAACTTAGATCGAATCTACGAGATCCATTGGAATTTAAAAAAATCCGAATTAGAAATAGAAAGAGCCGCACTTGGTTCTGCTGCAAGAGAG
Organism: Leptospira selangorensis; assembly: GCF_004769405.1. Classification (NCBI taxonomy): domain Bacteria; kingdom Pseudomonadati; phylum Spirochaetota; class Leptospiria; order Leptospirales; family Leptospiraceae; genus Leptospira; species Leptospira selangorensis. The sequence continues at coordinate 115,227 of NZ_RQES01000012.1, forward strand.
ATAGCTCATAGTATCAATGCAAAAGCGATCGTGAATTTTACAAGAAGCGGATATTCTGCACTTATCACTTCAGAGATGAGACCTAAGGTTCCCATTCTTTCCTTTACTCCTTATTTAGCGACTGCAAGAAAGATGAAATTATATCGAGGTGTTCAACCTTATGTTATGCCGTTCATGGAAACTTTCTTTGATATGATCCGTTATATGGAAACTAAACTTCCGGAAGATGGAATGTTGGTCCAAGGAGATATAGTTGTGATTCTTTCCGGAGCCCCGGGAGGAGAAGCTAAGTCCGTAGATTTTTTACAAATTTATAAAATACGATAAAAACCTATCATGATCAAATATATTCTGAGTTGGTTCCTTCTTCTTTTAGCCGCATTATTGAATGCGGCCATACGAGAATTGGCCTATAAGGATTTTTTTGAAGAACATCTTTCCCACCAGATCTCCGTTTTTACCGGACTCTTTCTGATCTCGGTGCCCATATTATACGTTTCCAGAAAATGGCCGTTTAAAAGCAGGACTCATGCTTTTTCGATCGGACTTGTATGGTGTTTTATGACGGATCTTTTTGAATTTCTAATGTTCTTGCGGGTTTCAGAAAATCCATATAAGGATTTTCTAAAGGTCCATAATATTTTCACAGGAGAATTTTGGATCTTGATATTGGTTTGGGTAGTGATCTCTCCGGTCTTGTTTTACGGCTCCGGTCCGAGATTGCTTAAAATAGATTAAAGGATCTTGATCCCAGCTTCAGCAAATTCTTTCAGGACTTCTCTGGAGATCCTTGCCTTCTGGTTCCTTTTTTCTTTGATATGAGTGAGGTAACGAAGAGAGAATAATACCCCTCCCTCCTCGATGGTCATATATACGATCGGAGTAGTTGTTCCGAGTCTAACTAGATAATTTTTAGAAAGCTCTCTAACTGAATAATCTATTTTATGTTGGTCTATTATAGATCCGTTTTTCAAAATCCCATTCAGTAACTTTTCTGTAGCTTCCCAATTCTCACTATAAGGGATCTTAATCCTGAATTCATCCCAAACGAATCCCATTTTTTCCTTCACTACATATACTTTATGAAGAATGATCGTATGATTCGGAAGATGCACCAAACGATTCGTGGATTGTTCCGATTTAGGATCGGGACTCAACTCCATCAAAGTAAAACGATTGATCCCTATATTGACCACGTCTCCTTTGATACCTTCAATCTCGATCCGGTCCCCTACTTCAAATCCGTTACTACCGTGAATAAGTAACCATCCCACATAATTTAAAGTGATATCTTTTAAGGAGATCACTATACCCGCTCCCGCAAGACCCATTACTGTAGGCAGATAAGATAGTCCGGAAAAAATTACGGGCAGAAGGGACACTGCTCCCACAACCACGAATAAGATCCGCGTCACTCTTCTTCGGTTATAACGAACCGAATTATCCGCAGGAGGACTGATCCGATCGAAACTCAAAACGAAAGTTTTGTAAACGATGATCAAGGTCAGGATAAAATATACGACCAGAACGAACTCTTCCGTAATGGTTCTTTCCTTAGAGTTTAGAAGGAAAATCGGATTTATGAGTCGGAGTATTTCTTCCATAACGAGAGGACCCAGGCTAAAGAAACTCTAAGCCAAGGCAAGGTTAATTCTAATCCATCTTCTTCTGTTTTCTAAATGCAGAAGCGATCTCATTCAGTTCGACAGGAATATCCCAAATCGGATTTCCAGGGGATTGAAGAAGAACGAATCGAACCGAATTACCCACATTCTTCTTATCATGAAGAGTATGTTTTGCTACCTGAGTGGATTTACTTTTGTCGTGATATGGAAGATCATATGCTTTCAGGATCTTTTTCAGACCTTCTATCCAAGAGACATCCAGTTCTTGTTTTTCTACGGAAAGTATGATCGCAGTCAATAATCCGATAGAAACTGCTTCTCCATGAGAATACCTTCTGTAATTCGTAAGAGACTCTATCGCGTGAGCGGTAGTATGCCCCAGGTTCAAAACTTTTCTTAAACCGGTTTCTCTTTCATCTTGGGAAACTATATTAGCCTTATATAAAATAGAACCCACAATCAATTCCAATAGTTCAGGAGAAGTATGGTCATAGACGGATTTATCGTTCGAGCGGACCTTCTCCAGATATTCTCCTCCTGACAAAAGACCGTGTTTTACGATCTCAGCCATTCCGCATCTCCATTCTCTTTTAGGCAATGTAGACAATGCGATCAAAGGTAAATATACAAACTCAGGTTGGTAGAAGGAGCCGATCATGTTTTTCCCAAGATCGGCATTCACTGCAACTTTTCCACCCACAGAAGAATCTACTGAAGCAAGTAAAGTCGTAGGAATTTGAGCGAAACGAATCCCTCTCTGGAATGTGGAGGCGATAAATCCCGCAAAATCACCTACCACTCCGCCACCCAGCGCAAGGATCAAACTTTTACGGTCTGCTCCGAGCTCTATCAGTTTATTATAAACTTCTGCAGTGCGAAGAATATGTTTATTCTTCTCCCCGCCTTTAATATAAATTTCGTGGTGTGGAATTCCTAGATTGGAAAGTTCCGATTCGTAAAATTTGGAAAACAATCCCGAAAGTTTTCTTTCCGTAAGTATAAATATGGAAGAAACGGGATAGAATCTTTTGATCGTTTCTCCGAGACCTCTGAAATCCGAGTGGATCTGAACTTTATATTCTTTTGAAAATGCTCTAATCTGTACTTCCCGGATAGGATTCATTTATCATATACCCATTGGCTTCGTATAAAAGGAGCCGGTTTGTATTTTCCAGAAGAAAGAAAATCCTTAATATCCGGTCTTATATCCATTTCTAAAACCGCACCCAAAGGAAAATAGCCGAATCCAGTGATCGCTTTCTCTTTCAGGTTCACTTCCGGATCTTGTTTTTTAACGGTGGCTAAGAACACCAACTGAAGAAGATGACGATTCCCCTTGGGATCTATGGACTCGTTCAAGAATAGAAAATTTGCACTGGTGATATCCAAAGAAAGTTCTTCTTTTAATTCTCTTTTCAGAGCGTCTTCCGCACTTTCTCCGAATTCAATTCCCCCGCCCGGCAATAACCAATAATAGGCATCCTTCTTTTTTTGCTGCAAAAGAAGGATCTCTCCCTTACGATTTCGGATCAAAGCGGCCACTCTGACCCTTAAACCTTTCTTTTTAAAAAAGAATTCCATATTAGATTTCATTAAACCTTGATCTTTAAGGCCTTTAATAATTGTTTCGCAGCGTCTTGTTCCGCGAACTTTTTATTCTTTCCCTTACCTTCCGCGGAGTATTTGTCCCGGATGGATACACTAACGTAAAATGTCTTTTCGTGATCCGGGCCTATCTCTTTTAGTAATCTGTAGGAAGGTAGAAGTTTGAATTTTTTTTGGCAAATTTCCTGGAGGATGGATTTATAATCCGTGGCCTCTCTTACCTTATCGGAATTTTTAACGTAATCTATAAGATGTTGGAGTATAAACTTCTCCGCAGCTTCCATTCCTTGGTCTAAATAAATAGCTCCGACCAAAGATTCGAATAGGTTTGCCCCCAATTTTTTTTGGGCGCCCCCCTGACCTTCTCCTCTTCCTAATAAAACGTAAGAAGTCAGTCCCAGTTTTTCGCTGAGTCCGTTTAACATTGCTGTAGAAACCAAGGTTGCTTTTTTTCTGGAAAGTTCTCCTTCATTTGCAGAAGGATTTGTCCTGTATAAATATTTTGCGACCACGAGTCCGAGAACTGAATCTCCTAAGAACTCAAGTCTTTCATTGTCTTCTTTGTACTGTGGATTTTCGTTCCGAAAAGAACTATGTATGAATGCGATTTCTAAATAAGAAGGTTTATTAAATTTTAAACCAAGCTCGGACGCAAGTAGAGAAGGATCCTTTCTATTCTTAGGATCAGTCTTATTTTGATTCTGATTGTGTTTTTTTTTTATCAAAGGATTTTGATAAAAGGAATGGAAGAAAGACTTCCGAGTTCCCTAAAGAACCCGGAGGTCTAGTCAATTAGGACTTTAGAGTGTCGATGAACTTAATTACGTCTCCGACGGTTTGGATCTTTTCAGCATCCTCATCGGAAATTTCAACGCCAAACTCTTCTTCAAGAGCCATAACGAGTTCAACTGTGTCAAGAGAGTCTGCACCAAGGTCATCAATGAAGTGTGCTTCAGGAGTCACTTCTGACTCATCCACTCCAAGTTGCTCAACGATAATAGACTTAATCTTTTCGAAATCTGCCATTTGTTTCCTCCGTACCACCGAAGTGGTATGTAAGTTTTAGTTAGGTTTAGAATCGGGGATGAATTCATCCACCGATTTTTAAACATTTTTTTCTCAAATGTTTTGGCAAGCGATAACGGATTGGAAACGGGAAAAAAACAGAATATTATCCGATTTTCTTTTTCATATTTTTTTCAAAGAAGACGTTCTATAACTTACGTATTGGATCGACTTAATGGATCAAAAATTCCAGCCCAGTCCCATATTCAAATAATCAAAAAGTCACATTTCTAATATTTGATATTGAGACTGTTCTCGATCATTCGTTCGAACGGCGTTCGGATTTATAATTTTATGGAACATTACGAGAATCTTTCTAAGAAAGGTTTGATTGGTTCTGCAAAAAAACAAAAGCCCGGAAAATTCCGGGCTTTCTACCTATTATTCAGATTAAGATCTGAAGTATTAGGCTTGGACTCCTGGGAGGAATCCCCCACCGTTCACTTCGATCAATTGTCCTGTAATGAAAGAGGAAATATCGGAAGCTAAGAACGCGATAGTATTCGCGATATCATCCGGTTGTCCTGCTCTTTTTAAAGGGATTGCAGCTACCATTGCAGTGCGGATCTTTTCAGGGATCGCGTCTGTCATTTCAGTAGCGATAAATCCTGGAGCGATCGCATTACAACGGATCTTACGACCAGCCATTTCCAAAGCGACTGCTTTAGTCAGACCGATCACCCCTGCTTTAGAAGCGGAGTAGTTGGTTTGTCCAATATTTCCGTTCACTCCTGCGATGGAGGAAAGGTTGATGATGGATCCACCATTAGGATTTTTTGCCATAAATTTAATAGCGGATTGAATACAGTTGAAAGTTCCAGTCAGGTTCACTGCGATTACAGCATCCCACTGTTCTTGTTTCATTCTAAGCATAAGAGTATCTTTAGTGATACCTGCGTTATTCACTAGAATGTCTATTGAACCGAAATTATCCACAACAGCTTGGATACCAGCTTGAGCGGATTCTGCGTTCGCTACGTTTACAGCGACTCCGATTGCTTTTACACCTGTAGCTTTTGCGATTTCGTCCGCAGTAGCTTTACTTGCCTCTTCGTTTAAGTCGGCAATGACAACGTTGGCGCCTGCTTGCGCGAGTTTAAGAGCGGTTGCTTTACCGATTCCGCGGGCAGCCCCGGTTATAATGGCGTTTTTGCCTTTCAAATCGATCATTGGTTTTTTCCTTACCAGATTCTGCGGTTAGCGTATTTTTAGGGCCTGGGGGGTCAAGTGATTCTGGGTGTAGCGTTCACCCTGGGAGACTCAGAGAGCAGAGTTTAGAACTTGGCCTTCTCTATATCTTCTTTGATGCGCTGGTTCACGTCCCTTTCGGCACATTCTACCACCACTCGGATCGCATTTCGAACCGCATGTGCATTCGAAGAACCATGCCCTATCAAACAGGTCCCTTCTACACCAAGTAGAAGTGCTCCGCCGTATTCAGCATAATCCAATCTTTTCTTGATCGCAGTAAATGTTGGTTTGAGAAGAAGTGCCCCTGTCTGTGCAAGACTGGATTGAGCGATACTCTCCCTAAGCACAGCGAATATGGATTTGGAAAGACCTTCGGTTGCCTTTAGGACTATATTTCCTACGAAGCCGTCGCAGACCACAACGTCCACGTCTCTTCCTCCACCATACAGATCTCGTCCTTCTACATTTCCTACAAAATCGATCGGTAGTTTTTTAATATATTCGAAAGCCTTTAAGGTGATTGAATTTCCCTTCTTATCTTCTTCTCCATTTGATAAGATCCCAACCTTGGGTTTATGGATATTGAAGATCAGTCTGGAATAAATCTCTCCCATGATCGCGAATTGTGCCAGATACTCAGGCTTACAATCCACGTTCGCACCGGCATCTAAAAGAAGCGTAGGAGCTCCTTTCTCTCTTGGAATAGGAGCAGCAATAGGAGGTCTAAGAACACCTGGAATTCTTCCTAAATACAATAATGCAGCCGCCATAGTGGCTCCAGTATTTCCGGGAGAGAACATACCAACACAGGTTTTATCAGCGACTAGTTGAGCCGCTTGCACAACGGAAGAATCTTCCATGGCACGCACCGCGATGGAAGGAGAATCGTTCATGCCTATAATTTCACTGGCGTGAACAATCCTGATCTTGTTTGTATCGTATTCGTATTTGAGGAGGGCCTCGCTGAGATCTTCTTCTTTCCCAACGAGAATGACATTTCTGCCGTCTTGATTTACCGCGTTAACGGCACCTTCTACGATCCTATCAGGACCGTAGTCGCCGCTCATTGCATCGACGGCGACCCACATATTGATTAGTTCTCTTCGCTAGTCTTCCTGACTTTCGGTTCTACCACTACACGGTCTTTGTAAAAACCGCAAACAGGGCAGATTCTATGAGGAGGTCTGAAGGAATTACAGTTCGGGCAAGGAACTAGATTCGGTTTGCCGATCGCATGATGGGCCCGTTTCATCCTCACTTTTGATTTAGATTTTCGTCTCTTAGGAACTGCCATTGTTTTTCTCTATAGATAATGTCGATTTACGACTATGTTTTTTTTAAAGGCGGAATTCACAACTGTTTTTCGGTCAAAGCGAATGATTCTAAGAATTCCCCTACTTCCGCCCGTTTTGTGTATAAGGCGGATCGGTTAAATACCAATCTCGCCGTGGATTCCATAATAATTTCAACTTCTTCCAGATTATTGGCTCTGAGAGTCCCGCCTGTGGACACTAAATCCACGATACAATCGGATAATCCCACCAAAGGAGCGAGCTCAATACTTCCGTAAAGTTTGATGATCTCGCAATTAATCCCTTTTTTCAGAAAGAAGTCCTTGGCGATATTCGGATATTTTGTCGCCACACGAACCTTTCTTTCCCCAGAGCTAAGGCTCCAACCTTTTGGGCCAGCTACTGAAAGCCTACATTTCCCTATCGCTAAATCCAAGGGAAGAAGAAGGTCATAACCACCTTCCAATAATACGTCCCATCCCACAATACCGGCATCTGCGGAATTCTGTTCCACGTAAGTCGCCACGTCTTGGGAACGGACCAGTAGTATACGGACCTTTCCTTTCGGATCTTTATATATAAGTTCTTTGGAATCGGGATCGGGACGGCCGGAAAGCCATCCCCTTTCAAGCATAAGTTCTATGCTGTCTTCGGCAAGCCGTCCTTTCGGAAGGGCCAAAGTCAGCATTTAGTTTACCTGGCTGCTTTTTAGTAGAAGATAAGTAGCTAGTTCTCTAACTGCTTTAAATTCTTCGGAAGGAGAAGCGATGTCTTGGTCCAAAACTTTTTTAAGTAGATCGACTGCTTCTTCTTTTTTGCCGTTTTCTAATTTCAAACGACCTGCTTGGTAAAGGCTCCAAGCGTAAAATCCAGAAACATTCTTGCGGCTGCTTAAAAGAGAAACGGAAACTCCGTAATCTGATTCTGCTTCCGTGAGTTGGTTTGCACTTTCTCTATAATTTCCTGCGATATAAAAATAGTAAGCCTTCACTTCCGGAAGCTCGTCTATTTTTTTACCTGCAAATTCTAACTTCTCTGCCGCTTTTTGGTATTCTCCGTTTTTAGCGTATAGATCTCCCAAAGTTTTGGAAAGTCTGATATCTAAAGAAGGGGAACTATAAGTAGAAGCAATAGTTTCGTATTTTTTGATCTTATCAGCGATCTCTGTCATTGGAGAAAGAGCCAACTCCTTCTCCACTTTTTCGATGGCGAGGGTGCCCTTACGGAATTGTTCTGCTCTGTATTCGTTCCAGCTAACAACAACCAGAACGGTTACGAATAAAACACCTACTCCGAATAAAACCTGCTTTTTATTCTCTCCAATCTTGGAGAATAAAATCGCAAAAAATCTTTCTGCTCCGGTTAGACCTGGATAAGGATCTATATCCGTAATAGAAGCACCTGTTTTAGGTTCGAATCGTTTCATCCAAAACTCCGAGAGTCGTCCTTATTTTAAGGAAGAATTGATAAAGCTGCCTAAACTTTCTCTGGAAGGAGTATCGGAAGTTTTCAAATACTTCGCCATCTCTTCTCTTTCTAAGGCTTTGTCGAAATCCTTGATAGACAAAGAGATCTTTTTGTTTTTGGAATCGATCTTAACTACAGCACATTTTACGATATCGCCAGGCTTATAAGACTCAGCCAAATTGGTGTCTTTTCCACCAGGGATCTCGGAAATGTGAACCAGTCCTTCGAAACCAGGTTCGATTTCTACGAACATACCGAAGTCAACGATACTTTTGATCTTTCCTTGAACAACGGAACCGATAGGATAACGATTTCTTAATGCTTCGTAAGGATGTTCTTGTAGTTGTTTTAATCCGCAAGAGATCCTTTGTGCGTCGAAGTTAATGTCTAGGATAATATACTTAACCTCTTCTCCTTTTTTAAGTAAAGAAGTCGGGTTCTTTTGTTTTTCATCCCAAGTGATGTCGCTGATGTGGATCAGACCTTCGATGCCGTTTTCCACTTCTACGAATGCGCCGTATTTAGTAATACCGGTTACTTTTCCAGTTAGAACATTTCCAACTCTAACTTCAGGACCTAAAGCGTCCCAAGGATTCGGTTGGAGTTGTTTTAAACCTAAAGATAATCTTCTGCTTTCGAAGTCGATGTCTAGGATAAGAGCTTCTACCTCTTGTCCTTTTTTCAGAAGTTCTTTTGGATGAGGAGGTTTTTTAGCCCAAGTCAATTCAGAAGTATGAATTAAACCCTCTAAGCCCTCTTTCAATTCTACGAATGCACCAAAATTAGTAAGAGAAGTAACGGTTCCACGGATGACCATGTCTTTTTCCAGGGAACGTTTTGCCCAAACCCAAGGATCTTCATACAATTGTTTGAGTCCTAATGCGAGTTTGTTATTTTCCTTCTCCATTTCAAGGATTTGAAGTTCAATCTCTTGTCCGATGGTGAAGTATTGTTTGAATGGTGCGAATTTTTTATAAGAGATATCTCTTTGTCTGAGAAGTCCTACAACTCCTTCCAGATCACAGAAAACTCCGAAGCTTGCAATTTTGGAAACGGTTGCTTTAACCTTGTCTCCAACATTTACTTTAAGAGCAAGAGCGTCCCATTTCTCATTATTCACTTCGTCTAGAAGTTTTTTTCTGGAAACAACTCCTGAACGGGTGCGTTCATTGATCTCGATCACTTTAAAATCGAGTTCTACACCTTTGTAATTTTCTCCATCGGAGAATTTATAACTAAGTTGAGAAGCTGGAAGGAAAAGTTCGGAACCTTCTACGTTAACGATGTAACCTTTTCCTTTGATCTCATTTACCAAACGTCCGCTGACTTGGTAATTATTTTTAAATGCGTCTTTAACAACTTCCCAACCTTTTCTTTGGTCGGCTTCTTTTTTAGAAAGGATACATCCGGAGTCTGTGGACTCTTTTCTTTTTACGAGTGCTGTAACTATGGATCCAAGTTCCGGTTTTTCGTCGAACTCGGAGCGAGGAATTCTTCCCTCTTGTTTCAATCCTTCGATTGCCACATAGACGTTATCGTTGTCTACGGATACGACTTTACCTTCGACCACTTGGTCTTTGCGAATTTCGGCTTCGTCGTTTTTCTTTTCTTCCCACTGTTTGAAAACTTCTGCAAAAGTGGACTTGTCTTGTTGGCTACTCATACGGATTGAAATACTCGGTGTTTGATTGGGATTAGTGCGAATCGTTATAAATGCCAGAGTCTAGGCACCCAAGGATCTTACTAATTACACTATTTTTTGGCAGGTTATCTGTGTCAATGAGGATTGCGTCCTCCGCTTTCCGGAGGGGGGCGATTTCTCTTTCCGTATCGGATTTGTCACGGATAACGATCTCTTTTTCGATTTCTTCTAAATCCGAACGAATACCTTGCTCTAATAATTGATTATATCTTCTTTCTGCTCTAACTCTGGAAGAAGCCGTCAGAAAGAATTTGTAACGAGCGTCCGGAAATACATGGGTACCTATGTCTCTACCGTCCATCACCAGGCGATGAGTTTGAGATAATATTCTCAATTGAGAATTTACGAATTCTCTGAAGACAGCTTTGTCGGCTATGTATTTGATCTCTCTTGTAATCTCGGGAGTTCTGATATCTGTGGAAACATCTTCTCCATTTAAGAAGATATGATTTTCCCCTGTTTCTGAAAATTCACAGAAAATTTCTACACCTTCCGTGAGTGGTAGGAACTCCTTACCGGATAACCAATCGGAAAAGGAAATAGAAGAATTTTTAGATTTATAGATCTTATAAATATGAAGAGTTAATGCGCGGTAAAATGCTCCCGAATCCAAATATTCGAATCCAAGTTTTTTAGAAAGTTCACGAGCTACCGTGCTCTTGCCTGTCCCGGCAGGCCCATCTAATGCGATTACGTTTTCCGTCATTGCATAAAACCTTCCAATAAAGATTCGAATCCAGGAAAAGAAGTTTCAATCCAAGAAGTTTCATCCGGATGAATTTCCAAACCGCTCACTGCTTTTAGGATCATAAAACTCATCGCGATCCTATGATCCATCTTAGTGAAAATGTTCACAGAGTTTCCCGACAGCCAGGAAGAAAGTTCGGAAGAATTTACACTGGAACCAATTTCAGGGATCTCATATCCATCCGGATATTCATGCACCGTGATCCCGAGATTTCGGAGATTTTCTACCATCGCGGAAATTCGATCCGATTCTTTTGCACGTAATTCTTCTGCATGGCGAATGATAAATCCACCTTTTGCAAAAAGGCCTGCGATCGTTAAAATTGGGATCTCATCGATTAGAGAAGGGATCCATTCTTCTTTAATTTCAGAAAAACGTAAATTAGAAGAAACTGCTTCCAGATCTCCTACAGGTTCCCCACATTCTATTCTCTGATTATGCACGATAATTTTCGCACCCATTGCTTCGAGCGCGTGAAGAATCCCGATGCGAGAAGGATTTAATCCTACATTCTTTACAAGAACAGAACCTTCTTTTAATAAAACTCCGAGCACTAAGAAGAATGCAGCGGATGAAATATCCCCAGGCACTTTGAATTCCTTGGCCTCGAATATATAAGGGGGCTCCATTTTAAAATGAGTGGGAGAAATAAAGTTCAGCTTATTTCCTAAAAACCGGAACATATTCTCTGTGTGGTCTCTGGAAAGAATATCTTCTTCGTATTCTAAAGAAGTTTCGGAAGCCATTGCTGCCAACATCAGACAGGATTTTACCTGAGCGGAAGCAATAGGGCTTTTATAATGGAAGTCGGATAGTTTTTTTCCAATAATTTCAAGAGGCGCCTTATCGTCCTTTCCGGAGATAGAAGCTCCCATAGAATTTAAAGGTTTTATAATACGGGACATCGGCCTTTTTTGGAGGGAATGATCCCCGGTTAAAGTGGCTTTAATTCCTTGGAGCCCACAGAGTAATCCGGCGGATAATCTGATCCCAGTTCCTGCGTTCCCGAAATCCAAAACATCCTTAGGAGATTGAAGAGCATGTTTACCAGGGCTTGTAAAAACATATTCTCCTTTTGAGATCTTCTCCACTTTCAACCCGAGTTGGGTAAAAGCTTTCATTGTATTCAAAGGATCTTCCGCTTCCAAAAACCCGGAAACATGAGATGCCCCTTTGGATAATACGGAGAATAATACGCTTCTATGAGAAAGAGATTTGTCTCCCGGAACTATGATCTCTCTTCCGGAAGATTTAAGGATTCTTGGAATCATTTTGTTTCTTTAAAATTGCGTCCCTATCTATACGAGATTGTTCCATGAAGGACTCCCAACGTTTTAGGTCGAGCGGCTTTTCTGGACTTAACTCCGAAAGAAGTTTATCCAATCTATCCTTATAGTCCAGGAGTGCCTTATAGATCTCTTCTTGGTTAGAAGAAAAGATAGGTGACCACATTTTAGGATTAGAACCTGCGATCCGGGTCATATCCCTAAAACCTCCACCGGTCAAAGGCAAAGGAGAATTTTGGGTGAATTCTCTCACACATCCGTTTTCCCATACCCAATTTGTCATAAGAGAAGAGATCAAATGAGGAACATGGGAAACATAGGATAAGATCTTATCATGATCATGTGCAGGAATTTCAGTAGTGGACATTCCTAAAAATTTCCAAAAACTTTCTATCTCAGAATATGCCTCGTCGGTTGCACCTTTCGGTCTGGTCAAAATACAAAGTCTATTTTCGTATAGATCCACATTTGCAAATTCCAAACCTGATTCTTCAGAGCCGCACATTGGATGAGAAGAAATATATCTATGTTCTCCAGTAAGAACCGACTCCACTGCATGAGTAATCTCCTGTTTCGTGGAACCCATATCGGTCAAAAGACCTTTGAATCCGGAAGGAAGTTTAGAGATTACCTCTACGGTGGTATTCACCGGAACTCCAAAAACAATCAGATCATATGATTCCCAATCTGGAGATTTGGAAAATTCTTCCGCAGTAAAAATTTTATCTGCTGATTTAAGCCGGATCCCCTTCTCCTTACTGGAAGGTGATCCTACCACTCCCACAATCTCTGCAGAAGAGTTCTTTTTTCGTAAGGCCAAAGAAAGGGAAGCACCCATCATTCCCAGGCCATAAATCAGGATTTTAGAAAAATCGGTTTTCACGGGTTAGGTGGAGAGATCGGATAAGATCCCAAAATCCTGAGATAGATTGTATTTTCTTTTAATACGTTCAAGACCTCTTCGATCTGAGGATCCTTTTTATGACCTAAAAAATCTATAAAGAAGTTATACTCCCAAGAAGTCCTGCGCGTAGGTCTGGACTCAATCTTGGTCATATTGATCCCTTTATCAAAGATAGGTTTTAATACTTTGTATAAAGATCCTGGTTTATCCGGGATAGAGAATACCACTGAAGTTTTATCATTCCCGGTCGGAGGACATTGGTTTTTACCGATGATCAAAAATCTGGTGGTATTGTCCGACATATCCTCGATAGATTCTCGAACCAGATCCAAACCGTAAATTTCTGCAGCAATGGAAGAAGCTATTGCTGCACATGCTTCCTTCTTCTCCGCGACAATACTCGCAGCTCTGGAAGTAGAAGGAGTTTCCGAAACTTCCACATGAGGAAGGTTTGCGGCGATCCAATTTCTACATTGGGAATTTGCGATCTTAATGCCGTATAAGGTTTTGATCTTAGAAAGATCATGTTCGAACCCTAATAGATTCAAATGTATCTTGAGATAAATTTCAGAATAAATATTTAGATCGGAAACTAAGAACTGATCCAAAGTGGAGTTTACAAGTCCTTCGGAAGAATTTTCCACAGGAACCACTCCGTAATCCACCTTATCCGTTTCTACTGCACGGAATACTTCCGGAATAGAAGGAAATTCAGTGGCCTCTACGGAAGTCCCGAATCTTGCACGAACTGCTTGGTGAGAAAAAGATCCTTCCGGTCCAAGATAACCTATCTTTAAACCCTTCTCCACGGAGAAGGATCCGGACATGATCTCTCTATAAATTGCAATGAGCACCTTGTCCGGAAGTGGTCCTCCGTTCAGTCCAAGGATTTTTTCGTAAACGTCCTTTTCTCTATCGGGACGATAGATCGGTTCGTTATTTTCTCTTTTGATCTCTCCGATCTCGGAGGCAATCTCCGCCCTGGCCTGGATAGCCTTTACGATTTCTTTGTCCAGGGAATCGATCTTGTCCCGGAACTCTTTCAATTTGTCGTTATTCTTGGCCATTCTCTATCAAATCATCCAGGTTTTCGAATTTTAATTCCTTCACTTCCACAGGGGCAGGTAAATCGGTCAGTTTATTTAATCCGAAATGTATTAAAAAATCTTTAGTGGTTCCGTACAATGCAGGTCTTCCCGGAACTTCTTTATTACCAACCGGTTTAACCAGTTTTTTAGATATAAGAGAAGTTACCATCGCCCTGGAAGAAACTCCCCGAATATCATCAATTTCAGATAATGTGATCGGCTGTTTATAAGCGATGATCGCTAAAGTATCCAAACTGGAACGTGAAAGTTGTTCTCTCTTCTTCTCTTTGAAGAGCCTTGCTAAAATTTCGGAATATTTTTCGTTCGTAGAAAATTGATAAGCGCCTGCGATCTCTCTAAGAACGAATCCTCCGTCCTTCTCTTGGTAATCCAAGATCAACTCGTCGAGTATATCGCGAGCTTCCTGTTTTTCGCAGTCTATGGATTTTGCGATACTGGCTAGTTTAAGCGGCTCTCCGGAAAGGAAAAGCAGCGCTTCTATCAGTCCTTTTAAGCCGGCTTTGTCGCGTTCCACGGTTCTCCCACCAAGAATATACGGATTTCGCCGAAAGTTTTATGCTGGCGGATGGATACAATTCTCTGTTTGCAGAGCTCCAACATTGCCAGAAAGACGGCTACTATCTCGGCTTTCTCCGGCTTGACCGTAGAAAACAATTCTTCAAAGGAGATATCCGAACGTTCGACGAGCAGTTCGGAAATGGTACCCATCTTTTCCTCGACAGAATACCTGTGGGGCGCGGTAAGTAAAGCGGGAATCTCAGCTTCGTCTTCCCGTTTTTCCAAGATCTCATTAAATGCGGAAATCAGGTCTAAAAGGCTTAGATCCAGCCAGGACTCGGACTCGTCTATAACCTGGTTGGTCTCTCTGGAAAATACTCCAGCCTGGACCTTATCCACATCCCCCATTTTCTGGGCGGTTAATTGGAATTTTTTATGTTCTAGAAGTTTTTCGACCAGTTCAGGTGGAAGAGGAGGATCATAATCTTCTTCTTCGAAACCTGGATCGGGTAATAATGCTTTAGATTTGAGATAAACTAAATTAGCGGCCATAAGAGCGTATTCCGCTCCCATGTCTATATGAATACTTGCAGAAATCTTAATGAAGTTTAGAAAGTCTTGGGTGATTTGAGAAAGGGATACTTCAAATATATCCACCTTATAACTTTCGATAAGAGACCAGAGAAGACTTAAAGGTCCCTCTGTAATACCACCTTCGGAATTGTTCCATTGAACTACGAAGGATTGTGTGGCGTTTTCTCTCTCCATCTCTTTATGAATTCAGTGCTTTTTCTGCCGCCTGTTGCAATCTTTCAGGTGAGAAAGGTTTTACTACGAAATCCTTCACTCCCATCTTGATCGCTTTCGCAAGAAGTTCTTCCTGACCAAGAGCAGTTACCATGATGATACGTGCTTTCGGATCTAATTTAAAAATTTCCTGGGCTGCTTCGATCCCGTCTTTTTCTCTCATGGTGATATCCATGGTGACTAGATCCGGCTTGATCGCTTTGTACTGATCAACAGCGATATTTCCGTTTTCGGCCTCGCCGACGATCTCATGCCCTCCGGCGACGAGTGCGTCCTTCACCATGGTCCTCATGAATTTTGCATCGTCTACTACGAGAATTCTGGCCATAATTTTAGTTTCCCCTTTCTTTAAGAATGGAAAGTATCCTTGATGTTATTGCGCTTACTGGTTCTACGAACTGAACCCCACCCATTTCGATGGCTTGGCGATTCATTCCGAAGATCACGGAGCTGTCCTCGTCTTGGGCAACAGTAGAAGCTCCAGTCTCTCTCATTCTGAGAGTCGCTGCCGCTCCATCTTTTCCCATGCCGGTCATAATTACACCGACTAAGGCGCTCCCGTATTCCCGGATTGCGCTGTCGAATAAAACTTCGACTGAGGGCCTGTGTCCATTTACCAACGCTTCCCTACCTAAGGCAATCCATTTACGTCCTGCCTTAGATTCGATCTTCAAATGTGCATCACCCGGCGCCACGTAACCTGTTCCGGGGCGAACTTCTTCTCCGTCCTCGGCTTCCTTTACTGTGATTTTAGAATGATCATTTAAACGAGAAGCAAAGGCTTTCGTAAAACCCACAGGCATATGTTGTACGACGAAAATTGGTAGATGAAAATTCTCCGGAAAATCAGAAAAAACAGTCTGTAATGCCTTCGGACCACCGGTCGATGTCCCAATACAAACCGCTTCTACGGTTTTCTTTTCATCTTTGAAAATTTTACTTTTGACCGTTTCTACGATTTTTTTGGGATCAAGCCCCGCATGACTTGGTCGTAAACTATCGAAATAAGCGAGTATTCTATTTTTGAGAACTGTTCCAATTTCTTCCGGATTAAATTGATTACTAGAAGAAGGTTTCGGAACGAAATCTATGGCTCCGTATTCTAATGCTTTGAAAGTTGCATCCGCTCCGTGTTGTGTCAAAACGGAAAGCATCATTACCGGAATACCCAATTTTCGTTTCTGCAGTTCTTGGAGTGCGGAAAGCCCATCCATCACAGGCATTTCCACATCTAAAATTACAATATCAGGTCGCAGTTTTGTCGCAAGTTCAATACAATCCACTCCGGTTTTACCCGTAGCTATAACTTGGATCCGACTTTCTTTTTTGATCTGGTCCGAAATAATATTTCGCACCAAGAGAGAGTCGTCTATAATCACGACCCGAATCGACCCGTCCGCAGGTGTTCCTACCACGACAAAATCCTAGTGTTTAAAATTTCGGAAGCAAATCCATGAGTTCATCAAAGTCCGGAAGGAATAAAAGTACTCCTAACAGGTTGTTTCCCTCATGATTAAATTCAGTGAGCATACTTAAGAACTTAGTTCTTTCCGGTTTAACTACATCCAAAACTTCTAAGAAGGTTCCTTCCACAAGTTCCGGAACATCCGGCATCACACCCACTTTCGCCTTATTGGAAATAGAGTTCAAAACGGAGGCACAAACAATGTTTGCGATCTCAGACAGAACACTTCTAGTATCATCATCCAAAGCATCTCCGCTCGGATTAGTATCTAAAAGTTCTCTGGCAAGATTTTTGGCATTCTCTCTGGAGAACATCATAAGCATGTTCCCGTTCAGATCTCCGGTCATTCTGACCTTCATTCCGTAGAATTTATCGTCAGAGAAACGGATCTCGGAAGCCAAACCTTCTTTATCATTCATGATAATTTCAGGAATAAACAGATCCACGTTCCTATTCAGGATCTGGGAAAGTACCATACCGGCATTCATCATACCTGTGTTTACCACGGATTCGATCTTCTTGATCTGTTCCTTGCTCAGGTTTCCGGTGAATTCCTTAGAGTGGGAAACGGACATCATTCTCTGTTTTTTCTGCTCTAAGAAACCTTCTATAATATGATCTGCTCTTTTTCTTTCTTCGTCGGAAACCGGAGAATCGGAAATCAACTCGTTGATATGAGATCTGTAAGCCTCTTCCATTCCTTCTTTTTTAGCGGCAGGTCTTTCCAGAACCGCAGTATTGGAAGAAAGTTCGGAAGGAGTTTCCGTAGAAGTGATCAATTTTTCCTCGGAAGGTCGGATCTCCATAGTGGTCTTGATCGGAGTGGAAGAAATTTCTCTTTCGAGTTCTTCTTTTGCTACGATTACCTTTTTGGATTCTTCCGATTTTTTACGTTCGCTCTTCTTGCGACGCTCTCTCTCACGAGTAGTGATCTCATGTAATTTATGGTTATAAACGTTAGTAGGGTTAGAAGTTTTTTGAATATACTTCTCTTCTTCCGTTTCGATGGTTCGGATCGTGCTGATACGTTTCATCGTTTCGAGATGATAGTTCACATATCTCGCATTCTCTTCCAACTCTGCGGCAAATTCCACAAGTCCCGGAATATCTAGAACCATAATAATGGTTCCATCTCCCATGATGGAAGCTCCGGTAAGTCCCTTGATATTTTTGAAGTTTTTCTCCAAGGACTTGATGACCGTCTCGTGTTTTCCTACGAGTTCATCCACCATGAAGCCTAACTTGCGGCCTTTGTATTGAACGATAACGACCGGAAATTCTTCTCTGTCCGTTTTGTCCTGAAGTCCCAAGATACGATTCAATCTGTAGATAGGAAGAACCTCTCCTCTCAAATTGATGATCTCGTTTCCTTCTAGAGTAGTGATCTGTTCGTTGTTTACCTTGATTGTCTCGTTCACTTCCGAAAGAGGGAAAGCGTAAACTTCTTCTTCCATTACGATCAGGATAGAAGGAATAATCGCAAGCGCCTGAGGGAAGGATAGAACGAAAGAAGTTCCTGATCCTTTCTGAGATTGGATCAGGATTTTACCTTTGAATTCTTGGATGAGGCTATTCACCACGTTCATTCCGACACCACGACCAGAAATATCTGTGATCCTGTCTGCGGTGGAGAAACCCGGAGCAAAAATGAATTGGTAAATATCACTTTCTTCTAAAGCAACTGCGTCGGTTTCGGAAACGAGCCCCTTCTCAATTGCTTTTTTACGGATCTTGTCCAGATCCAATCCGCGACCATCGTCACGGATCTCTACCATAATATTGCTACCGCCTTGGTAAGCGTTCAACTCTACTATACCGGTCTCAGGTTTACCTAATCTTCTTCTTTCTTCAGGAGGTTCGATACCATGATCCACAGAATTTCGGATCAAGTGAAGAAGTGGCTCTCCTAAAGCATCGATCACTTTTTTATCGAGCTCGGTAGACTCTCCATTTAAGACCAGGTCCACTGTTTTGCCGGTTTCTAAAGAAAGGTCTCTGACCAAACGAGAGAAACGACGGAATACTGTAGAAATCGGGACCATCCGAATATTCATAATACCGGATTGAAGTTCTTTGGAGATACGATTGATTAGATCGATACGACCTTTGAGTTCGTTGAACAATTGGTCATCCCCGAATGTGCGGAGAAGATCATCATAAATTTTTTGGAAGCCGGAGTTAGTGATTACAAGCTCGCCCACATTATTCATGAGCTGGTCCAATTTGTCGGAGGATACTTTAATACTTTTTAAAGTAACTTTAGCCTCAGTGCTTCTTTCTTCCTCATCCAGTTGGTAGGAAGAAGAAACTCCGGTTTCAGAATAACCGCTGAGTTTATATTCCTGGATCATCAGGTTTTCTACCATGTCCACGTTTGCGGCCTTGGTAAGTTCTTCTTGGGATTCGGAACTTACGATCAGGATAGAAAGATACGGAGCCTCTGTCCCATTTTCCAATTCTTCCGCGCTAGGTTTAGTGCGAAATACTTGGCCTAAATTTTTCAGGTTTTGGACAATAAGAGTATAACGTAACCCTTTCATCGGGGAATCTTTTTTGAGTCCCACTTTTAAGAGCCAAGTTTTTCCGGATCCGTTACGAAGGATTTCTTCGATCTCTTTTTGATCATCCGCATCTAGATCAATTCCGTTGCCTTGAACTTCTTCTTGTTTAGCAACTGGAGCAGCAGATTGAGAAACGGATCTTGCAGAGCCGCTCGGAGCGGAAGCAACGTCAGGATTTTTTTCGTAAGCTTCGAGTCTTTGGATCATATCCGTATAAGGAGTATCCACTTTTTTGCCGGAAGCAACATTCACGATCACGTTCTTAATCAGATCAAAACATTGGAAAAGTAAATTCACTAAAGATAGATTAACTGCAAGTTTTCCATCTCGGATACTTTGGAGAAGATTCTCCATTTTATGAGCGAGATCAGAAAGGTTATATAATCCAACGAAAGCGGCCGAACTTTTTAAAGAGTGAGCCGCGCGGAATATATCATTGATGGTTTGAGGATCGGATTGGTCCTTTTCCAGTTTCAGAAGGTTCGCATTTAGTTCTTCTATCTGATCTTCGGATTCTTCTAAAAAGAGTTCCGTGTATTCGCCAAGTACTCCTGCCATTTACGCTTCCTCCCCTGCATAATCCATTACCTTGGAAAGATTCAAGTTTAGGATCAGAGATTCTTCGAACTGGCTGACTGATTCTATAAGTTCGCTATAATTTACGCTCAGGTCTTCATCCGCTTGGCTGACCTTATCTTTGCGGATCTTAACCACCTGTTTTACCGAGTCTACAAGGAGCCCTGCCCTTTTTTCTCCAGTAACAACTACAATGATCCGAGTGGAAGGAAGAATATCACAAAAACCTAATCCAAAAAGTTCCTTCAGATCCATGATAGGAATGATCTCACCTCTTAAGTTGATCACTCCTAATATAAAACCTTCTACATTAGGAATTCTTGTAATAGGTACCGGTTTTAGTATCTCGTGGATATACAGAATATCGATCCCGAAAATTTCCTTATCCACTTCGAATGTGAGAAATTCCTGGATGGTATCCAGTTCTTTTTCTTCTTGGTTTTGTTCCGCGTGGTTGTTTTTATCTATGGTTTTCACCGGTTCTCCGCCACTTACTCTTTCAAAACGGAAACTTTGGGCACAAGTTTCCGGCTTAGTACATTGTCGACACGGAGCCCCCTGAAAAAGAAACTCCCTATCAAATTATCCGACTGATTTTTCTCCCATTTTCCCGGGAAAGCAATGGTTTTTTTTCTCCGTAATCACTGTACCTGCTTTCAGATCGTGGGGTTCTGCGGAAAAATCGCAAGGGTATAGGTCCTCAAAAGAAAGGCCAATCATTTTTTCGGAAAGGATATCCTTTAAAGAACGATCGTAAAAACCCTTGCCCCTTCCGAGCCTTGCCCCCTCCCCATTCCAACCCAGGGCCGGCACTATAATCCAATCCGCATCTTCCGGTTTTAATAAACCTTCTCCCATTGGTTCCAAAATGCCAAATGCACCCGAGTTAAATCCGGAACCTAGTTTAAATTCAAGTCCTGAATTTGTTACTTTTGGAAAAAATATGTCCAAATCTAAACTTCCTATCTGTAAAGAAGGGCCTAACGGTAGAAAAGGAGAAATTTCAAAATCATCAGCTACATAAGAAATGATTTTTAATTGGGTAGAAGATGAAAAATGTCTCAGAAATTCCAGAAGACTTGCGCGGATACTTTCTTCTTTTTCTTTCCTGGAAGGAACTTCCAAGAGAAGGGATTTAATTTTTTTTCTGGCTTCCGATTTAGAAACCAAATCAAAGATCTCCGATCAAACCTTCTTCCAAAAGAGTGATCAATTTTTTGGTCTTTTCTTCCGCTTCGGGAGAAGAAGGTCCTGATTCGCTGGTTTGATTTTTGGATTGTTCCAATTCGTCTGCGAAGTTTAAAGCGGCAAGCACCGCGAGTTTCAATTTAGGTGCGTTAGGCATTCCCAATTGTAACTCACGGACTTTTCGGTCCACCAATTCGGCTAGCCTATGGATATACTCCGGATCGGTATCGCCTACAATGGTATAGTCGTCGCCCAGTATACGAGCTTTGACTCTTTCACTCATAAAAATTACTTAGGATCGTCTTCGATGACTAAGAAGTCGTCGTCTTCGTCCGCATCGAATACACTGATAGCGTCATCATCATCTTCGATAATGATATCATCATCGTCAGCGGAAACAGGACTGAAGTCGTCGATCGGTTCATCAGTGATAATGATCTCGTCGTCTCCTCCGGAAGAATCGGAAGATTCAGTTAGAACGGAAATATCATCGTCCTCGTCATCCAGAAGAATGATCTCATCGTCTTCGTTAAAATCTTCGTCGGAAGAATCTCTAACTACTGATGGAGCAGAAGAAGCCGCTGCGCCCGCAACAGCACCGGCTGCCGCGCCTGTAGCAAAAGAAGAACTTGAACTAGGCTTAGGTGAAGAAGAAGTAGAGGAAGATCCGCTGCCGGATGCAGGAAGACCGTCTAAACGTCCCAGAAGTTGATTGATCTTAGCTTCGAGTGCACGTTCTCTTTCTTTAATTCCTTCCAACTCTGCGTTTGCTTTTTGGAGTTGTTCGCGGAGAGAAGAAAGTTCTTTTTCTTTCTCTTCCATCGCCAGTTTCATCTGGTCATTTTCCGCGCGAAGAGATTCGTTTTCTGTTTCCAGGCGACCGTTTTCCGCCCGAAGGTCGCCAATGAGTTCGAGTGCTTTTAGGACTTTGCTCTCGAGCTCCTCAATTGTCTCCATAGTTAACATAGTGCGAACCTCATTCCCCTTTATCGGAGTGGTTTATTTTGTAAAATTACACTTAGAGCGAAATTCCGCCTAAATAGTTTCGACCTGCCGCATTGGCAAAATCCATCCCATTTTTCATCTTTCTCAAAAAGAGAAAAACCTTTTTTTCTAAAAACAAAGAAAGCCCGTAGAATTACGGGCTTTTTCAGGCGGGGAGATCCGAAAAATCGGACCTTCCTAAGGGCGAATATTGATTACGCCGCTACCTTGATTTTTTCAACTAAAGCGTTGAAAGTTTCTTTGTCGCTAAACGCAAGTTCTGCAAGGGCTTTTCTATCCAAAGAAATATTGGCTTTTTTCAATCCGTACATGAACTGAGAATAAGAAAGTCCAGCTTCACGAGCTGCAGCATTAATACGGATAATCCAAAGTTTGCGGAAATCACGTTTTTTAGCTCTTCTGTCTCTGTACGCCCACTGACCAGCTTTCATTACCGCGGATTTCGCAGTTCTGTAAAGTTTGGATCTCGCTCCTCTAAAACCTTTTGCGGTTTTTAGGATTTTTTTACGACGATTCTTGTGTATGGTTCCGTTTGTTGCGCGTGGCATTATCGAACTCCGTAAGGCATGAGTCTAACGATTGCTTTCCAATCCGCATCCACTACCAAAGTCATTCCTCTAAGACGACGACGTCTTTTAGGTCCTTTTTTGGTAAGAATGTGACGGGTGTTCATACTCTTCCGTTTTATTTTATTATTTTTGGAAAACTTGAACCGTTTAGCTGCGGCTCTATTTGTTTTAAGCTTAGGCATTTCCCCTACCTCGATAATTCCTGAATATTTACTCTATTGCTTTGCAGCAAGAGGTGTGATAACTACAACGATTTGGCGGCCGTCTAACACTGGTTCTCTTTCCGGAGTACCGACCGATTTCAAATCTTCTACCATTCGATTGACTACATTCATCCCGAGTTCGGAGTGCATCATTTCACGACCGCGGAAGCGAAGGCTGACTTTAACTTTGTCACCTTTTTGAAGAAACTCCACAGCGTGGCGTTTTTTAATATCGTAATCATGTTGTTCGATCCTTGGACGGATCTTCACTTCTTTCACGTTGATTACGTGTTGTTTCTTCTTAGCTTCCTTACTCTTTTTAAGTAGTTCGAACTTATATTTACCGTAATCGATGATCTTGCAGACATGAATCTCTTGGTCACCAGATACTTCTACCAGGTCCAAGTTTTCTTCTTTAGCGCGCCGTAAAGCTTCGTCAAAAGAAACGATCATTACACCGTCATCCGACACCAATCTTACCTGGGACACCCCTGTAATTTTCTCATTAATTCTATGAGTAAATAGCTTATCGGTGGGTTTCGGTTGAGGCCTCTTCTGCATTCAATCTCCGGTTTTTTCCAATTTTTTGGCTAGTAGGCTAGCTTTCAAGCGATTTTCTCTACGGATAGCCTAGTTCATCAAGTAGAATTTAGTTCAAAGTCCTTCTGAGACTTCCTTTTCCAATAAAGAACGGAACTCGGAATAAGACATAGAAATTGTTTCTTCCGAGCCTCGTTTTCTGACCGCAACAGTGCCGGAATCCTTCTCCTTTTGGCCCAATACCAGAAGGTAATTGGCTTTTTTCAGAATAGAATCTCGGATCTTGGCGCCGATCTTCTCATTTCTGAAGTCGGCTTCCGCCCGGAAACCGGAATCAATCAGATTTTTCAAGATCTCGGATCCGTATTCCTGCACATTTTCAGTTACGGTTAGAACGCGTATTTGGTTCGGAGAGAGCCAAAGCGGGAACTTACCTTCGAAATGTTCTATTAGTATCCCGATAAATCTTTCCAAGGAACCGTAGATTGCTCTATGAACCATGACCGGTCTTTTTTTGGCTCCGTCTGAATCGGTATAATCCAACTCGAAACGATCCGGCATGGAGAAGTCTATCTGAACAGTCCCGCATTGCCACATTCTTCCGATAGAATCCTTTATATTAAATTCTATCTTAGGTCCGTAGAATGCACCTTCTCCTTCTTTGATCGCGTAAGGAATTCCTCTTTTTTCCAAAGCCTGCTTGAGAGCGTTGGTTGCAAATTCCCAATCTTCGTCCTTACCTTGCGATTTTTCAGGACGAGTAGCGATATAAGTTTTGAATTCTTGGAATCCAAACTTCTTATACACATTAAAAGTGAAGTCGATGATATCCAACACCTCTGTTTCCAGATATTCCAAAGGTGCATAGATATGTGCATCATCTTGGGTGAATGCTCTTACTCTGAAAAGTCCATGAAGAACTCCATGTAATTCATGACGATGTACACTTCCTAATTCTGCAAATCTAAGAGGAAGTTCTCTGTAAGAGTGAAGATGGTGTTTATAGATCAAACTACAACCAGGACAGTTCATCGGTTTGATCGCGAACTCTTCTTCGTCGATCGAAACAAAATACATGTTCTCGTTGAAATTATCCCAGTGACCGCTTCTTCTCCATAACTCGGAAGAAAGTACAGCAGGAGTTTTGATCTCTTGGTATCCACGTTTGGCACATTCTTTACGAATATAATCCGCTAATGCATTCCAAAGAGTAGTTCCTTTAGGATGCCAGAAAGGAAAACCGGGAGCTTCCGGTTGGAAGGAGAATAGATCCATTTCTTTTCCGATCTTTCTGTGATCTCTCTTCTTTGCTTCTTCCATTTGGAAGGTATACTCGTCCAATTCCTTCTTACTTGGAAATGCGATCCCGTAAATTCGGGTGAGCATACGATTGTTCTTATCCGCTTTCCAGTAAGCGCCGGAAAGTGCAGTCAACTTGAATGCTTTCAAAAATCCGGAACGAGGAATATGGGGCCCTCTGCAAAGGTCGAACCATTCTCCCATTCCATAGATAGAAACTTTGTCGTCGGGAATTTGACCGACGATCTCTACCTTATAGTTCTCTCCCATTTTTTCGAAAACGGAGATTGCTTCTTTTTTATCCCAGACTTTGCGGAAAACTTCGTGGTCGTTATCCACGATCTTTTTCATCTCCGCTTCGATCTTCGGAAAATCTTCCGGAGTGATCACAGTTTCTGTAAAATCGATATCATAATAGAAGAAGCCTGGTCCATTTTCGATCACAGGACCAACGGTTAATTTCGCGTCTTTGTATAAATTCTGGACCGCCATTCCGAGCAAGTGAGCCGCGGAATGTTGGAAGGTTTCCCAACCTTCTTTGTCCTGGAAGGTCAAAACTTCCAGCTTAGGTGTTGTGTTAGGGGTGGTTGTGGAATCAATGGTCCGGCTCAAATCCAAAACGTTTGTGCCATCCAAGCGGACTGCTAACGCCTTGTTCTTTAAGAACGGAAGTTGGGATTCTATAAAATCCTTATATGAGGAACCGGAGGATACTTCTTTAGAACTTCCATCCGGTAAGATAAATTTGACTGACTGATTTTGAACTGCCACAGCTACCCCTGCTTCCATTCCGTCGATACACGGTTTTTTTCGCAAGCGTCTTAGAGTTCCTATAAAATTCTGGGTGATTCCACTTGACCCTTGCCTTCGGTGCGAAAGCCTGTCCTTAATGAAAGCGTTCTTGGTTTTAGAAAACGGGGACGTATACGAAGGTGAGTCCTTCGGCTACGAAACTGAATCCGTCGGGGAAATCGTCTTTAATACTTCCATGGCGGGTTACCAGGAAATTCTCACCGATCCTTCCTACGCCAACCAAATCGTAACTCTCACTTACCCGATGATCGGGAACTACGGGATCCATCCTGAAAATATGGAGTCCGGAAAGATCCAAGCTTCCGGGATGATTGTGAAGGAATATGTGGATCGTCCTTCCAACTTCAAAGCCCAAAAGACATTATCTCAATTTCTAAAAGATTATAAAATTCCCGGGATCCAAGGAATCGATACTCGAAAGTTGACCCGCTTTATCCGCACGAACGGCTCACCTAATGGCGGGATCTTCGTTGCAAATGAATACTCTGATTCTTTTTTAGCACAAGTGAAGAAGTTCCCGGGAATTGCAGACGCAGACCTCGCGAAAGTCGTCACCACTGATAAAAAATACGAGTTCGGATCTGGCGCAGGAAAAAAATATAAATTAGCAGTTTATGATTACGGCGTGAAAACGAATATCCTTCGACTCTTGGACGCAGCGGGTTTTGCGGTTTCCGTTTATCCTGCGCAAACTCCTGCTTCTGAAATCATGAAAGATGGTGTAGACGCTTTCTTCCTTTCGAATGGTCCAGGAGACCCCGCGGCTTGCACGTACGCGATCGATTCTACAAAAGCTATATTAGAAAATAATTATCCTCTATTCGGGATTTGTTTAGGACATCAGATCATTGGTCTAACCTTAGGGAAAAAGACTGAAAAAATGAAATTCGGTCACAGAGGCGGAAACCAGCCTGTGAAAAGTTTGGAGACCGGCAAGGTGGAGATCACTTCACAAAACCATGGCTTCGCTGTGGTTGCGGAGTCTTCCGAAAAAGAACCGATCTCTTTTATTAATCTAAATGATGATACCGTAGAAGGTATTTTGAAATCGGGTTATCCTCTTCTGTCGGTTCAATACCACCCGGAAAGTTCTCCAGGTCCGAATGATAGTAGATACTTATTCCAGAAGTTCTACGATTTAGTGGATTCAACTAAGAAGAAATAAGCTCCAGGCGTGTTGGAATTCCAACAAAGATCCACCTTGCCAGGCTGGCTACTTCAGTTTTTCCAAATACTTAGCAAGATTGCCGATATGTTGTTTAGCACCTTCAATTGCACCAAATTTTTCATTCACTCTTTCTAGTTCTTCTTTGCTCGGGAAGATCTGTTCCATTGTAAGATTTGTGCCTTCTCCCACTTGTTCGAATATAATTTTTGATTCGAAATGAACATCGTGATCACCTTCTCCATCTCCAAGATGTTTGTAGAGAATATGATGAGACTCTTTAATATCAGTGAATTGGATCTTATTCTTATAATCATGTCCATCCGGCCCATGCATGATAAATTCCCAAATCCCGCCGTTGGTAAAATCCATATGTTTGGTAGTTAATGTAAATCCGTCCGGTCCCCACCATTCTGCAAGATGTTCCGGCATTGACCATACCTCGAAGAGAAGTTCTGCAGATACATCGAAGTATCTTTTGTAAATGACCTTGTTACCTTCTACAATTGTTTCCACGTTATTTCTTATCATGGGCTCTCTCCTTTTTGACTTTCAATACGTATCGATCCAACTTATCCAGGCGTTTATTCCATAGATCGATTATATCCAATAACCAATCTTCCATTTCATTAATGCTTGATCCGTTTAAGCTATAGATACGTTTTTGCGCTTCCTTCTTCATGTTAAGGACTTTGGCACTTTTTAAAATTTTCAAATGATGAGAAATGGCAGGCGGGCTTATTTTAAAATTTTGCCCGATCTCGGTTGAAGTAAGTTCTCCATTTTTGGCCACCAATCTCACTATTTCCCTTCTTGTATCATCTGCAAGGGCGGCAAAAGCATTCATAATCCATTATTTAAACGATTATTTAATTAAGTCAATATTTAATTAAATGCTTATTTAAATAAATACGTTGCTTTAGTTTAGGATAAGGAAGAATGGGATATCTGAAATGTTGGAATTCCAACACGGATTCTAAGGTTAGGATCCGGTTGACGAAGGGAGGATTTTGTGATAAGCGGGAATGAACTCTCCCACGGGCCACTCCCCCCACCCAAAGCTGGGAGGGGGCGGTTTTGAACCCAATGTAGGAACTCCTACAATATTATCCCGATAAACTATATCAGGATTCTTCTATCAGTTCCAACATTCTTTCTTTCTCTCTGGTATCCGCAGGATAACATAGAGTTTGGTTTGCTGTGGAAGTCTGGAAGTCTTTGTTCTTTCTATCCAATTCTACAATTCTGTTTCGGATCTTACGGACTACGATCTGGGTCTCTTCTCTATCTTTTCCGTCAAGGACGACTACGTATTTTCCTTGGCCCACTCTATAACAGTAATCCGTTTCTCCCAAATTTTCCTGGATGGATGCTCTGAGTTCTTCACAGTAATGAGCGAAAAATCCTGCACCCTTAATGCGAACCATTCTGGTTGCATTTTGGACCTTGAAAACGGTAAGACTAAAAGGAGTTCCTATTTTAGAAGACCTTGAGATCGCTTCGTCAATTCTTGATTCAACAGGACTGAATGGATCTCTGAATACGGCATCTCTTTCTTCTAACATTAATAAATTAGAAAGTACTGGAGAAGCGATCTCTGAAATTCCTACTGCAGTTTCTCGATCCGTATCTGTCCAAGGCCTTTCTGTTTCGTGAATGAATAACATCCCCACAAGCCAGTTCAGATTTAAGAACGGAAGAATATCGAAATCATGCATGAGTCCGATCTCATCGTTGGATAATTGAGATAATAGTTCCGGATTTTTTCTAAAATTCGCAATCCTGAATACGCCAGGAACATTGGCAACTATCCCAACTAAGTTGGAATCCAATCCTAATCTGAACTTTCCGGAGGTATCAGGTGTGAGTAAATTTGTTCCGAATACTTTGTATTCTTTTCTGGTACTTCTATCCAAAAGTAAGAAACTCCAACGTCTTAGCCCGAGTTCTTTTTTTAATACTTCTACAAGATAGTCGTATGCCTCGTCCATATCTCGGACCCCGGCCAGGTCTCTTGCAGTTGCAAGTATCCTTTCGTTACTTTTGACAACCTGATTCAATCGATCATTTTCTTGGTGAAGAGCTTCCAGGTCCATGATCCTTCTCAATACGGATCCGGCCATTTCCCCTACGATCTTCAAGAACTCTAAGTCTTCGATCGTGTAGTCTTCACCCTCAATCGTTTTACTTAATATTATAATTCCATAAAACTCATCATAACTGCGGATCGGGACGAGCATTTCTGCTTCTGTTTTTTCCAGGATTTCCTTTTCTTTTTTAGGAGGAGAATGTTTTAAGATCTCTTTCGCATATACTACGGAAGGAGTTTTTAATGCTGCCTGATAACTTTCATCCCCTACTTCTAAAACCCAATCAGGATCCGCTCCTATTCCTTGGGCCTCCACAACTCTGAGCACATCATATTCTCCATTTGTAGAAGAGAAAACTACGATAGATTCGGCCCCGATCTGTCCTTGGATGGAAAAACTTAAGTTTTCGAAAAAGTTCGTAAAATCTTTGGATGAGGAGATCTCTTTAGAAATTTCAAATGCGGATAAATAGTTCTCCAATTTTTTGCGAGAAGCAATCTGCAAATCGATAGGCATCGTAGAATAATCTGAATCGTCATCGAATAAGAACTGAGCATTTTCCGTATCGCTTTGCTCTTTGCTAAAAGGACGAGTTGCTTCTTGATTAGCCTGGTTCTCAGCATCCTTAACCCAATCATCGAATGGATCCTTAATAGCATCCGGTTTAGGCAGGCCCGAAGGGATTTTCTCTTCTTCCTTTACTTCTTCCGCCTTGGATAATAATCCTTTGTTTGGAGTTTCCTCAGGAAGATCTCCGAAGTCTGCTCCCAGATCCGAATCTTCTAATCCTAATCCAAGATCAGGATCCATTTCAAAATCTGATTCTTCTTCCGAAACAGAACCGAAGTCAGCAGAAGAAAGATCAAAATCGCTGCTTGTATCTTCTCCAAAACTTTCCTCACCGAAAGCGGAATCGGGAAAAGAAACTTCTGCATCCGAACCGTCCGCGCCAAAATCGATATCTCCGAAATCTGCGGAAGGTGAATCGAAACTAAAATCGTCTTCGGAGGAAGTGGAAGCAGTTGCAGGTTCGAAATTAGTAGGATCTTCGTAAGCGGAGGCCGCCTTCTCTTTTCTTCCGCCAAAATCCATAGCCTTTTCTAAAAGACCTTTGGCACGTACTGCCATGGATTTTTTTAGAAGAGAAGGTTTTTCCTCTCCGGAGACTGCCACCGAAGAGGAAGAGGTTTTGGCTCCGGATTCTAAATTCCCGGAACGAATAAGACGAGTGACCTTGTCTAATAGACCCATCGTCAAACGCCGATTTGTTTCATTAATTTCTTATAAAGTTCGAAATAATCTGAACGAGAGAAATCACGGATCATATCGTCAGGAAGATTTCCGAGTAGCTCATCTAAATAGAGAAGGATCCGTTTCATCTCGTCTTGAGTAGGAGTTGCCTCGCCCGTCTCAGCTTCTTCAGCAGAAGCTCCTGCTTGGCGAACCTCTTCCAAAGGAGAGAGTTCATTCTCGTCCGCATACTCGTCTAAGATAAAATTAAGTTCCGGTTCCGGAGCCAATTTTTCTATTGTTGGGATAATCTCCCCGCCCACATCATCTGCAAAGTCCAAACCTGAAATTTGGATATCATCTTCGAAGGAGCCTAACGCATTTAAGTCGTTTGCTTCAGGAGGAGAAGATAATAATTGGTCCAGGTCCTCTGAATCAACTTCTTGAGGAGTTTCATCGGAGAGTAAATTTCCTAATTCGTCATTGGATAATGTAATAGGTTCATCTGCTTCTTCTCCCAGATCCCAGTCGGAAGGTGCAGCTACCGCGTTCTCTGCTCCTGCGCCCAGATCATTCAGATCCGCAACAGGTCCGTCCCAATCTATATCATAATCGGATGATACATCAGGAGTTCCAATATCGTCCAACTCGTTGATCGGAAGTGAGATTGGCTCTTCTGAATCTTCCATCAGATCGTCAGAAGCAGTCTCTAGTTCAGGCTCTTCTTCCAATAAATGCCCTAACTCATCTTCGGAAAGAGCGATAGGCTCATCTGCTTCAGAGTCTAAGCTAAAGTCTCCGAATTCTACAGGAGCTACGTCTTCATGTTCTATAGGCGGAGCATCCGCAAATATATCCGCATCGGAAGCTTCTTCATCTCCCGAAGATAATAAATCTCCTAACTCGTCGTCGGAGAGTGCAATAGGTTCGTCTTCTTCCGAATCTAAAGAGGAAACTGCCTCTTCTTCACCGGAGAGTAAGTTTCCAAGTTCATCATCCGAAAGTGCAATCGGCTCGTTATCATCCAAATCGGAGGAAAGATCTAAAGAAGTTCCAGTATGTTCTTCTTCCTCTTCTGTTCCGGAAGATAATAAATTTCCAAGCTCGTCGTCTGAAAGTGCAATCGGTTCATCCGGATCAGAAGCCTCAGAGAAGAAATCTTCTTCTGGAGTTTCCACAGGAGAGAAATCCATCTGATCAGAATCTGAACTTCCTAATATATCTTCATCACTTGCAGAGGTGAAGTCTCCTAAAGATTCTTCGAAAACTTTTTCTTCCGACTTAGCATTGTCTTCGAAATCTCCTAGATCCAATCCGGTATCCAGAGGATTTTCTTCTTCGCTCAGTCCGAAATTATCAAAATCGGAAACAGGAAGAGAAATGGATTCGTCCTCTCCACCAAATTCGTCTTTAGTTTCTTCCGAATCGGAATCAAAATTAAAATCGCTTAGGTCTAGTTCAGAAGAAGGATCAGTATCTTCTTCCATTCCAAACTCCGACTCTGCTGTAGGAGCTCCTACAGAATCCAGATCGTCTAGTTGGATACTCTCGATCTCATCCTCATCTCCGGAGGATAATAAATTCCCAAGCTCGTCGTCAGAGAGTGCAATCGGCTCGTTCGCTTCTTCTTCCATATCCAAATCGGAAGAAGTATGTTCTTCGGAAACGGAACCAAGATCAAGGTCTCCAAAATCTCCCATCTCATCGAAAGAACTTTTGTTCTCTAAAGAAGTATCATCACCTTCTAAAAGATGATCCAATTCGTCCGTGGAAAGTGCGATGTCCTTTTCTTCTTCACCGTCGAAGTTAATGTCCTCGGTCAATTCGGAAGAAGGCATAGAAATATCGTCTCCACCCAAATCCCCGAATCCTTCTTCTTCCATGTTCGGACTGAAGTCTTCAGCCATAATATCGTCCAACTCATGCTCAGAGAGAGAAATTGGACCTTCATCATCGGAAACTATTTCGTCTTCGAAAGTTTTGGAACCGGAATCTTCCGGAGCAGAAACTTCTTCTTCGTCCATGGAGAAGTCTGCAAGGTTGGAGCCTATATCAATATTATGTAATTCATCATCGGAAAGAGAGATCGGTGTCTCATCATCCAGGTCCGCATCGGAAAGTCCAACCACCTCGTCTTGGTCGGAAGAATCCCCTCCCCAATCAAATGGTTGGTCGTCTGAATGAAATGCGGAAGAAGGGACTTCTCCAGGTTGTGAGAAATCTCCCAAGTCCAAAGAGCCTAAATCTCCGAATGCTTCCTCATGATTTTCGGGTAAAGAAGAAGGGGATGATTCTTTCCAAGAAGGAGCAGAGGAAGAAGATGTAGTAGGAGAATTCAGGTCATCATCGATATCCAGAAGTCTGTCGATCTCAGCATCGATCATTGGATCTGTGAGTTCGAAATCAAAGTCTTCGTCCAAATGAACGGACTCATCAAGTTGACTTAGGTCTGAGCCAAAATCAGTTTCTTCAGGTTCGAAATTAGGAATATCATCCGGGTAATCGTCTCCGGATGAAGCGAGTAATTCCTCAAATCCTTCGCTGTCTGGAGAATCTCCCGGAACGGAATCGAAATTAAAATCGGAAGAATCTCCATCGTTAGCCAAGAGAGAATCTATTTCGTCCAAGCTCATTTCACTCGGATCAAAATCCTCTCCATTTCCGGCTGGAAACCCCTCTCCCTCGTCTATCGTAAAATCGTCCGCCATGCTTCCTACAGTATGCTAAAAATCCGTCTGTCTAATTCGGAGGATCTCCTAAGTTGTAGGAAATACAATCCGAAAAAATTTCGAGACAGTCCTCTTATATTAGAAGACCTTTTCTCTTATAATGGGAAACTTCTTCGGGCTTAACCGATAGAAGTGTCCCTTAATAATTTTCGGAATTTGGAACCCCTAAATATTAGCGGGAAGCCGCTAAAATTCGGGTTTTTGCTTTTAGGACGAGAGTATTTTTCTCGTTGGAGGCAGGAAGAGCTTCCGCTTCTTCTAGGGCTTTTTGGGCGGCAGCAAGGTCGATATCTTCTTTCAGGCTACCGTGGTCCGTCAAAATTGTAACTTTATTGTCTCTTACTTCGAAAAATCCGCCTTCGATTGCGGCAATTTTCGTTTTATTTCCTTGTCGGACTTCCAACACTCCGATCCCAAGCAGGGAAACAAGAGAAGTATGGCCCGGATACACTCCGAAAAACCCTTCGTTTCCAGGCACGACGATGCTGTCCGCATCGCCGTGGAAGAGTAGTTTTTCTGGAGAGATTACCGATACGTCTAGCTTGGCTGCCATCGATTATGCTCTCAGGTTTTTGGACTTCTCGATCGCGTCTTCTATGGTTCCTACCATGTAGAAGGCTTGCTCTGGAAGGTGGTCGCAATTTCCTGCGATCAATTCTTTGAAAGAGCGAACTGTATCTGCAAGTTTTACGTATTTTCCAGGAGATCCAGTGAATACTTCCGCAACGTGGAAAGGCTGAGAAAGGAATTTCTCGATCTTTCTTGCTCTCGCAACCAGAACCTTATCATCTTCAGAAAGTTCGTCCATACCAAGGATCGCGATGATATCCTGAAGATCTTTATAACGTTGAAGGATCCTTTGAACCTCACGAGCAACACCGTAATGTTCCGCACCCAAAACTTCTGCGTTCATCACGCGGGAAGTAGAATCGAGTGGGTCAACCGCAGGATAAATTCCTTTATCGGAGATCGCGCGAGAAAGAACCGTAGTCGCATCTAAGTGAGCGAACGCGTTCGCAGGTGCAGGGTCAGTCAAGTCGTCCGCAGGAACATAAATTGCCTGAACGGAAGTGATGGATCCCTTACGAGTGGAAGTAATACGCTCTTGGAGAGCACCCATCTCTGTAGAAAGAGTCGGTTGGTATCCCACCGCAGAAGGCATACGTCCAAGTAGAGCAGATACTTCCGATCCCGCTTGGGAGAAACGGAAGATATTGTCTACGAAGAGTAGTACATCTGTTCCGATGGAATCACGGAAATGTTCCGCCATTGTAAGAGCAGAAAGAGCAACACGAAGACGAGCACCAGGTGGCTCATTCATCTGACCATAACAAAGCACGGTCTTGTTGATAACTCCGGATTCTTTCATCTCTCTCCAGAGGTCGTTTCCTTCTCTGGTTCTTTCACCAACACCTGCGAATACGGAAAATCCACCGTGTTGTTTCGCGATATTATTGATCAACTCTTGGATAAGAACTGTTTTACCTACTCCGGCTCCTCCGAAGAGTCCGGTCTTTCCCCCTTTGATATAAGGAGCAAGAAGGTCGATAACCTTGATCCCTGTTTCGAATACTTCCGTTTTAGGGGAAAGGTCTTCGTAACTTGGAGCGGCTCTGTGGATAGGTTTACGCTCTTTCACTTGGATAGGAGCGCCTTCATCCACTGGATCTCCCAGAACGTTAAAAATTCTTCCGAGGGTCACGTCCCCAACTGGAACGGAAATAGGAGCTCCTGTATCAGAAACTTCCTGTCCTCTTACAAGGCCGTCAGTGGAAGAAAGAGCGATCGCTCTTACTGCACTACCACCGATATGCTGTTGCACTTCGGCGATAATTTTTTCCTTTTTGCCTTCTACGACCGCGTCGATTTCAAGCGCGTTAAAAATTTCGGGCAGATGTCCGGACTCGAATTCGATATCCAAAACGGATCCGATGATTTGTTTTACTTTACCTTTGCTCATCCAAGTACTCCAATACCAGAACTAGTTTAGCGAGTCCGCACCCGCTACGATCTCCGAGATCTCCTGAGTGATCTTCGCCTGACGAATACGGTTGTAACCGCGGGTCAGAAGTTTGATCATCTCGGAGGCCGCGTCCGTTGCGGATTTCATGGCCACGCGCTTTGCGATCTGCTCGGAACAATTCGCTTCCAAGATCGCCTTTAAAAATGCAGTTTTTACCACTAAGGGAAGAAGAGATTCCAGAATATCAGCCGGGCTTGGCTCATATAGAACGTTGGAACCTACATTAGCTTCTCCTTGTGCTTCAAACGGAAGAACCTTAGTAATATCAGGCTCTTGGTTTGCAGAAGAATGATAAACAGTAGAAATAATTTCCACCGAATCCACTTCTTCATTTGCAAATAGACCCAAGAAGAAGTCCGCAAACTCTTCCGCTTCCTTGTAACCGGACTTATCGTCGATATGAGTATAGGTTTTTTCTATTTTCTCTTTTGCGAATTGGAAATAGGAAATTCCTTTTTTACCTACGACAAAAAGTCGAACGTTTACACCCTGATCTTTCAATTCTTGGATGCGAGTTCTTGCTAAACGGATTGTTTTGGAGTTATATCCTCCACAAAGACCTCTGTTAGCAGTGATCACAAGAAGAGCTGCAGAGCGAACCGTATTCGGTTTTCTTAAATAAGGACTTTTTACTACGGAAGCAAGGGATGCGAGCGCTCCCACCAATTCCTTAATTTTATTAGAGAATGGATGAGACGCGTTCACCCGATCACTCAACTTTTTGGATTTAGCCGTAGCGACCATTTCCATAGTTCGAGTGATCTTCCGAGTGTTCTTAACGGAGCTGATCCGTTTCTTTATTTCCCGAGGTGTAGCCAAGATTTTTCTCCGCTTACTTCAGGTTCCTAACAAAGTCAGCTGCGATAGAGGCGATAACCTCTCCCAGTTTTCCTTCGTCCGAAATTTTCTTTTCGGTGCGAATAGCGTTCAATACTTCAGGTTGTTGTGTGCGAAGAACGTTTAATAAATGTGCTCCGAACTCTCTAACTTTAGGAACTGGAACCTTGTCCATATGTCCTCTAGTTACCGCAAAAATTTCGACCACTTGTTCTTCTACAGGATAAGGGCTGGAAACAGGTTGTTTCAACATCTCAACGATGCGATATCCTCTGTCCAACTGAGCCTGAGTGATTGGATCTAAGTCCGTTCCAAGCTGAGCGAATGCTTCCAACTCTCTGAACTGCGCTAATTCCAGTTTCATTTTTCCAGCGACTTGTTTCATCGCTTTGATCTGAGCTGCGGAACCAACACGAGATACGGAGATACCCACATCCACTGCAGGACGAACCCCTGATGCGAATAAGTTGGATTGCAGATAGATCTGACCGTCAGTGATCGAAATCACGTTAGTCGGAATATAAGCGGAAACCTCACCTTCTTGAGTTTCGATGATAGGAAGCGCGGTTAAGGAACCTGCTCCGTATTTTTCATCTAATTTAGCCGCTCTCTCTAATAAGCGAGAGTGAAGATAGAAAACGTCTCCAGGATAAGCTTCGCGGCCCGGAGGTCTACGAAGAAGAAGACACATTTGGCGATAAGCAACCGCTTGTTTTGATAAGTCATCATAAACAACTAAGGTAGCTTTTTTCTCGTTATACATGAAGTATTCCGCGAAGGAACATCCAGAATAAGGAGCGATATATTGCAGAGGAGCAGGATCAGCAGCAGTTGCGGAAACCACGATTGTGTAATCGAGAGCTCCAACCGCTTTCAGTTTTTCCACGATAGTCGCTACAGTGGAAGCCTTTTGTCCGATCGCTACGTAAACGCAGATAACTCCGGAACCTTTTTGGTTGATGATCGTATCCAGAGCGATGGAAGTTTTACCAGTTCCACGGTCTCCGATGATCAACTCCCTTTGTCCACGGCCTATCGGGATCATTGCATCGATACTTTTGATACCAGTTTGAAGAGGCTCTTCAACAGGTTGTCTTTTGGAAATACCAGGAGCAGGACTTTCTACCGCACGAGTATGTTTGGTATTGATTGGCCCTTTTCCATCCAGAGGCTCACCGAGTGGATTCACCACACGTCCGAGCATTTCCGGTCCTACCGGAACTTCTAAGATCTTTCCAATTCTTTTAACTGAGAATCCTTCACGGATATTTTTGTAATCTCCGTAAATGATCACACCCACGGAATTGTCTTCCAAGTTGAAGGCCTGACCGCGAACTCCGTTTTGGAATTCTACAAGTTCTCCAGCCATCACGTTTCTGAGACCGAAAACTCGAGCGATACCGTCCCCTACTTCCAGAACAGTTCCGACTTCTTCGACACCCAGATCTTTTTTATAATTTAAAATTTCCTGTTTGAGGACCGACGTAATTTCGTCTGTTTTAATTTTCATACACCACTCCGACCGGTAATTTGCTGTCCAGCAAGGTTTGCCTTACTTTCTTAAGTTGGCTTTTCATGGAAGAGTCGATCGCCAAGTCTTGGAATCTGACCACGAAACCTCCGAGAAGGCTCGGATCTTCACTTGCTTCCAAGATGAACTCCGATTTGAATCTTTCTTTTAATACTTCCCTTAATTTAGAGAGAGAAGCCTCATCCATAGCGGGATAACTTTTGACTTTCGCGCGAACTCTTCCTGCTTTACGATCCAGTTCTTCTTTTAAAGCTTCGTGAATTTCGGAAAGAAATGAGAATCTTCCCCTACGAAGAAGCACCTGTAAAAAATTCAGAGTGATTTCCGAAATTTTCCCCTGGAAGGTCTTTAATAGAACAGCTTCCTTATCTTCCCTTTTAACGGAAGGGGTATCGAAAAAATCGCGGAACTGCGGTTCTATACGGAAAATACTTACGATAGAATCCAATTCCTGTTCGGCTTCTTCCGGAGAAGAACTAGCGTCCGCAAAAGCGGCCGCGTATGTTTTTGGGATCGCAGAATAACTCATGTTACGCGCTCAGTTTCTTGATCTTGCCTAACTCGTTCTCGATAAAGGACTTATAATCGTCAGCTTTTAACTGTTTCTCCAGAACCAGAGCCGCGACTTGAACGGTCATGTCCACGATCTGCCCTTGGAGTTCTGCCAATGCTTTGGATTTTGCGAGTTCGATATCTTTCAGTGCAGTATCTTTAAGAGCCTTCACTTCTTTCGAAGCATCATCCAACATTTTGTTTTTCAGGTTAGTAGCGTCCGATTTGGCTTCCGCTACGATTCCGTTAGCTTGGTCCTTTGCTTGAG
The DNA here is from genome assembly GCF_004769405.1 of Leptospira selangorensis. Classification (NCBI taxonomy): domain Bacteria; kingdom Pseudomonadati; phylum Spirochaetota; class Leptospiria; order Leptospirales; family Leptospiraceae; genus Leptospira; species Leptospira selangorensis. The sequence goes on from NZ_RQES01000012.1 coordinate 153,170, forward strand.
CGATTCTTGTTTCATAATCTTTCAGCAGAGATTCCGCTTCGGAACGTACGTCAGCAGCCTTACGAATATCGTTTTGGATGGTCTCAGCTCTTTCATCCAGAGCTTTGAGGATCACATCCCAAGCGAAAACTTTAAGGATAATGACGACTATTGTGAAGGTAATCAGGGTCCAAATGATCAGACCCGGATTAACGTCTAATAGTGCGCCTAATCCCCTGTCAGCTGCCAAGAGAAACAAGATTATTTACCTTCAGCCGGTGCAGAAACTTCAGTTTTAGCAGAAGCTTTGCTAACTGCTGTATTTAGAGTTCCACCTGCAAGGAACGCAATAACGATTGCGAACAGAGCCGCACCTTCGATAAGGGCTGCAGAGATGATCATTGCAGTTTGGATTTTTCCAGCTGCATCAGGTTGACGGCTGATTCCTTCAGCAGCAGAGCCACCGATTCTTCCGATTCCGAGTCCTGCGCCTAAAATAGCGAGTCCAGCTGCGATTCCTACTCCAATGTATCCTAGTCCGAATTCCATTTTATTACTTTCTCCTATTTGAAATCAAAACGCTTATATAAAATTAGTGCCTATGCATGCTCGAGCCCACGAAGAGCGAAGTAAGAAGAGCGAAAACGTAAGCCTGCAAGAAGGCCACGAACAATTCTAAGAAATAGATCGCGGTAGCTCCAAAAACCGAGATCGGCGCAACTCCCCAAGATTGGAATTGGAAAATAAATCCGAGTAACGCTAAGATGATTACGTGTCCTGCAGTCATGTTTGCTAAAAGACGCACAGTGAGTGCAAATGCTTTAGCAAGTGGAGAAATGATAAACTCCAATGGCCACATTAAAAGGTATAGAGGTGCAGGAACTCCATTCGGAACCGAATGAAGAATGAACTTTGGTCCTTGGTAAATAAATCCAGTTCCGTAGATCAGAAGTAAGGTGATAAGTGCAAGTGTAACAGTAACCGAAACATCACCAGTTACAGTAATACCGTTCCAAACTTTTGCGATCCAGATCGGTTCATGGTGAGCGGAAGCAGCATGTGCTTCTGCAGCAACTGGAACTTCTTCTCCCGCATTTACGGATTCGATTCCGAGCTGGATCACTTCTCCGACTGGAGGAATGAGTCCCATCAAGTTACAGAATAGAATGAAGAAGAATAATGTGAAAATATAATGATAATAAGAATGACCGTGACCGTCCGTGTTTGCATCCACAACATCCTTTTTCAAGAAAGTTACAAAAGCCTCGACTCCGTTAGCGAATCTGCTTTGTATCTTTAAAGGATTTTTTGCGATCAATCGAGCGGCAGGAATAAATACGATCAGAAGAAGAAAAGAAACAATCCACATCATCGTAACACGACGAGTGATATGAAGATCGATACCGCCGACAAAATGGAATCTATGACCTGTGGAATGATCTACGAAGATGTTTTCTGCATGAGGATCGAAATTCTCATGTCCTTCGAAAACTTTCGTCCCTCCTACGTTGAAAGGAAACTCAGCATGGTCCATTAAGTGGTGAACCAACACCTCGTTCAAATCAAAAGGTTTAGAAGCTTCTCCCTCGGAAGCAAATAATGGAAGTGAGAACAATAATAATGCGGTTGCGAAGATTTGTTTCAACATACTTGTAAAGGATCCTCTCGTAAACGACAGGAAAGAAGAGTTTTGGGAGCACCACCCAGGGTTCTATTTCCCGCAAAGTACCTTTAAACCGCTCTTTGAAGCGTTTTAAGGGGTCACCTTGCGAATACCAATATTAAAAGGTTGGCGAAATGGGCAATAAAAAAACCGATCACAAAACCTTCACGTTCGCCTCTCCAGATAAACAGTACTAAAACGGCTAAATGAATAAAAAAAGACAGAACAGTCGTTCCAAATTGGATTAAAAAACCTTCTTTGGAATGTTTCCAAAGTAGATAAAATCTAAAATTGTAAATAAGTAAAGATAGGAAAAGAGATATTACAATTCCCTTCCAAAAGGATAAGTCGGAAACTTCGTAGAACCGAAACCATAATCCGAAGATAAGTAGAAGGATACCAAAACCTAAATAATACTTTTTAGGCTGCAGTAACCCGTCCGAGTCCTTTATCCCCAAGGCGAGAAACCTAATCCTTTTTGTCGAATTGGGAAACTCTGGTGAGAAGATAGTAAATCCCGTAACCGAATCCAAAAACCGCCCCGAACAAGATCCCGAAAGGAGACCAACCGAAACGTCCATCCAGATACCTTCCTATAAAAACGGAAGCGATGATGATAAAAGCAAACTCCGTCCCCACACTAGCAAGCTGCCAGGGAGAAACATCCTTATTTTCTGGAGGTTTTTGATCCGGTTCGCTCATGGTTATTCTAATACGGTTCCGATACGATACCAACGGACCTGCATTCTAGGAATTCTATAAAATATAGTACTCTTGAACCAGTTCATATTAGAACCGATATCTCCACATTTCGATCTAAATTCTTCCGGATCGTATTTTTGAGCAGAGTCTCCGTTCATCCCGAGATCTTCCGCACTCTTATAAGCGCATACATGGTCTTTCCAATTAATGGAGAAGTATATAAATGCAGCTTTCCCAAGTATATTGTCCCTAGGAACAAATCCCCAAAATCTGGAGTCGGAAGAATTTGTGCGATTATCTCCCATCATCATATAATGATCATCAGGGATCACACAACCGGTAACTTGGAAACATTCCGCATCTTTGAATTCGTGGGTATAAGGACGGGTGTTTCCTTCGATCACATAATGTTCGAAGCCTGGTTTCTTTTCTTTAAAAAGATAGTATTGGACTGCTGCGTCATCATCCAGGTCATCGAATAGATTTCCTTTTTCTTCGTCCTTAAAGTCGTAAGCGGAGAAGTCCGTTTTTCCTTTTTCCATGTATTCTATTTTGCCATAGACTGTTGGAAATCCATCTCTCTCATGTAATACCTTTACGATCCGGATTCTATCTCCAGGAAGACCGATCACTCTTTTTACGAATCTTTTTGGGAACCATCCTTCTTTCTCTTCAGGAGAAACTGCTCCATCGGGAGGGATAAAGGTTACGATATCCCCTCTTTTAGGATCATCGTATCTTTTAAGTTCCGTATCCGTAAAAGGAAGCCTGAGAGAATATCTCATCTTATTTACGAATAGAAAATCCCCTATCTTCAAAGTGGGAAGCATGGATCCCGAGGGAATATTGTTCGCGTCCAAAACTGAGGATTTAAAAGCTAAAACTAATAAAACGATAAAAAAGAAGGAGAGAGTGGAATCTACCGATTCTTCTCCAAAGATTTCCTGGATCCATGTAGGAAGTTTTTTCAAAAAGGTACTGCCCTTCGGCTGGCTCATAGGTCTATTGATACGGGATCGGCATTTCCCGTCAATTCAGAAGACTGAATGCTCGCTTTAGAGGTTCGCGCGGAGTTCACTGAGAAAATTGTTACATGCCGCCAGTTTCATTGGCGAGATATGTTTCTATTGTTCTATCCAAACATAAAGCTTCTACCCCGCCTCCCCCGTTATCGAAGTATTGCGGATCAGTTTTTGGAGCATAAGATAATCAGATTCCTGGAGCAAGGGATAAGTTCCACTCCCCCGCGAAGGATCGAACCGGGGTCACAAAAATCGCGACCGCGATTTTTTGACCGGAGGTGAGAGCCTGGTCTGAGCTTTAGCGAAGAACGCGGCCAAAACCCACCCCCAAAAGACCTTTTCAAAGAGTTAAAATTTTTAAAAATCCTTACAGTTTTTTCGAAAAGGACGATATTAGAAACGTGAAAGAGCAGATAGACCGCAAAATTATCGAACTTCGCCGCCACCTGATTTCTTTGAAACAGAGTTATCCTATCGTAGGATTGAAAGGAGGCACGGAAACGGAAGATATGGATTCGGACGAAATCCGAGCACTCCATATCGTGGCCAAAGATTTGGTTCCGGTCACTGTTAAGATCGGCGGGCCTGAAGCAAGGACCGATATCCGTATGCTTGCGAAAGAAGAGATCGAAGGGATTTCAGCACCTATGATCGAATCTTCTTATGCGCTCAAAAATTTTATTTCTACTCTTAAAAGTATGCTAAGTCCTGTGGCTTTCTCTAAGGTTACTAAGGCAATCAACCTGGAGACTATCACAGGTTATAAAAATTTACTAGAGATTGCCGACTCGAGCGCATTCGAGGAACTGGATCAGGTGACGGCAGCAAGATCTGACCTCTCCGCTTCTATGGGTATGATCCCTGATGATAAAGAAGTGATGAAAGTTACCCGCACCATCATTGCTATTTCCAAAGACAGAGGCAAAAAAACTTCCGTTGGTGGAACGATCACAAAACAAAATTTCAGAAAGATCGCCGAAGAGATCCGTCCAGATAAGATTAACTCCAGACATGTTTGTGTGGACGCTATGAAATCTTTGGAAAAATTTCCGGAAGAAATAGCGGAAGTTATGCTCCAATTTGAGATCGAATTGTATGACCTATTTTCTCTTTTGAAACCCGAGAAGGCCTACGGTTATAAGAATAGAATGGAAACCAATCGAGAAAGGATCGGATCCAGAAAGGTTCTCTATTCCATTCGGTAAACAATGGCCAAAGATACAAGAGACCTAATCCTAAGAACTTCCCTCAAATTATTTTCAGAACAAGGGTATCACGGCTCTACCATGAGGCAAATCGCCCAGAGAGCCGGTCTGTCTTTGGGTCTTGCATATCGTTATTTTGAATCTAAAGAATCCATTTTAGAAGGGATCATCGAGTCTCATGATACGATCCTTAAAAAATATCTTCCGGAAAAATTGAATACTTCGGAGAATAGAGCGGAGCTTATCCAATTCTTAGGTGGACAGATCATTAAATTGGTAAAGGAGAATGAAGAATATCTCCGCTTGTATTGGAGTCTTATGCTCCAGCCAAAGATCCATAGATTAAAAAAACGAAATATTCATTTGGTAAACCTGATCTTTTATGAAAATTCCAAGAAGATCATATTGGCTTTAAAACCGAATTATACCGAGTTCGAAGTAAAAAATCTTACTTCTGCGATCATAGGTTATATGATCAATCATTTGACGAATAAGAGGGAGTTCACTCTGGAAGATTTCCGAGCGTATATAGTATACGCATTGGAGAATACCTAAGGCTGATAAAGCTCTCGGAAGAAACCCGTATTAGGACAATAAGATGATACGTTTTCTTTCCTTCCCTACTCCCAAAGAAAAAAATCCCATTTCCAAAGCGGTGATCCGAAAAACGGACGCCGCGTTCTTGAAAAACTTCTCCCTCGCAAAAACTCTGAATAAAGAAAAGGTTTGGATCGATGTAGAAAATCCAACCTCCGAAGATCTGATCTTTTTATCCAAAAACTGCGGATTCCATGATCTTGCGATAGAAGATTGTGTGAACAGAAACCAAAGGCCTAAATTTGAAGATTATGAGGACCATGCGTTTATCGTTCTCCATAGTTTTAGATCAGAAGGAGAACAGTCCTTTTCTGCGACTGAAACACATGTATTTTTCAATCGTAAATTTATCGTTTCAGTTCATGAACATAAGGAACCTTTGATCGATTCTCTTTGGAATCGGACTCTTACGGAACTGAACTTTGCGTCAAAGGGAACGGATCATGTTCTTTATCTTCTATTCGATCTTTTGGTGGATTCTAATTTCCCGATCTTAGACCAGATCTCCGAACAGATCACAGATCTGGAAAATCAGATCCTGACGAGCGAGATAGAGCCTGACTTCATTACGAATATCTTATATGTAAAAAGAAATTTAGTCAGAATGAGAAGGGTACTTTCTCCCCAAAGAGAAGTTCTGAATCTGATCATGAGACATGAGGATAAATTTCTCTCCGAAAAGGTTCGTTTTTATTTTAGGGATGTATACGATCATTTGAGTCGACTCGTAGAAACCATAGATATGGACAGGGATTTGATCGGGAACTCCATGGATGCTTACTTCTCCATTCTATCCCAGAAAACCAACGATATCATCAAACGATTGACCTTAGTTTCGATGATCTTTATGCCACTCACCTTCTTGACCGGTTTTTTCGGGATGAATTTTGCGGACCTTCCTTACGGCAATAAACTAATTCTGAGTGCCTCCCTTACCACCATGCTTGCCATTCCAGGAAGTATGATTTTATATTTTAAATATAAAAATTGGTTCAAAGATTAGTCCAAGTCTTATGGACAAAAAAATTGCAATCGTTACTGGCGCAAGCCGAGGTATAGGCGAAGAAGTTTCGAAACAACTTTCCAAATCAGGGATCCACATCCTATGCGCTTCCCGCAAAAAAGAAGACTCCGAAAAGACTGCATCTTCCATCCGCAAAGAAGGAGGATCCGCAGAGGCTTTTGCTTTGGATGTTTCCGATCCGGATTCCATCGATATGTTCCTGGAAGAAATTCTACCTAAATATCCTAAGATCGATATACTTGTGAATAACGCAGGTGTATATCTAGACAGCGGTTCTATAGAGAGCACTACTTTAGAAATGTTGCAAGGAACCTTGGACACTAATCTGATCGGGCCTTTTCTTCTTTCCCAAAAGATCTTAGGTGTGATGAAGAAGAACGGTTATGGCAGGATCGTAAATGTTAGTTCAGGTATGGGACAACTTTACGATATGAGTTCCGGCTATGCCGCGTATCGTATTTCTAAAACTGCATTGAATGCCCTTACTCGAATCTTATACTCCGAATCTTCCGGCAAAGATATAAAAGTGAATTCTGTTTGTCCCGGTTGGGTAAGAACAGACATGGGCGGAAAGTCTGCGACTCGCTCTGTGGAACATGGCGCCGAGACTATTGTTTGGGCGGCTCAGTTAGATAAGAGCGGACCAAGTGGGACTTTTCTGAGGGATAAGAAAGAGATTCCTTGGTGAGAGGGCGGAGCCAGAGGTTCGGAGAGTTTCCGTTTGTCGGAATTCCAACGTGGATTTGAAGGTGAGGATTTCGTTGACGAAGTGAGGATTCTGTGTTAGGCGTGTAAGCGCTCTCCCACGGGCCACTCCCCCCACCCAATGCAGGGAGGGGGCGATCTTAATTACAATGTAGGAACTCCAACATTACCTTACTTTCCGAAAAGGCCTTTCACTCCGTCTACAAATTCCCGTCCAACTGGAAGATTTGTTTCATCTTCATCTTTTAGATAAATTGTATATGCACCACCCGCTTGTGATTTTGCTGCAGAGACAAGATTGCGGTTCACCATATGTTTTCTATGGATGCGCAAAAAATCAGTCTTAGGTAATTCTTTTTCTAAATCGCCGAGCAGTTTAGCGGTTTCATAATCTCCATCTTTTGTATGTAGAACGGAACGTTTTCCATTGGCGGTTAGATAATAAAGATCCGCATATAAAACCCGATGGATCAAACCTCCATCACGAAAAACGAATACTGGATCCGGTTCACCGCTTGCCCTGGAGTTGGAAATGGTTTTTAACTGCAGATGATGAAGCGCTCTTTCCATACATGCGGAAAATCTTTCCTTTGTATATGGTTTTAAAAGATAATCGCATGCCCCGACTTCAAATGCTTTGAGTGTATGTTCCCTATAAGCGGTGGTGAAGACCAATACAGGAAGATTTTCGCCGATCTCTTCTAAAACTTGTAGGCCGGTTTTTTCGGGAAGATTGATGTCCAAGAACACCAGATCGAATTTTTCTTTTTTAAGAAGGTCGATTGCCTGGGAGCCTGTTCTTGCTATCCCGCCTACTTCGAACTGAGGCCAATCTTCCAAAAATTTGCGAAGAAGGTCCCTGGCAGGAACCTCGTCTTCTATCACTAAAACCTTATATAGCACGCTATTCATCTTGATGCGAATTCCAATCTTAATGTGGTGATTCCGAATTTATCTTTTTCTAATTTGAGTTCCGCTTCCCCGAAATTATACTCTAACCTGGATTTTATATTATTTAAGGTGCGAGAGAATTCGGATTTCTTATATTCAGGTAACAAATGGTGCTCTTGTTTTTCGTTCCCATTATTTTTGATTTCTATTTTTATTCTTCCAAAACTTTCGGTGGCGCTTATCTCTAATATCCCTGCCTCGGAACGATTCTCTAATCCGTGTTTGAAACTATTTTCAACTAATGGCTGTAAGGTGAGAGGAGGAATCCTAAGCCTCGAAAAATCTCCCACCTTTTTGATCTTGATCGTCAAAGAATCCGAAAACCGGATCCTTTGCAATTCTAGATAGTTTACCGTAAAATCCCACTCTTCCGAAAAAGGTATCGTTTTTTCGAAAATCCTATCTGATAGGAATCTATAAGTTTCAGAGAGTAAAATTAAAGCATTATCCGCTTTTTGAGGGTCGGTTACTAACAAAGAATGTATGGTATTCAAAGTATTGAATAAATAATGAGGATCCATCCGGTTCTGAAAGGTCCTGTATTGGATATCTTTCAGCTCACTTTCCATCTTCTTCCTTCTTTCTATCAGGATCTGCATGGATTTTTCTAAGAATGAAATGAATAGGGCCAGTATTAGGCTACTCAGAAGAATATTATAAGATCCTCCGTGCGGCCTTTCGACCCCTTCTCCGGCTAATAATAATACATGAATGATTCCGCCTGACGCAACTCCCAGAACAGATGCGATCGCAGAGGCGACCACCAGAAAGGCGCCTGTGAAAAACGCCCCTTTGTTCATTCGGTTCAAAAATTCTACCGAAAACTCCACGATGGAACATACACAATGTGTAGTTACCTGTGTAGCCAAAAACACCTTCCAAAAAGGAGCCTTGGAATTATGAGCGACTAACAATGAATTCATTGTGCCGATCACCGTGTTAATGGTTAACCAGAATAATATCTTAAAAGTGCGCATAGAAAGAATGGTCGAAAACTTTTTTCCGGGTCCGACTCCACTGATCCTGTATTCTTTTAACCCGTCGATTCCCTTTTTGCAATCTTATTCCAGTGAAAGTATCGTTTATTCCAATCGAATGGAAACTACAGAAATCGGATCGACCATCACGTTAAATACAAAGTCTGGTAGACAGGAGAGTAAGGATAGGTTTATCTAAACGAAATTTTTTCTTTACGACTTTTGTCGGCAAGTAATCGAGGGGGACCTCTTTGAAAAGGACATCTATTCGAAAACTGATCACCGCTGCATGTTTTATTATGGGATCCGTAAGTTTATCCGCAGAGGAAATCGTTACCACTAAGAAAGACGAACCGGACGGTTTCTACGGTTTGAAGATTGGCGGCATCCTCTCCCCTTCTTATAATCAAAGAATGAGAGACGGTGGTTCCGGTCTTGCTAATACATATCCTAATGAGGAGCCTGGCTTCTCCACACCTTGGACTCTTTTGACCATTAATAAAGAATTTAAGGAAACAGGTGTCAGCCTGGAATTATGGGGAGAATTATTACGTTCTGCTCAAGTGAGTGCTGACACAAGAATGGATGGAGGGGTTAAATCCAATCCGTATATTTTAGGGATCAGAAGGGCATTAATACGTAAAACCTGGGAAACCGGACTCGGGGAATACTCGCTAACGTTCGGAATGCAGGAACTCCCGCATACATACACCCAATGGAAAAATTATTGGAGATGGAGATATGTGGACAAAGGACCTCTAGAAAGTTTAGGATTTGCGCCTGCGCCCGCCGACATCGGGTTAGGCGGAACAGGGAAATGGGACACCCTATCCGCCCAGGTTATTCTTTCCAATGGCGAAGGTTACAGGCAGACCCAAAACACCGACTCCACAGGTTTTGATCTTTCTTCCAGAGTTTCGTATGAGCCTAAAATCGGTGAAGAGAATCGTATCGGACTTCATTTCTTTTATAGATCCGCTAATTTAACCGGAGCTGCTACTTCAGATTGTAAAGAAGGAACAGCATGTCTTGCATCGGATAATAATCCTTCTACCAGCCTCAGAAAAGATGTTCGTTCCCTAGAAAGTGACTCTTATGCGGTAGAAGCTAATTTTGATCGTAAAAAAATTCTTAACTTCGGACTTGGATATGTGTTCAGAAAACAAAAAGGCGGAGAAGTCCGAGATGTTTCCAAACCATTCGGCGCGGTGACTCCAGGTTTGGATTCCACAGGAACTGCTGCCTATGCCTGGTTGTCTTTAGGATGGGGAGATTTTAGGATCGTGGGTAGATTAGAGGGAGGAAGCGGAAGAGACGGAGTTCTCGCCGCAAACCGAACTCAGATAAATCAGATCATGCCGGGAACTCCTGAATCGGATTATTGGAATATACAAACCAATACTATTGGACCTCTGGTAAGCTCTTCCGGTTATTCTGTTCGTTCTTCTTTTAGGAGAGGTTCAGTATTCGCAGAATGGAATATTACGGATTCTTTACGTGTTTCTATCGGATATACCGAATCCAGGAACAGGGACAAGGACGGAGGAAGAGAACAATCCTATGTGGACGGATCCGGAAACGAAAGGACCAAAGCGGAATATTTACAACAATTCCAGGGCGGTGCAAATAACGGGATCGTGTCCTACGGCCGCCTGACCAAGGAGCTAACTCTTTGGACCACCATCGAATTTTAAGGAGATATTTATGAAACTAAGAATGTGGATGATCTTAAGCTTATTACTTTCCATCGGTTCCTTGGTTTTAGTAAGCCAAGAGAATAAGGAGAAGGACGCAAGAGTTTCCTTCCTGATCGGAAAAGTGCAGCTACAAAAAGGCGGCAAGGGAAGTTGGAATATTTTAAAACTAGGAGATCTGGTTTCTGAAGGGGATATAGTTTCTACAGGAAATGCTTCTAAAACCACACTACTCTATAAGGGTTCCGAGTTTAAAATCCTACCGAATACAAAACTGAAAATTTCAAGTCTGTATAATGAATCCAAAGATGGTAAGTTGGAAGTGCAGAGCGGATTTGCCTGGTTCCAACTTGTGAATCTAAAAGGTAAAAAATTCGAAGTAAGCACTCCCACTACCACTGCAGGGGTAAGAGGAACTGCATTCTCCGCATTCCATGATCATAAGACCAAGGATTCTTCCTTCTGTACTTGCGAAGGTAAGGTTTTGATGAATGGAACAGGAGATCCGAAAGACGGTACCATGCAAGAAAAAGGAAATGGCGGTTATTATCCGGGCGGCGGAGAAGAGCCTAAAAGAAGTTCTTACGAAGGTATTATCGTAAAATTTAAATCTCTTCCTCCTTTCAAGGATCTAATGAAAAAGAATATTTCCTTAAAGAACTGTTTATCCTGCCATACACCTCAAGGCTGGACTCCGGAAGACTCCGTTCCAAGTGATGAGACTTACGGCGGAGGAAAAATGTAAATCTTCTATAAAGATTTTGGAATGTATAAGAGGCTCGGGAAACCGAGCCTCTTTTTTTATCTTAAGGGCAGGCGATAGCATTTCCAGGATTAGAGGCAAACGCTCCCTGGAACTGAAGCCCTCCGAATAGATAAGGATATGCTTCCGAATTTGGAATAGGGATAGTAACCAATCTCAATTTATCCGTAGTAGATTGCAGATTACATTTATTCCCGGAACTAACATTTGTGATCGCATCCAAGGTTAATGAACTAGGCAGAGGAACCTGTCTTAATACGTTATTTACCAAAGGAACGATCAATGAACGGATCAAAGGATCCACCACTTGGAAAATTCCCTTAGGATCCAAACCAAAAGGATTAAATGTAGGTCCTTCCAGAATGTCCATCGTATAAGACATGCTCGCTTCGTCCTTTCTGATCACAAGACTCATCGCGTTCAAATTATTATACTGAGGTTTTCCGGTAGGGTCCGGATTCACAAATGGAATAAAATTGAAGGAACCATCCCCCTTTAGGCTTACACGCACCGTGTTCAAAAGATAACGACAACTGTTTGCAGCATTATCTGCGGCAGCTGCACTACAAGGCACAGAGCTTCCATTACCTACATCCGTTCCAGGAAGTCTTCTACCGTATATCCTTAATTCCAAATCGGTAAAGTTCACTACCAGGGTAGGAAGAGAACTTGCGCCACCAAATTTGAACTCGCCATTCGGTGCATGGATAGCGTATACGTCAATGTCCACATCATCACTCGCACTTACATTCGGAACAAATTTACTAGGATCGCCCGGTTTCAAACCTACCAAAGGCCTGCCTGGAGATAAGATATTTAGCAAGGTTCCCACCTTAACTAATTCTTGAGTCAATTCAAAGAGAGGATCGGAACCTGCATACTGTTTGATCTGATTTATAAATTGTTTATTGATCCTTAAATTTAAGGCGCCATTTTGCCAGAGACTATAAGCGGCCTGAGTAACAGTATCAGCATTCAAGGTAAGAAGTAATCCGGGATTGGCATTACTTCTGGAGAATGGATATGTTTTTGCCATAGCGGTCCCGGTCGGAATGGGACGAGTGCTCACAAAACCGGTGGCTAATTGATGCCCATGATAATTCGGGTCCGTGTTTGCAAGAGGAGTTTTGGCCACCAAAGATACACTTGCGGAAGTTAGTATTCCCTTATTAGTTCCGTCCGATTTTACAACCGCATCGTTTTGAGCCATCAACCTTAAGGACAAAGGAAAATTGTTCAAAGGTGCCGGCAAATAATCCGGCAAAGTCACATCCAAACCGGGATTATTCAAAGAAACTAATACTGCATTCATCGCCTCCACAGATACCCTCTCCACGATATCTCTCAACATGGACTGGGTAATATAAGGAGTTGCCTGTGGAACTGCGTTATTCGCTACACTTTCCGTAATAGGAGAGAGCCAAGAACCCAAAGTATCGGTAGCGGCCAGTAAATTTACACCTGCAACATTTAAGTTATTCACCCATTCAGATACATAAAAGTTCCCGTTGATCCCATCCGTAGGCGTATATGGAGTTTTGACCGCGACAGCAATTTTCCCCGAGGAATCAAAACTTGCATTCGCCTTTGCTCTCGCCAAACGAGAAGTATAAGGTGAGTTCGGATTCAAAGTAGCTGTGGTAGAGAATCCGTAAGTATCATCATTTCCTAATAAACAAGCAAGGCCGGTACAATCATGAGAATAACCGATCGTTGTGATATCTATCACGGATCTTTTACCGTTTAGATCTACTCCCATTACACCGTCTGCTTGGACATAAATTGAGTCCGTAATATTCGTAGTATTATCCGGAGCTAAAGGAGGAACGACTACGTTATTAATGTACACGTCCAACCACATAGGAAGATTTCCCAAGAAGCTTGCGGTAATATTGAATGCTCCCGTATTTCCTGCGATCCCACAATATCCATTTCCGAATTGGCCTGACATATCCCCATAGGTCTTTACGTAATTTACAGAGATCGGGAAATCGTTCGCGGTAATAGACCAGAAATCTATACATCTTCTGTCGGAAAAGTTACCGTTACCGTCAGGGTCTCTAAGAGGAGTAACGTCCGTAGTTTTGGGAGATCCTGAAAAATCGTTAAATGTTTTATTTGTGATCTTAAAATCCGCATGAGCGAATCTTTGCAGAATATTAGAAAATAATTTTAAAGTCTGGGCTTCATCAAAGACTGCAGCGGAGGCATTAGAGATCAAAGCATATGGATTAGAGTTAACTTTCCCATAATTGAATCCGAAAGACCTACGAAATGTTTTACCGTCAGCGGTAGAGATCAGGAATTCATAAGCATTCCCACCTTGGAAAGGTTTTAGTCCGACTTTTGCTCCGGAAAAAGTATTCAAGTTTAAGGAAGAAGCTAAAGGTACGGTCATGTCGCAAGGAGAAGCGGCACAAATTACATGTTCCGCAGTGGAACCCATATGTTTTAATTTGATACTTTGGATTTGATTCGGATTATAAGGATTGGTGAAACTCGCGTTCAGATTCATGGAAATCGTACCTGGAGTCGCATCCAAATAAGTCAGGTCCTTTTGGGAATTCGCGGGACCTACTCCCGTGCCATTTAAGGACATTGTAATATAGTAATCCGGCTCCGTAATAAAACTGACAGTATAAGGTTGAAGGTTTCCTCCTTCTAATCCTTTAGAGGCTGAAGTTAAAGTGAGTTTGTAAGTGGTATTTGCTTTTAATTCTCGATACGGATCGAATATCAATCTTCCCCCAGACTTCCAATAGAAGGTTCCTCCTTTTTCACTAGAAGGTCCAGGAAGAAGAGTTCCGTTATCTTCCGTAAAAACAAAGTCAGCCTTTACTGTGCTTGAAACCATCGGTTCAGAGAATACGATCTCTAAACTTTTATAACGGTCTACCTGAGTGAGACTGGCTAAATTAAGAACGACCTGAGGCCCGGTGGCACCAAAATCGACTGGTAAAGTGGTAGGAGTATCTGTTTCCGTATAATTAATATTATTAGAAGTTCCTGGAATAGAACCTCCATCATCGATAGGAATCCCTATGGAACTAAGAAAGGAATCGAGCATCCCTCCACCTTTTTCAGAATCTTTACATCCAAAAAATAAAAGGGGTACTGCCAGACAGGTTATAACAACCGTCCGTTTAATAAAAATTCTATCTCTTTCACCCAATCCGGTAACCATCTTTTTTCTCCAGTCTTCAATCGCATGATTTCTTTCGAATTCGGCCGGAATTGGCACCCGTCAGTGCCTATCCAACCTCGAACAGGACCTTCTTCTTTCGAAAAATTGCCCCATCCTTAAGAGTTTATTTTCAATTTTGGAGAAAACTCTTGGTTCAGGATTTATTCTATTTTTATAATATTATCTTTCTATACTTATCCCTCTTTACTTTCTACTCATATGTTATTAAGGACATTGCACCACTGTTCCAGGATTTGTAGCAGCAGCTCCTTGGAACTGAAGCCCTCCAAATAAATACGGATAAGGTTCCGTATTCGGGATCGGGATAGTGATCAGCTTCAGTTTATCCGTAGTAGACTGAAGATTACATACCGCTCCGGAAGAAAAGTTAGTGATCGCAGAAACGTTCAACGACTTAGGTAGAGGCACCTGACGTAATACGTTATTCACCAAAGGAATGATCAATGAACGGATCAAAGGATCTACCACTTGGAAAATCCCCTTAGGATCTAAACCGAACGGATTCACCGAATTTCCTTCCAGAATATCCAGAGTATAAGCCATACTGTTCTCATCTTTTTTGATCACAAGGCTCATAGCGTTCAAATTATTATACTGAGGTTTTCCGGTAGGATCCGGATTCACGAACGGAATAAAATTGAAAGACCCATCCCCTTTGATACTTACACGCACTGTATTCAAAAGATAACGACAACTATTTGCAGCAGAATCAGCAGCTGCGGAAGAACAGGTTATCGAACTTGGGATAGGATATCCGATTTGAGTTCCGTTCGGCCTTCTTCCATAAATCCTTAATTCCAAATCCGTAAAGTTCACAACTAAAGCAGGAATAGAATTCGCTCCGCCAAACTTAAACTCTCCATTAGGAGCATGGATCGCATACACATCGATATCCACATCATCCGAAGATTTTACGCTTTGGATCAGCTTACTAGAATCAGTTGGATTCAAACCGACTAAAGTATTTCTACCCGGAGCCAAAATATTCAATAAGGTCCCTACTTTTACTAATTCTTGGGTCAACTGGAATAGAGGATCAGAACCTGCATAAGCAGTGATAGAATCTATAAAAGGTTTATTGATCCTTAAATTTAAGGCACCGTTTTGCCAGAGACTATAAGCAGCCTGAGTAACAGTGTCTGCAGTCAGAGTTAAAAGTAGCCCTGGGTTTGTAGAACTTTTAGAGAAAGGAAAAGTTTTAGTAAGCGCATCTCCAGTCGGAATAGGACGAGTGCTTATAAAACCCGAAGCCAATTGGTGCCCGTGATAATTCGGGTCCGTATTTATAAGAGGAGTTTTAGCTACCAAGGCAACAGAAGCAGAGCCAACAAGTCCCTTGTTCGCCCCAGAGACTGTAGGAACCACATCTGTTTGGAATTTCAATTTTAAAGAAAGCGGAAAACTTTGTAAAGGTGCAGGAAGATAATCCGGCAATACCACATCCAAACCTGGATTCGCTAAAGAAGTCACAACTGCATTCAGCGCGTTAGGTGCAACCTTCTGGATAACGTCCTTTAACATAGATTGAGTAATCGCAGGTTTTAAAGCTGGGACCATATCGTTCGCGATGGAGGCAGTTACGGAAGATAGAAGGTCAGCCGCCCAAGAAGTAGAATCCACATAGTCTACCGAGTCTAAAGTCCCAGCATTATTCTTAACTCTTAAATGATCGGACCATTCTTTTGTATAAAAATTATCGGAAGTAGTGTTTGCAGGAAGAGCAGCTATGGTTAAAGGAGTTTTAATTGCTATATTAAATTCTCCGTTTGAATCCACCAGAGTATTCGTATTTGCAACTGCAGCACGAGGATTTGCGGTCTCATTCAAATTCACTTCTGCGATAGTAGTGAAATAGAACTTACTGCCAGAACCAACAAGTCCGAGACCAATCGAATTCCTGTTTCTTGCAATGATTGCAAGATTAATAATCGCCTTACGGCCGTTAATGCTTACTTTCAGGTTATTATTTGCAGGAACACTTAAACCAGCTGTGATCGTAGGATCAGTCCCTGTCATAGCAGGAATATTGACCCCAGTGATGTAGACGTCCATATCGAAATCTGAACAACCTAAGAAACATCCATTACCAACAAATGCTCCTGGATTTGCTCCAGATGCTCCACAATACCCATCTCCATTATCAGGATCTGTAGAATCACCAAAGCTGCGGATAAAATTGATCTCAGAATGATAATCTATACAATAGCTAGTTCTCTTTGCAGTACTCTTAGGATTATTCGAAAAATCTGAAAAAGATTTATTAACGATCTTATAATCGTTTTTAGCAAATCTTTCTAAAATTTGGCCGAACAGTTTTAATGCCTGAGTCTCGTCAACGATCGTTGCTGCACCATTTGTGATCAAAGCATATGGACTAGTATTTACTTTTCCATAATTGAATCCGAATGATCTACGAAACACTTTACCATTTGTAGTAGTTACCTCAAAGATATAAGCGTTCCCACCTTGGAAAGGTTTTAGTCCTGCTTTAGCTCCTGAGAAAGTATTTAAATTCAAAGAAGAAGCAAGAGGAGCGGTCATATCGCAAGGAGGGGCCGCACAGATCACATGCTCTGCAGTAGAACTTAAATGTTTCAGTTTAATCGTCTGGATAGAATTCGCACCACTGATCGAAGAAGTAAAACTCGCGTTCAAATTCATAGCGATCGTACCAGGAGCAGCATCCGTATAAGTTAAATCCTTAGAAGAGTTTGCAGGACCAACTGCTGTTCCGTTTAACGTAGCGCCGATCAAATAATCTGGCTCGGTAGTGAATTCTATCGTGTAAGGTTGAAGATCTCCGCCTTCTAAACCTTTAGAAGCGTTAGTCAAAGTAAGTTGGTATTTAGTATTAGGTTTCAATTCTTTATAAGGATCGAAAATCAATCTTCCACCAGATTTCCAATAAAAAGATCCACCCTTCTCAACAGCAGGACCAGGTAATAGGGTCCCTGATTTTTCTTTCAGAATAAAATCGCCGGCCACACTAGACTGTAACATAGGCTCAGAGAAAACGATTTCTAAACTTTTATAACGGTCCACTTGGTCAGTAGAAGACAAGTTCAATAATGCTTGGGGTCCTGTAGTTCCGAAATCCACAGGAAGAGCAGCTGGTTCATCCGTATCCTTATAAGGAGTTAAAGACGCACTAGTAGGAAGGCTTCCTCCGGAATCGGTAGCAATACCTAGACTTGCAAAGATAGAGTCGGAAAGACTCGTTTGTTTTTCTCCACCGCATCCAATGGATACTAAGATTAAAGCGAAACCGATAAGTAAAAATCCCTTGAGTGTCTGCGTCTTCATTTGTGTCGGTAGTCCAGTTATATATCTATTTTTCATCTTAGTGAGAATATCGCATTCATATCGTCCCAGTACGTCGACGTGGGCTGACCTTCATTCCAATTATCATAGAAGAAAGCATCGGATCCGGAGAAACGACGACCTCTTTCATAAATATCCCCGAACAATCCAATCAATGTTCCTGCAGAATACAGGAACGCCCTGTTATCCATAAGGGAAGTTTGGATCATATCGGATCTTAGAAGTACTTTGGTATTTTCGAATAGTTCTTCTACGGTGTATTGAGAAGACATGTTCGCATTTTTCTCCAAGAAACTGAAGAAGCTGCCCGGTTTACCCAATTGGTAACCTGTCGCGTATAAGTTCCTTCCGTAAGGAGCCATAGAATCCAAAACAGGAGGAAGACTTGTGGTCAAAATATCGGAAAGAGTATATGTTCTTGTGTCCAGAGCAGTATTACTCGGATCAGTATCATCTCCCACATAGAAGAGAGAAGAAATAAGATCCAAGGTATTTGTAATCTCACCAGCAGTGAGTTGGATATCCAACAAGAGATCCAATAAGAAATCCAAAGATTTCACCAAAGACCAACCGGAAGACCTGGAAACGTAGTCACGGATTCTTCTGACCAGATCATCTACTTTTACCCAGGTAGGCGCATATAGATCGTTTCTAGGCCGATCATCGTATTTGTCGGCGATACGGAACACTAACCAATCAATTCCTTCATCGATTGCGAATTGGTTCGGACAATTGGTCTGGAAACTGGCCTCTCCACCACAATCTGACCAAAGTTTTGTCTGGCCTAGGATGCCGGAAAGACCATCCATCACTTTATTTCTAGCATCCGTTTTCGCAGGGTCCCCAAGATTTGTAGTGAACTTGATCAGCCCGGAAAGAATATCAGTTTTACTTAATAGATCCAATGGACCGTCTGTCATCCGGTTACGATCAGTGCTTGTCGGAGTGGAAGTTCCTTCTATCAAGACGCTTAATAAAGTTCTATAATTTTTAGAAGCTTTGTATTCTACAGGAGTGGCTTTCGGATTTCGTATGCCAGTATTAATCCCTACAGTTCTGATTTGAATGAAAGAAGGTCCATTAGCAGGAACTCCTGTGCCTTGGATCGGGCTTACATTTGAATCATAAACTCCGTTAGGTCCATAGGTTTGGTCTGGACCAAAATAAACATAAGGACGAGAGAAAATCTCTGCAAGACCTGTAAATAATTTGTACGGGTTCTTTCCAGCAGCTCTATTTGCTGCAATTTTTGCGTCATCTCCCAGCGCTTTTGCCAAAGCCACAATGAACGGAGTCAGACGATTTCTTTTATTCCAGTTTGTGTTTACTTGAGAAGGAGGAGTGTCGGTAGTTCCCAAAAAACCAAGTTGTTTGATCACACCTGCATTTTGAGATATTACAGGTGGTATCATTCCATAGATTGTAGCTGGATCAGGGACCAAGAGAGGGAATAATGCGGAATAAACTGCGGTAACTTGGAAACCTTCGTTACCTGCCAAACCGTATCCCCAGCCTTCTACTAAGAAAACAGAATCGCCAGGTTCATTGGATATATCTTGGATATTTGTATCTTGAACAACCCAAGGTCCAGCTTGAGTGCTTGAATCAAAGGACTTAAGTGGAGTTCCTTTTTTCTGCCAAATCCCGTTGAAGTTTGTACAATCATCTTTTAACGGACCACAATTCGGACTAAGATTCATCATCCCCATTATCCCGTTACCGATCGCGGTAATGAATAAAGCTTCTTGGTAAGTAACGGTCGCAGCTAATTTAGCTCTTACCGGAAGAACCGCTACGAATCTTTTTTCGTAGAGTAACCATTGTAGATTTTTATAAAATGCTTCTTCTGCACTTGCTACTAAAATTGGAGCGGGAGCTGTTTCAGTGATCGAATAGAATCCTTTGTTGGTCAATACGGCTGAAGCAGCAGTTTGATCCACCCCGCCTAGATAAATACGTCTTTCTCCGCCAGTTCCAGGATCGATTTGTGTATAGTATTTAGAGGTATTCCAACTAGGTTGGTATTGTAAAGGATTCCCATTAGGAGCGATCGGTTGCCCTCCACCGTCAGTTTGGCTATAATAAGGACCATAACCTTCTAAAGTAACCTTAACGATCCAATCCAACATCCAAGGAACGGTCTTATTGTACAACTTATCGAATGTTGCCTCTGACGCAGAATCCGTAATTTGTTGTGTTTCCCCGCGAGAAACTGCTTCTAAAATGGAAAGAACTCTCGTATTCAAACCTATTTTGTAAACCGAGCCGTCTCTAAAGACCTTTGAGCTAGTGCGGCTCAATTCAGTAATATTCTTAAAATTGAATGGATTGGTGATGTCTGTCCCAATGATGGAACCCATGCTAAACATCGCATCACCTAAGGTCAGCTCCCCGCCTGTTGTGTATGGAGCTGAAGTCGTTAAAGCATTATGAGTTAACTGGGTCGGATCCCATCTGTAACCGTAATTATCCGCAAGTGTTAAAACAATAAATAGAGTTTCTAAAGAAGAAAGAGGACGGCTATCCACATCTGTTTGGCGATTTTTTCCATCCCCATCTAATTGTAAAAGATCCTTAAAAGTTTGGCTCGATCCGGAAGAATTCCGCATAAAATCCAATAAATATGCATTCTTTGCAGTCTCTTTCAGAACGTTTACAGTTACATCTCCCTGAGCAAAAATTAAACCTTTGATTGTTACAAACAAATCCTGTAACATCGTTCTCAATTCAGCAGGCTTTAATGTGCCTCCCGGGTTATTATAAGCTGCATTCGTAGAATATTCGTTAGCGGTCGTCTCTGCAGGAGAAGTAGTATTTATAGTGAAAAAGTTCTCAGCGTTTATTATAAAATTCTTAAATGATGTCTGAGGAGTCATTTGATCCGCGAAACCCGCAGCTTTATACATCATCTCGCCGAAATCATAAATTAAAGAGATAAATCCTTCTTTTAAGGAACGATCAGTTAGAAGAGAAGGAGCAAAAAATCCACCTAATAGATTTTCAACTCCGGTACGGAATGTAGTATTTTTACGTAATCCTTTATAAAGAAAATCTTCTATATCATGAAGAGTGTCTATCGAATCCGGATCGGTCAAAATGTCCGCAGTATCATGGATAGATGTAGCGACTTGATTCGCAGTTTTCGTATTATACTCGATCAAAAGTTGATTCGCGCCAAGAGGCATCAAATTGCGAACCACGGGTTTATTATAATGACGGATTTTTTCAAAAACCGGCTGGATAGAAGAATATGCAGCAGGATTCGAAGTTTGCATCTTTTCAATCATGTCTGCAAGGCCCAAAGAAAGCGTTTGCACACTAGTTCTACTCTGCAACATAGCGGATTCTAAAGCGCGGATTGTGCCTAAATTATCAGTTCTTGGTGCTTGTGAGAGTGCATCGCCCAAGGCTTCATTAAAGCCGACTGGGTCCAAATTGGTGAAAAAGCTCTTCACTACAGGATAAGGATTCAAAAAACTGAATAAAGAAACACCTTTGTAATCGTCGGTATTATCTGAGAATTGAGAAATTCCGTTTTTATCCGTTCCAGCGTGAGAGCAGGCTCCGGATAATGATAATATAAGAGAAATGAAAATTATATTTTCCTTAAAATCCAGGAGTCGAAATTTCCCCCCGGTAAGCTCTCCTATTGGCAGCATCTTCATCCCTTAAACCTCTCTGGGTCCATGTTCGCTTTTTTGAACAATTGTTATTTTTTAGAACCAGAACGGCCTCTATTTATACCGTGGTTCCAAAAAACCTTCAATCTTTTTTTATATCAATTGTTCGAATCGTGTATCGATCGCTATACTGGTACATACTATAACGGTATAGACAAGGACTTTTTTCACTATAATTGATGATTTTTGGGATAACGTACGTTATTTTTAACTGTCTTATACGTCTCTTATTTTCTCAGAATTCCACTTAAAATCATGTTCTAAAGCATGATTTAATCTAGGTTTCGAATAAACGCACGTTTACTTTTTGGAAAGTTTTTATTGACTTTGGACAATTAAAAAGGCGGGGAAAAATAAAAAAGGCCGAGAAATTCCCGGCCTTTTTTATTACATTTTGAATCTAGAAATTAAGCAGTCGCCGCTTTTCTTTTATAGATAGCGTATCCGATTGCTGCAAGCCCCAATATCAGCCAGATATACCAGAACTTCACAAGAAGAATGGTAACTGCAGTAATCACAAATGCTACGACTCCAAATACGATCGAAAGTGCCGCTTTTCCCAATTCTCCCACAAAAGGAACAAAACTTAAAAGAGAAAGTAACGGTCCTGCGAGAAGATTGAAACTTACCCACATTGCGATAAAACAACCCAACCTCATCAGCCATTTTGTTGTATTATCATCACTTTGGATATCCTTCATAGTGGTTTGGTAATCACCCACAGAAGCGTTTAAAAATTTATTACCTTCTGCGCTAGTGAATTCACTTATAGAACTTCCACTCACCGATCCCACGAAAGTCATACTTTCTTCCGGAACCGGAACTAAAGATACACTGATCCTCTCACAACCTTCCGTTTGATCGCTCGCGCATTTTTGAGTTAAATAGATATAATCCCCTTCAGCGATCCCTTTTGTTAAGTCTCCCGATCCGGGACTCACAGACGGAACAGCAGAAGTTAGATCCACTTTACTCAAATTCACGCTGAAAGTTTTGCCGTCTTCAGCCTTTACTTTCGCGTCGGAAGCTACGGAACTTTTATCATCCACAGTCGCCTTATAGAAAGGTTTAGACTTACATGCTGGATCTTTGAAATTTTTAGGATTTTTAGGAGAAGAGATCCAATCCAATTCACAATCGTAGACCGTTTTTTTGGTTTTAGAATCTTCTTTGCTCGTTTCTTCCCAAGCATATACTTCGGAAGATTGAGAATAGGAAATATATTTTCCAGGTTTTACGAATTCACCGCCTAATTGATCGGCACTTAATTTACCCGTTACGTAAGACGCAACCCCAGCCTTTGCTTGGGACGCAGGTAACGCACCTTTAAGAGCCGCACTCGCCTGTTCGCAAGTTTCCACTTGAAATATCAAATATAAGGAAAGAGGGAATAATACTACCCCAGCCAACATTCCTTTGAACGAGTCACCGATCGATCCGAATATGCTCGAACCTTCCCCTGATTCTTCAAACGCCATGAAAAAACCTCCCAACTGGCCTTAAAAAAGACGAAAGGGCATTCTACATTCCACACAATTCGGTAGGCAATATCTTTTTTCCAATCTGAAAAGAAGAAGGTCACGTATCCAAACGTACGTTTTGGAAAAAGTTAGAATGCGTTTTTTTAAAATATGAGAACGCGAAACTGTAGAAGGATTAAAAAAGCTCCAGCCAAGCCTTGCGGATATCCGATTTTTCCATAAAGTAGGTACCGATAAGTGCGGCATCCACATGGGAACGGAACTCATCCAAATCTGCCTTGCTCTTGACCCCGGATTCTCCAACTTTCACTATATTAGGAGAAAGTTTAGAAGCCACCTTAGGAACCAGATCCTGATGAATGCTAAAATCATCCAGGTCACGAGTATTGATACCTACGATGTTTGCACCCGCCTTGGCAGCAATGAGAGCTTCTTCTTCCGTATGGATCTCGGTAAGAACATCCATATTATATTTTTTGGCTTCTTTGATCAGTTCTGAAAGTTTTTCAGGCGTGAGAATGCGGACGATGAGTAGAATTGCTGCAGCTCCGAATTCTCTAGCTTCTGCCACTTGTTTTGTATCTATTATAAAATCTTTTCTTAATATAGGTATATTGACCTGAGAAGAAACGTTTTTGAGATCTTCGAGAGATCCACCGAAAAATTTTTTATCAGTAAGAACCGAAATCGCAGTGGCGCCGCACTCTGAATAAGTTTTGGCAATGGAGACTGCATTGAATTCTTGCCGGATGATCCCGGCAGAAGGACTCATTTTTTTACATTCTGCGATGATTGAAAATTTGCGGGAACGAAGTGATTGCCACAAACCTACTCCGGAATATGGAGCAGGTTTATATTCGGGAATGGTTTCGATTTCCCTTTTCTTTTCTTCTACGATTTCTTGGAGAACCCGATGTAACGCCATCATCGGTTATGCACGAAAGGTTCGAAGCGCTTCGTCCTCAGTTTCGCGGATATCAAATAGAGAGGTAAGTTCGATCACATCGAAAATTCTTTTAACCGCCGGTTTGATCCCGCAGATTTTAAGACCGCCTTCTTTTGCGTTCAATTTTCTGAGTGTAGAAATGCAAGCCCTGAATCCGGATGAAGACATATAGTCTACGTCTTGCATGTTCAAAATAACCCTGGTATGTCCTTGGTTATCGATTAGATCGTTCAGATTTTCTTCCACCTCGTTTGCGATAGAAACGTCCAAACGTCCCTTGAGGTAAACTATTAGAACTCCGTCCTGTACCTTATGATCGAGCAAAGGAACCTACCCTAGCGATAATTTAGAGACAATTCTCGATGCAAAAAATAGCCTGTCAACCAAGTTCCCCAAGATGAAGAATTTTCCTACCTCCTTATTAGGCCAAAGAGTCCTGGTTCTCGGCGGGGGAGTTTCCGGCATGGCGGCTCTCCGACTCTTGAAAGAGAGACAGGCGAATGCTGTTCTTTGTAATTCGGAAGCCTTGCCAGATTTGAATGTAACGTTCGTAGGCGAAGATGTAATTTTAGCGGACCTTCTTCCAATCGCACTCATCGTAAAAAGTCCGGGAATTTCTCCTTCTCATTCCGTAATTTCCCAAGCAAATTCTCTCGCAATCCCAGTAGTTTCCGAAGTAGAATTAGCGAGAGCCTTCTATTCCGGAAAATTGATCGGAGTCACAGGCACGGATGGAAAATCCACCACCACTTCTCTCACTACTCATTTAGTTTCCGCTGATTTTCCTGGAGCGACTGCTGGAGGAAATATCGGTTTGGCTTTCAGTGATTTTTGCCTAAAACCGGTTCCACTTTCCGTGTTGGAACTTTCCAGTTATCAGTTGGAAGATTCCGGTCCTTTAGAACTTAACGTATCTGTAATATTAAATCTTGCCTCCGATCATTTAGAAAGGCATAAAAATTTAGATAATTATTTTGCCGCCAAAACTCGGATTGTGGATTCTTCTAACCCTCGTCATACTCTTGTGACCAGTTCCAAACTTTTTAAGGAAAGGATCCAAAAACTGGGATGGTCCTGCAAAATTTTAGTCTTCGGAAGAGAGTCAGGAAATGATGCACTCATTTCGGAAGAAGAGAAAACGATTAAAACCGCCAATGCGGTTTATGATACGAATGGGTTTCCTCTTCCTGGAGGCCATAATTTGGATAACCTGGCTGCTTCTATCCTAGCCTCTGAAGCAATCGGTGCAAAACCGGAACATATCCAGAGTTTAATCGGAACTTTTAAAGGTCTTCCTCATCGATTTCAACATGCTGGTAAGGCAGCAGGCATTTCTTTTATCAATGATTCCAAATCTACGAACCTTCATAGTATGCTTGCAGGTTTAGGCACCTGGAAGGACAAAAAAGGAACCTTCTTAATTTTAGGCGGAAGACCAAAAGTAGAACCGTTAGAACCTCTAAAAGAATTTTTAGCCTCAGGTATCGGCTGGGTCTTATTAATAGGAGAAGCTAGAGAAACCTGGGCACCGGTGATCTCCCCTATCTTAGGTTCTCATTTAATTTTAGCGGAAAATTTGGAAGAAGGTTTTTCTCAGATCAAAACCGCAGTACGTTCAGGTCGAGCGAGAGTTTCATCAGTGGTATTCTCGCCTGCTTGCGCGAGCTTTGATCTATATAAAAATTTTGAGGAAAGAGGAGAACATTTTTTAAGATTAGTCTCCGATTGGGCCAGAGAAGAACCTTAGATTTATTTAATATGTCCTTGGTGGTTTAATTTTTCCCAGACCTTGGACTCTACGAATACTTTTAATAGATCTCCGTCCAAATGATTTTCCTTGGCTTCCATTTCTAAAATGTCCAATGCTCTATCTACCGGAACTGCTTTTTTATAAGGTCTATCCTGATCCGTTAATGCATCGAATATATCCGAGATTGTCATGATCCTGGATTGGATCGGGATATCTTCTCCGGAAAGTCCTCTTGGATATCCTGTTCCATTTAATTTTTCATGGTGAGCATGCGCGATTGTCGGCACCATTTTTAGATCATTTGTCCAAGGGATCTTACTCAAAAATTGGAATGTATGCTCCACATGGGATTCTATCTCTTTTCTTTCGTCAAAATCCAAAGAACCTTTTTTGATGGTTAAAAATCCGAACTCGTAAGGAGAAATAAGTTCTACATTTTCTCCTTCGGTTGTAATGTATTGCATCTTAGCGATTTCTTCCAAGAACTGAGAATTAGCCTCTTCTAATATAGAAGGTTCATTACTTTGGCTGATGATCTGGAACATAGAAGTGAGTCTTTTACATTCTTCGTTAAATTCAAACTCTATCGCTTTTTCGAAATCGGAATATCCGGTAGGTCCATGTTTTTTTAAATATTCCACTTTTCTTAAATTCAATTTAGATTCGAAATCTTTCTTTAAATAGCGGAATCTCCAATCAATTAGACCGATCTCCAGATCTTCCAATTTTTTGGCCTTAACCAAAACTTTTTCTCTGACTCCTACTTTTCCGAAATCATGAAGTAAAGAAGCGTATCTGATCTCTTTGAGTTGTTCCTTGGAAAATTTTGTTTCCTTATATTTTCCGAAGTCCACACGATCTAATGTTTCCGCAAGTCCCACTGTCAATACGGCCACTCTGAAGGAGTGACCACTCGTGGTTGGATCCCTTGCTTCGATCGCATTTACGGATGCAGTTACAAATCCTTCGAATAATGTTTCGATCTCTCTAAGTAAATAATTGTTTTGAATGGCGACTGCAGCTTGTCCTGCAACTCCAAGCACCAATTGCGTGGAATAATCATCGAAAGGTTGGATCTCATCTCCTTTCATTTGGTCCACAGTCAATTTTTGATTAAAATTCCTCTTACGATTGATGAGCTGAAGTACTCCGACTACGTCTCCCCTATGGCCTTTCATAGGAACAACCAGCATGGATTTTGTATGATAATTCGATAATATATCAAAATTATTATTGAAGGAGAATTCAGCATCCTCCGGCAGATCGTATACATCCTGGATATTTAAAACTTTACCGGTCTCCGCAACATAACCTGCAATACTGGATTTATTGATAGGAAGAATAAACTCCTCCGTATCTATGCTCAATGCGGAAATTTTGAAACGTAGGTTCCGAACAAATCCGATATCGTCTTGTTCTACTAGATACAAGGAACCTGAATCAGCGTTACAGATCTCTCTTGCGCTATACAAGATCTCTCTTAGAAGTTTATCAAAATCTTTTTCGTTAGCGAGGCTAATACCGATCCTAGTCAATCGGTTGATCTCATATTTTGCAGTATTGATCTTATGTAATAGATCAAACTGATCAGTGATCATATGCAGATGTAAAAATCCGTTTGCGAATGTTTTAGAAAGATGAAGGTCGGAAGTGATCTCAGGTAATATTCCAAAAATCAGATCATCTTCGATTTCGGTATTTTTATAACCTTCATAACCAAGGTCGGCATTCAGAATGAACCTTGCCAAGATCAGAGGATTATTCTTTAGCTGTTCCCTAATCTTACTATGTTCCGATTCTAATGTTTTGTCGGAGATATAAAATAAAATGTCTACGAATTGAGGAGTGTCTCTAATCTCTACGGACTCAAAAAAGTCTTTTAGATTGATCAGATCAGCCGTCATCTTGGTGCGGAGGATCGAAAGCCTTCCGGCAAGAGTCGCGGAATCCGTTACAATATATTGCTTAAACTTGGATTCCATCCTGATTATCCCATCCTAAGCATCTTTTAAAATCGTGAAAAGGAGTTTTTTTAAGTTTTAGCCTTACGTAATCTTCGAAAAACGGCCGTTTGGCCTAATTATTCTTCCTTTCCGAATATACTTTATCCTTAATGATCTTTGCCCAATCCTTTACGGATTTTTGAGAATGCTCATAACCTATTTCATATAATCTTTTGTATTCGTCCCAATCGAACGTAGAAAAATCTCTCACCGGTAATTCGACGAATATATCAGAATTTTCTTTTGTTTTAAGAAGATTATTTCGACTGGATAATAACATAGATCTCATGAACAACTCACCTATATGAGGGAAGGAATATTTATCTTCCTTTTTCATGAACTGATTTCCCAAAAGTTTTAAGGCAGAAGGTCCTTCTCCCGGAAATCTTGAGTCGACGAGTAATCCGTACGTTTGGTCCTTATTCGGTTGAGAGCCCGCTCCTAAATCTACGGAGATCAATACATCTGCACCTTTTCTTCTCACTAGAGAACCAGGAAGATTATCCCAAAGTCCGCCGTCCACAAACAAAGCGCCGTCAGTATAGAATGGAGGAAAGATCCCCGGTATAGATGTGCTCGCTCTAATCGCCTTCCAAACTTCTCCATCTTCGAATACTTTCGGTTTTGAATTTGTAAGATCACATGCCACAGCTAAAAAAGGGATCAATAGGGTTTCTATTTTTCTATCCCCGAAAAATTCTTTGATAGCCCTGGAGTATCTAGCACCTCTTAAAATGGAAACGAACGGGAGTGTATAATCTCTTGTAAGTTTTGCTTCTATCCAAACTTCTTTGATCAACCTAAGAGATTCGTCGAATCCATAACCCATCGCAAATAATCCGGCCATAATGGATCCCGAACTAGTTCCTCCGATCAGATCGATCGGTATACCTGCCTCTGTTAAGGATCTGAGTAATCCTAAATGTGCAAAACCTTTTGCACCTCCACCCGATAGGGCAATTCCTACGGATCTACTTTCTAATCTTCTTGCGATCCGATCGAATTCTCCGGCTCTATTCTTTCTCAAGATAAGCTTTTGGCCCGGCAATTCATGTAGAGTATTTTCTAATTCTTCCCAACGATTATAAGAATACTGCAAATAGATTACGGATTCTTTCGTGGTTTCACCCAGACTTTCTCCTTGGATCAAATTCCAAGAATAAGAATTTTTTAATATTGGTCTCCCGGTTTCGGCAAGAAGAAGTATACGGTCCGCTTGCCTAAGGCTCGCTTCCGTCCAAAGAGGATCTCCAGAAGGTCCTACTTCGAATACTACGTTATCATATTCCTTTTCTAAACCGCCAAACCAAGAGAGAATATCCGGGATCCCGAATCGTATTCCATTTTTTTGATAGATTTTTTTATCTTTTAAAAACTTAGAAAGTTTTTCCTCGTTTACCGGAAATGCGGAACCGAATGATTTTAAAGATTTGGAAAGTTCGTTTGAAAAACTTCTGAGTGGAAAACCTTCCGTGACCGGAACTAATGCGATCGTATGAACTTTTCTACCAAAACGGGAAGACTCTCTATTTTTCTGCCCCAATCTTCTGGCGATTGTTTCGGTCACATGAAATAAGGCTTCCGGAGATTCAGAGATAAATTTTCTAAATCCATTCCTGGAGATCTGGATTACCTGAGAAGAACGAACTGCATATACGGAAGCGGAACGAGGCTCTCCTGTGAGTAAAGACATCTCACCAATGATATCTCCCTTTGCAAATTCTCCTTCTCCCGTAATATTTCCTTGTTCGTCGGAAACGCTGTATCTAAATCTTCCGGATAATATTACAAAAAGTGAATTTCCAGGTTCTCCTTGGAGCATAAGCCTTTCTCCACCTGGAACATATAACCATCTCAGGTAAGGAGTCAATTCTCCTATTTTTTTACGATCTATATGAAATAGTAATTCAAGATTAGATATAAATCCTAAAAGTTCCTTATGACTAGGTTCATAAGACGCCATCCTGAAAAATCTTTTAGTCTCTAATCTTTCCTTCCAACGTTTAGAAGTTTCCGGATGTTCAATTTCCCATTTATGCCAACTTTTAGCACTGATCCTTAAAAGTTTAGAGTCCGTTTCCGTTCTTACTCCGAACTTTCCTTCTTTCCAATGAAAGAATCCTGCCTCTCCAAAATGAGATCCGGGCCCGAGGCTTCGGATCATTAATTCTTCTCCGGAAGAAGCCTTAGTAAATTCTTCACATTTTCCTTCTAAAAGGAAATAGAACCAGGAGGAAGATTTTTCGGAAGCAATGAGGACTGTGCCAGAGTTTACAGATTTATATTCGAAAAGTCCTGCAAAAGAGGAGGCTTCTTCCGGATCCCAATCCCGGAATAATTCCTGGTTGGATGAAAATACAGATCCGAAACGACTGTTCTTCCCATCCTGTTTGTTTTTTGTTCCGACTTTTTTCTTTTTTTCTCTCACTGCGTTAGTCTCAGGTATAATCTAAAAAAACAAGCTAAGTAGAAGAAATAGATACTGCAATCGGAAATATACTTTTATGAGGTTTATGAAAGAAAAACGCCCGAAGGAAAAATTCCCACGGGCGCAAACAAAATGAATAGGAGATCTAAGTTAACGATTAACGTTTCAGACCCAGGACTTCCTGTAACATTTGGTCCGTGGTAGTGATCGTTCTGGAGTTCGCTTGGAAACCTCTTTGAGTAACGATCATATCAGTAAACTGATCAGAAAGATCCACATTCGACATTTCTAATAGACCCGCGTTGATCTTTCCTCTACCTGCAATACCGGCTTCTCCGATCAAAGGTTCACCCGAGTTATTGGAGAATGCAAACATTGTATCTCCAGCCTTATCCAAACCAGCCGGGTTATTAAAGACTGCAGTCGCAATTCTTGCTAAAGGTTGTTTAATACCGTTGGAATAAACACCTGTAACAGTTCCGGAATTATCAATGGAGAAAGACTCCAGATATCCCATAGTATATCCGTCTTGTTTCACTGCTTTAGTAGTAAAGTCGGAAGAAAATTGGGTGATCCCGTCTACCATTCCAGTCTCGCCTAAAGAAAGATCAAAACTTTGAACTTGCGGATTACCAGGAAGTTTGAAAGAAACTTTCGCGCTCAATTTCCCCGTGTTCATCACATCTGTTCCATCGGAAACATAAACAATCTTTCCGTCAGGAGTGAATCCGAACTCAAGCTCGGTAAGTCCAGGCATTTGAGTGTTTTGTCCACCTGTTGCCGCAACATCCACTGAAAGTTGAGTAGAATCAGTTAAGGATGTTCTTGCTTTCCAAGTATTCTCGCGCACTTTATAGAATTCCATTTTGAATTCTCTCTCAGCACCTTGGTCATCAAAAACCTTGATAGTAGTGACATGCCCTCTTCTCGCCTTAGGATCCGGATCATTGATCATTGCAGTGATCTCTTCAGGAGTAGCATCAGGCGGAACTGCTTGCACG
This sequence comes from Leptospira selangorensis, assembly GCF_004769405.1. Lineage (NCBI taxonomy): Bacteria > Pseudomonadati > Spirochaetota > Leptospiria > Leptospirales > Leptospiraceae > Leptospira > Leptospira selangorensis. The sequence continues at coordinate 184,267 of NZ_RQES01000012.1, forward strand.
GAAGAATTCAAGTTGGATCTGAAATCCACTTTGGAAGTAGCTCTTGCAGGTTCTTTAGAATATACCGGAATTACGATGTCTTCGATAGATGCAGAAGAGTTGATATACTTATTCCCTTTTTCATCGAGGCGGGAATTCCAACCTTGCACCTTCAACCCGTTTGCAGGGTTTACATAATAGCCATTCTTATCTAAGTTAAACGCACCGGCTCTGGTATAGAATTGTTTGTCTCCATCTTTAACGATAAAGAAACCTTCTCCAGAAATCGCAACGTCAGTGTTCTTGCCAGTAGTTTGCAAAGAACCTTGGGTCATAATCTTATCGATCGCAGCGATCAATGATCCAAGACCGACCTGTTGAGGGTTGACCCCTCCGATGTTTTCCTTAGGCTCAGAAGCTCCTCTTAACTCTTGGGAGATCATATCCTGGAAAGTAACACGTTCCGTTTTAAAACCGTGGGTGTTCACGTTGGAAATATTGTTACCGATTACGTCCATCCGCACTTGGTGGTTTTTTAAACCGGAAACTCCTGAATAAAGGGATCTCATCATGGCGCTTATACCTCGAAATTTTCTATTTAATTAATAATTGCTATCGTTCGGTTTTCCGGGAAAACTCCAGCCTGGAGCTCCGGAACTTGTTTCTTCAAAACCGGAATCATTCTGGTTTTGTAATGTTTCTGGAAATTGTTGTGTTTGCTGGGACTGTAAAGATTGCGATGTAGGAGCTCCTACAGGCGCATTAAGAGAAGATCCTGCTCCGGTAGGTCCTGCAGTTTTCGGAGCTGGTGCTCCAGCTTTCCCCTCTTCCTGATTGAGTATTGCAGGATCAGTAATCAAAGTGATTGCATCGATTTCTACAGTTCTACCGTTCACTCTTACGAAAGATTTACCTTCTCCGTCGAAGAATAATGCTCCTGCAGTTCCTACTACATTCTCTCCGGTCACAAAATCAGGACCGGAAACAATTTTTCCTACAAGAGAGAAACTTTGGCGATTGGTCATCTTACCGATCCCTTGGGAGATATTATTCATCTGCTCTAAGGAAGAGAACTGAGCCATCTGCGCGATAAAGTCTTGGTCTTTAACAGGATTGGTAGGGTCTTGGGAAGAAAGTTGAGTGATCAACAGTTTTAGAAAATCATCTTTTCCTAATGCTTTCGCAGTGGAACGGACCTCGATACCTTGGAGACCGCTTTTTTCTTCTTTCTCCAATTTATCAAAATGCTTCCTTAAATCGTAACTTCTGTCTCCTTCGAGATAACGGCTACGTGTAGCTTCATTAGAAACCGCGTTTGCTTCAGGCATGATCCTCTCCTTAAACCAAGATGTTTAAGCGTTTATCAGTATTCTTTTCGGCGAATTCTGAATTTTCTATAGAGTCCATTTCTGGAACTTCTTCCAAATCGGAAGAATTCGAAAAACCGGAAGCATCAAATCCAAAACCTTCTTGGTCAAAGAATCGGGAAGAATCTTGTCCATCCCAACTCATACGTAATGAATCCTCTGACTCCACTATTAAGGACTGAAGATCTAGTCCTTGCTCTTTAAAATCTTTGCGAAGTTGTTCCAGATCACCTGCAAATAATTTTCTCACCTGATCGGACTCTACTAAAATTTTACCTTGGACCTTATCGTCCTCTACAGTGATACGTAAGGAAACTCTTCCTAACTCTCTAGGATTCAATCTAAGAGTAGCTTCCGATCTGCCATTCTCGACTATATTCAATTTTGCTGATTGAACCAATCTCTGGAAGTTTTCCTTCATTTGAGAACGATCCAGAGCGGAACCCGAATTAGTTTTGGAAGTTTTAGAATTTTGTCCTGAGACTTCTTGGTTCTTCTCCACTACCCCAAGGCCGGCTTTTAAAAGGGTAAATGTGGTCTCGCTCCCGTTTCTTTGGGAGAAATCCTGATTCCCAGAACCTTTACCGGAAGTATCCGATTTAGAAGTTTCCTCTACTTGAGCCGCTTTCGCCGCTTGGTTTTTGGAAACCATAGAAAGAGTTTCTTGTTTTTTCTCTCTAGTGATTTTCCAATTATCCGATTCAGGAATAAAATTTTCTTTATGAGAATCTTTTAATACGGTTAGGATCTTTTCTTCGTTTGCAGGTTTGGAAAATTTACGCGCTTCTTCCAAACTTTTTAAACCTTCGTCCAGACTTTCTTTCTCTGGAGTTTTTTTGGCTTCTTTAGTAGAACGTTTTTCTTCCGGCTGATTTAATTTTAGAGCAGAAACATTTCCTGCTTCTTCTTTTTGTTCAGCCTTAGTAGATTCTTCTTTGGAATGTTTCTGGATTTTTTTGGGCGATACTGACTCTTCTTGATTTGCAGCGCTCGCGATATCCTTTTCTTTTTTAGACTCGAGTCCCGCCAAGAATATGCTCATCTGAGTGATAAAAGGAGAATCTAATTCTTCTGATTCGAATTCTGCATCAATCTCTTCTCCTATCTCAGAATCAGTTTCTCCTAATTCCGCCTTTTGGATCTTCTTCTCGGAAAGACGAACTAATTTTTCATTCTCTTCTTCGGAATCGGTTTCTTCTACTTCTTCCTCTTCGGATCTTACAAATAATTCAGGCTCTTTGGACTCTTCTAATTCGGAAGTTCTTTCTTCTTTGATCTCCGACTTCTGCCCTTCTTCCAAAACTTTTTGGGAGCGGAGTTGAATGGACTTCATCAGATCCATAAAGCTCACGGAAGGAGCGGAAGTTTTTTCAGAAACGTTAGATACCTTTGGTTCCGCTGATACCGAATATCCTTCTTCTCTGCCTGGTCCTTCCGTTCTGATCTGCATAGTTCGCCCCTTGCAGTATAAGGATCGAAAGATCTACGGATTCCTTGATATAATTATAAGATTATCTTCTTCCTTTATTGGGTTATGTCACATTGAAAATCCGCAAATTTTCAATGATTGCATTAAGGCGTTAACTACTGCTCAATTATAACCTGCAAGCTCTTCCAAGATCCATGCATGGGCATCCTGGACGGTTTTATGTAGGTCTTCCAACTTATGAAGGTCCATTTTAAGGGAGCCATTTTCAAAGTGCAGATGCACATGTCCACAATTGGCACATAGATCCACTATAAAGTAGTTTCTCTCAGAAATCCGGATCGGGCGGCAATATTCTTCCATTTTGTCCTCTTTCCTCGAAGGTTCTTTTTTGTGAGAAAATTGTCAAATTGATTTTGAGTCTCATTATTGACAAAAAATCAATCCATATCATAAACTAGCAAAATGAGAAAAAGAGTAAAGGATCACTGAGGTTTATATCCCGTTTGTATAAACAAAACTTGGAAACCCATTACAGATCCATGAAAATAAAAGATAGTGATAAAAATCGCTTGTCCCTGATAATGAACAACTAACGTTAAATATGCATCTTCAATATATATGATAAATCGAAAAAAGTTATATCCTAAAACAATAATGTTTTTATTTCTACTATTCTTTGCAACCGGTTGTGAATGCCCCGCGCCTTGTGTAGGAAATGTAGTGGACCCGGCCGCAAAAGCAATTCTTTATCTACTTCTTACTCAAACTCCGCAATTTTCCGGCTCTTGCGTTTTACAAAATGATTGTATTCAATTCGAAAATGCAACAAATGAATCGACCCATTTAAGTATCTGCAATTTTCGAGGAGGGCAGTACAAACATAATGTCAGTTGTGATCTATCTGGAAAATCCGCTGAATGTTCCCTTCTAAAAGAAACATCTATCTTTAGATTAAAATATTTTTATGGAAACTTTTGGGGAAATACCGAATCAGCGGAACATTGTGAAACAAATCTAAGGGGAATTTATTCCACTTTATGATTAGAAAAAACTTCTTACAGATCCTTTTTCCTTTCGGTTTGGTACTATTATTGTTTTTCTATCTATCTGCGCCTTTCCCGAATGATTCACCGGGATGTTGCAGTGCTCCCGCTAGCAACTGGCTAGATTTGCCAAACTATACCTCTTGTAATACTCCGGAGTCATCCAGTTGCACAAAGTTAAAGGTATATTTAGATATTTCGATGGAAAGATTATGCGCTATTTACTTTCCAAAGTCAAATCCAGTTGATAATTGTTCAAAGACTAGTAGTGTTGCGACTTGTTCAATAAACGATTATAGTTTGAAAAAAATCTATTATACTACCGGATCTACACCTTGGGACAAAAATTCCGCAGGTATAGATTGTTCGAACTTAGGTGGAACCTTAGAATAAACTAAAAATTCAAGACTTACTTAGAACTATGGATCTCTTGTAGAGAGCGAATGGTGAAACCTTTATCAGTCATCTCTATCATCCCTTTGATCAAAGCCTTAGCTGCACTTGCAGTAGTTAAACAAGGTATCTTATAACGGATTGCTGCTTGGCGAATCGCAAAACTATCATCTCTGGTCACTCTACTAAGAGGAGTGTTCAGTATAAGATGGATCTTGTTTTCGCGGATATAATCCAATGCAGTAGGGAACTGATTATCGTATACCTTATTGATCTTAGAGGAAAGTATTCCATTTTCGGATAAGAACTTATGAGTTCCTTCCGTAGCGATCAAAATGAATCCTAAATCGGAAAGATCCTTGATATACTTGAGTAGATCCTTTTTGTCCTTATCGTTCACGGAAACGAATACAGTTCCCTGAGAAGGAAGTTCTTCTCCGGCCATGTACTGAGATTTTAAGAATGCTTCCCCAGCGGTATCGGCGATTCCCATCACCTCCCCTGTAGATCTCATTTCCGGTCCGAGGATTGTGTCCACTCCGGGAAATTTATTAAAAGGTAATACTGCTTCCTTCACATTTACTGTCGGGAATGCCATTTCTTTTGGAAGAGGAAGTTGTTTTAATGTCTCTCCCATCATGATACGGGTAGCATATTTTACGATAGGATGACCAAGAGCTTTGGATACAAAAGGAACCGTTCTGGAAGCGCGAGGGTTTACCTCGATCACATAAACTACTTCTTCCTTAACTGCATACTGGATATTGATCAGACCCTTGACTTGTAATTCTAATGCAAGTGCTCTTGTCGCGATCCTAATATCATCCAATACTTTTTTGGACAAGGATTGTGGAGGAAGAACGCATGCAGAATCTCCTGAATGGATCCCCGCTTCTTCTATATGCTCCATGATCCCTGCGATAAATACATCTTTGCCGTCGCAAAGTGCATCTACATCCACTTCTACAGCATCTTCTAAAAAGGAATCTATGAGTAATGGTCTGTCTTCTGAAATTTCTTCAGCCTTCTCCATATACTTATCCAGTTCTTTTTCTTCGCTGATGATAAGCATTGCCCTTCCGCCCAATACATAACTTGGGCGAACAAGCACAGGATAAGTGATATTATTTGCGATCTTTCTAGCTTCTTCCATAGAAGTAGCTATTCCGTTTTTAGGAGAGATCAATTTCAGTTTTTCTAATACTTCTGCGAAACGTTTTCTGTCTTCCGCTCTATCGATAGAATCAGGGCTTGTTCCTAAAATCGGAACTCCCCTACTTTCCAGATCTTTTGCAAGTTTGAGAGGCGTTTGTCCACCGAATTGGATAATCACTCCATCCGGTTTTTCTTTCTTATAGATCTGAATTACATCTTCTAAGGTAAGAGGTTCGAAGTATAATCTGTCGGAAGTATCGTAGTCGGTAGAGACTGTTTCAGGGTTGGAATTCACCATGATGGATTCCACTCCCAGATCTTGTAGGGCGAAGGAAGCGTGGCAACAGCAATAATCGAACTCGATCCCTTGTCCGATCCTGTTCGGTCCGCCGCCCAAGATGATCACTGATTTTTTAGATGTTACATTTGTTTCGTCTTCTTCATCGTAAGAAGAATAGAAATAAGGAGTATAAGCTTCGAATTCTCCGGCACAAGTATCGATCCTCTTATAGATCGGTTCTATTTTAGAAGATTCTAATACTTCTTCCAGATTTTTTTCTTCTTTTTTGAGGATAGAACCTATCTCTGCTTTTTTCTTATCAGGAGTTTGCGAAGTAGAAAGTATCTTTTCTATTTCTGCTTTTTTAGCAAGAAATGCCAATTGTCTATTGGAGAATCCCGCTTTTTTCAGTTTCCCCAATACTGAATTCCCTTTTTGAGCAAATTCTTTTTCTAAATTCTGTAGGTCTTCGAATTGGTATAAGAACCAAGGATCTATTTTGGAAAGGTTATGGATCTGCTCTACGCTATAACCTTCTTCTAATGCTTTTTTAACATAGAAGATCCGTTTATCGTTTGGTCTGCGTAAGAATGAATCTATTCTTTCTTTTCTTTGAGGAACAGATAAAGTATGGAACTCGACTAACTCCGCGAAATTTCCGTCGGAACCGAAGCCGAATCTATCGATTTCAAGGGAGCGCATCGCCTTCTGGAAACTTTCTTTGAAAGTTCTTCCGATTGCCATGGCTTCTCCCACGGCTTTCATCTGGACTCCGAGTGTATCGTCCGTACCAGGGAACTTCTCAAAAGCAAATCTAGGGATCTTTGTCACCACATAGTCGATAGATGGTTCGAAAGAAGCAGGAGTAACTCTTGTAATATCGTTTTTGATCTCATCCAAGGAATATCCGATGGAGAGTAACGCAGCTATCTTTGCGATAGGGAATCCAGTCGCCTTAGAAGCAAGTGCGGAAGATCTGGAAACACGAGGGTTCATCTCGATCACGATCACATCGCCGTCTTCTGGATTCACTGCGAATTGGATATTGGATCCGCCTGTTTCCACTCCGATCTCTCGGATGATACTGATGGACATATCCCTTAAATTTTGGTATTCCTTATCGGAAAGTGTCTGTTGAGGAGCAACTGTGATAGAGTCCCCGGTATGAACTCCCATAGGATCTATATTTTCAATAGAACAAATGATTACTACGTTATCCGCAAGGTCCCTCATGACCTCTAACTCAAATTCTTTCCAACCAAGAACGGATTGTTCTAATAATACCTGGCTGATAGGAGAAGCCTTAAGACCTTTTCCGACCACTTCGTCAAAGGTCTCTTCGTCATAAGCGATCCCTCCACCGGTTCCACCCAAAGTGAATGCAGGTCTTACGATGAGAGGAAGTCCTATTTGAGCCTTGATCTCTGCCGCTTCTTTCAGATTCGTCACGAGCCCGGAGCGAGGAACTTTAACCCCGATCTTCTCCATAGCTTTCTTAAATAGTTCTCTATCTTCTGCCTTTTTGATCGCGTCAATTTTGGCACCGATAAGTTCTACATTATATTTTTCTAATAATCCAGCGTTATGGCAGGCCAATGCAAGGTTTAATGCTGTTTGACCTCCTACAGTAGGTAGGATCGCATCCGGCTTTTCCTTTTCCAAAATTTTTTGGACGACTGAAACAGTCAGAGGTTCCACGTAAGTGGCATCCGCAAGATCCGGATCAGTCATGATAGTAGCAGGATTGGAATTGAGAAGAATAACTCGAATTCCTTTTTCTCGAAGGGCTTTGGCGGCCTGGGTGCCGGAATAGTCGAATTCACAGGCTTGGCCGATAACGATCGGCCCGGATCCCAGGATCAGAACGGAGCGGAGATCTTCCCTTTTGGGCATATTATTTCCAGGATTTTTATTCTGGCCTGTACTTCAAGTCTTTCCGAACAAGAAAGAAAAAAGCGGTTAGATCAAAGTTCTGATTTTGGGAGGAAATAATCTCCCGCCTTCTTCCATTTCCCTGAACCGATCAGTAGGAGCTCCAACTTACGTTGTAAATCCCCACAATAAGAAGCAGGAAGAGGTTTCGTATTCCATGGATCAGAAATTCGATCATAACAGGTATACACGACTCCGTTAGGACTTGGAATGTAAATCAGCTTCTTAGTCCCGGTTTGGAGCATTCTATGTTTGGAAAAAAGAACGGTCTCTTTTGCATAAGGATCAGAAACAGTCACACTATTCCCGTCATTCGGATCGATTGTATGTAGCTCCAGAATATTCGGATAACGGATCCTATCCTTCTGAAAAAAATGATCCCCTCGATCCGAGAACCAAATCCCGGTCTCAGAGTATACCGAACGATCTTCCGGCCAGATATCCGTCTTTGGAAGTTTGGTCAGGTCCCTTCCATGCAAAGAAAGTTCCGGGTTTGTTGGAACTCCTAGAGTGGACAAAACAGTAGGAAAAAGATCTAAAGAAGTAGTGATCCCTTTAAAATTCCTGGTTTCTTTTCTTTCGAAAGACTTAGGGAATTTGATGATAAGAGGGATTTTGGTAACACCTTCCCCTCTTAAATGTTCTCCATGGCCATGACTATGATCTTCTTCAAATAAGGACTCTCCATGATCCGAGGTGAAAATGATAAGTGTATCATCGTACAGCCCTCTTCTTTTCAGTTCTTCCAAAATTTTCCCGACGGAAAAATCAAAGGCGGTTAATGAGGCTGAATAAATAGATCGGATTTGCTCCTGTTCCCTTTTATCAGGCTTCTCCGAATTACTCGGATCCACGAAACGGAAATATTTAGAAGGTCCGTAATAACTCGGATCAGTATTCTTATAAAAAGGATAAGGCGGGCTATAAGGGAAATGAGTTACCGAAGAAAAATACAGAGCAAAAAAGGGACGATCCTTCTTATCAAATACTGAAAATAGATCGGTAAGAATGCGAGAATCATCTCCCAGGCTAGGAAGAGATCTGATAGAAGAAAGATATTCTCCTCCTCCAAAAAAGGTCCCGGTCAAAACAGGAAGAAAAAATACCTGAGATTCAATCGTTCTCTGCTGGGTTAAAGTTTCCGCACTAAAATTAGGAGCATATACATTTTGAAATCCCCAATTCGCTCTCGGAAAAATATCTCCGGCAAATGAAGAAACCACATACGTTCTATGAGATTTTCCTAAAATACCCGGAAGTGTGGGAACGGAATTTCCCAACTTAGAACGATCTTCTCTATCCGGGAACATATCCTGTATCCCATGTTCAAAAGAATATTTTCCGCTTAAAAAATCCGCCCAGGAAGGAAATGTTCTAGGAATCGTAGAATGATGGTCCCGAAACACAAGAGATTCGGAAGCAAGTCGATCTATATTCGGAGTTTTATCCTTCTCTCCTTTTACAAATCCTAATTGGTCCTGGCGGATACTATCCGCAGAGATGATAAGCACATTCGTATTCGAAGAATGTTCCAAAACTTCTTTAGATACGGCTCTATTTTCTTGGGCGCGATTAAAAAAAGAAAATCCAAAACCAAAGAGCGCAATCGCAATAAAGGCCAAATCTTTTTTAGATCTAGAAAATTGGATATCGAAGGAATAAAATGCTGAAGCGACCAAAACTCCCCAAGCGGATCCCAAAAGATGGAAAGAATAGAATAATATTATAAAAACAGAATACCGAATCAGAGATATGTAAGACTTGGATTTCCAAAAAGCCAAACCGGTTCTGGCCACTTGTACGACTAAAAATAAAAACAGAACAGATTTAAAGAAGAAGGGAGAAAAATGATCCGTAATAAAATATAAAAATCCGACCATCCAAGAATGTCTATAATAGAAAAATTCTCCATAAACTTGCGGATACTCGGAAACAGATCCACAAAACAATAGAAATAAAACAGAAGATAGAATTAGATAAATTTTATATATTCTAATATTCTTTCCATGTTTCCATTCGGAAAAATCAGGACCTAAAGATAAGATCGCTGCTCCTACAAAAAAAGCATAAGAAGAAGCGAATACTCCGCCTAAATCTCTCAGCAATAAAGGAATCAGCCCGTAAAAAAGAGAAATAAATTCGCTGATATCCACTCCCATCACATGTAAAGAAGTATTGGTGAGTAGGCATAGAAGGGTCAGAACAAATACGAAAACCCCCGAATGGATCCAAGGATTTCCGGAGTTAAATTCCGATCGGATGATATTTTTAAATTTAAGCCAGAACTCTGACATTCAAAGTATTCCTTCCGAAAGAACGAGGAGTAAATCCTTCCCAGTTCAAAGGAAGAGGAGACTGAACGATAATCGCAGCCACACCTGGCTCATTTTGGGCGATCTCCTCCACTACGTTTTTCAATTTTTCAGTTTTTTTATCCCAGAAAGAATAAGGAGGATCCATAAAATACACTTTTGTTTTTTCGGGAATATCGAAGCCGGAATAAAATCTAAAAGCGTCTTTGCGTAAAACTAAATGAGGTTTTCCTAATTTATCCAAAACACCTTTTAGGCTTTCGAATCTATCCCAGGCAAGTTCCAAAAAGACTGCTCTGGCAAAACCTCTACTCAATGATTCTATCCCCATTTGTCCTGAACCGGCAAATAGATCTATAAATGCGGAATCTTCCAGATTCAAACGACCCTGGAGCTGTAGAGATTCAATAATATCAAATAATGATTTCTTAATGATCGCAGGGGTAAAATTACTCTTACCCTCAGGGCTAACTGGAGAAGGGATCAATCTTCCTTTCAATTCCCCGGTCTGGATCCTTAAACCCTTTGAACCTTTTGTTTTTTTTCCCGGTTTCATTTTTCCTCTTTTCTCTTTTCCAGATTCATCTCTAATATCCGGATCCGTTTCCCCAATTTCGAATCCGAGGGAACGGATTTGAGCCTTGCCAGAACGGAACTCGCCGTCTCATATTCCTGAGAAGAATACAATATGCAGGCGTATGTGTAAACACCTTCGGAGTATCGAACGGAAGACTCTCCCTTATTCAGGAAAATTTTTCCCCAGCGAGTGCCTGATTCATAAGATTCTAAAACAAGTGCACGTTCTAAAAATAAAAAAACGGAATTATAAAAAATAGAAGGTTGTTCCTTGGATCTGGAATAAATGCTTAATAGGGTCTTATCTATCTCTTCTAAACTGGACTCGGAAGCAACGTATAATAAAAGGATCTTATAATCCAGTTCTCCTGATCTAAGTCCGGATCTGGAAACTTTTACTAAGGTGTCGTAGTTTCCTTTTTTATAATATTCATACACTTGATCGAAATCAACCGAGTGGATAGAAGTCGAAAATAAAAAGATTACGGTAAGTATTAGGGAAGCGGCCCGAAATAATGCTTTAGAAAAAAAGCCGGACCGCAAAAAGATTAGAGTTCGATTACGTTTGAAGAGCCACACATGGAGCAGATATGATTTTCTGGGCCGTCGTAAGATCCTTCTGCATCATCTTCCCAACGATGATCACAATCCTCGCATACAAAAGTTACGGCGTCCTCGTCGAGGTAATCCTCGTCGCCGTCTGTTTCGTAATCCTCGTCAAAATCATAATTATAAGGCATATTTACACGGAATCCAGGAGGGGTCCGAGAGTCAAGCTAGAGTAGGAATTCCAACCCCAAAAAATAAGTGAAAGGTCCAGGCTTTTTTTAGAATCTGACTTTATACATGCTCTACCAAGCCAACCACAGAAGTTACAGAAAAAAAGCGAATTACAAACCGTTAGTGTTCTTTTTGATCCTGCTAGGTTTGGCAGGGATCGCATTTTTTTTCAGGCAAGATATCAAAAATCTGTTCGCAGGAGATAGACGTTTACTTCTCGAGAAAGAGAGAAAACTACTCCAAGAAGGGATCGTAAAAGGTGAGCCAAAAGAAGGAGAGATCAAAGAATTCAAATCTACCGCAAAAGATTTCGTCACTTCTAATCCAAAAGAAGGGATCTCTTACCATTATGCTGCTCTTTCCGGATATTATGAATTTTTACTATTAGGTTTTAGATTCGATTCCGTCACTCTTTCCAAAATTGCATACACAGGTTTCCAGGAATTTTTAGAACAAGACAGTTCTTACCTTCCTCTTGTAGAAGATTCATATAGACAGGCGTTGAGGGCACAAGCAATTGACCCTGAATTCTTAGAATCGACTGACAATCGTTATCTGATAGCGTTCGGAGAATCCATCCGCCAAAAATTGAGTCGTTCCGCATTAAATAAACTTCTGATCTCGATAGAGCCTGAAAAATTAAGTCCTGAATTGAAATCGGGTTATGCTTGGACCTGTTTGGTAGGAAGTGCGCTTTCTGGAAATACCGAGTTCTTGAAAAAAATACTTTCTCAGCCGGATATCTCAGGCTCCCTCCTACTTTCCGCAAGAGAATCGGATTTTTTGATCGCATTATCCGAATTCAGAGCTGGCCAATATGTTTCTTCCTTAAATTATTTAAGAAGGGTCAAAAATATAAATGAGGATTTTTTAACCGGAAGTTCCAAAATTTTAGAAGCAAGGATTTTTTATTACCAAAACCTTTCTCCTAAAGCGATCGTATTATTAGAAGAATATTATCCGAGCTCGGGCGATAGAAAAGAAGAAGTTTTAAACCTAGCGAGAGAGATCCTTTCTAAAAACCAAACCCTGAAAACAAAATTGCCCGTAGAGGATTAAGAAAATGAAATATTCTTTCTCTATTTTACTTTTAACTTTTTTAGGATGTGGAATAAAGCCGGTTCCACCTCCCGCAGGACAATTCTGCGAGCCGATGCTTAAAAACACACAATGTGTGTATCTGGACTTCAGAAACTCTAAGGCGATCTTAGAGGATAAAGAATATCCAATGAAGTCCACAAGTATCTTGAATTTTTCTTATAAAGTGGACGAAGTATTCTACGAAGTAGAAGTTCTGAATGAAAACCGAGTAAAGATCACGGGCACAAACGGATTCCAAAAAACATTATTAAAATTGAAAGATAAAGACGAGAGAAAGAAAGAATACGCCAAACTATGGAAGGCAATCAAGGATCTGTTTTAATATTAGTCGCTTCGCTTCCTAACACCCGAAATTGAATACTCGTGGATAATCCGGACTTCAAAACGGGCTATATAGAAATTACCTTTAGGTTTCCTTTTTTACCGTATTTAATGATTTCTTTATCTTTAGTAACAAGTTCCGCATTTAGAACTCTCGCAGTTGCTACGATGATCCTATCCGCCGGATCTCCGTGAAAGGAATCAGGTAAATTTACACTTTCTACAATTACTTCCGGAGTTAAGTGATGAGGTTGGATCCCGGGAGCGTTATATGCATCTTGCAACCATCGATTCAAGGTTCCGGAGATTTGGATCCTTTTTTTGGCAACGAGCATTCCCACTTCCCAACCGGATATTTCGGAAACGAATAACCCTCTATTAGGGATATGCTTATATAATTTCCTAAGAATAGGTTCTTTCTCTATTTTAGGATCTCCTTCCATAAGCCAGATCCATGCATGAGTATCCAGAACGATCATCTATTTAGAATCCGCATCCCAACGTAATCCTAAACTAGGAACGATATCTTCATTCTCTTGGATCCTTCCTTTTAGATAACCGAATAGGCGGGCAGCAGTGCTATCCTTGATAGTCACGAGCTTAGCCACAGGTTTTCCATGTTTAGTGATAATCACTTCTTCCTGGGTTTCGTGGACTCTGTCCATTAGGCTTAGACATTTGGTTTTGAATTCGGCAGCGGAAAGTTGCATACTTCTAGAATTATAATATGACCAGTCGTTAGTGTCCAGTTTTTTATTCGAAATTCCCCGGAATCCTCATTCCACTTGAATTTTAAAAGAATATATGCCCCAGATTTCCCAAACTACTCGAATGAGCGATGTAGACATTCTTCCATTAAATAATTTCAGAAGTACCGACCGGATCACAAAAAATGCTCGCTGGAATGAGTTTTTTCTCCCCTATTGATTCCTACGCATATGAGTGATTCACGTCGTAAAACTCGTTTTTTTATTTTAGCAATTCTTATTTGTTCTCTATTCTTCTCCTGTGCCGAAGCAAAAGGAAAAGAAAGACCCAAGGCGGAAAATGGAATCTTAGATCTAAGCAATTGGGATTTCGAAAAAGATGGAACAGTAGAATTAAACGGAGACTGGAGATATTATTGGAAGGAACTCATTCCTCCTAAAAATTTCCAAGACGATCTTGTTTCAGATCCAAGCGGGTTCATTCCTGTTCCTGGTGTATGGAATGGACATCCTTTAAAAGGAGAACCTTTACCTGCAATAGGATACATCACCTATCACCTAAGATTATACTTACCCGAACATGCTCCCGATCTTGCAATACGAATAGACGACGGCCAAGGTTCTGCATATTCCTTATATTGGAACGGCAAGTTAGTCGCTTATAATGGGCATCCAGGCCCTTCTCCGGAAGAAGAAAGTCCCGAATATCTTGCTCAAACAAGCTCCGTTTCTCATTCAAAACAAGTGGATCTAGTGATGCATATTTCGAATCACTACCATAGAAACGGCGGGTTCCAAATGCCGATCTTACTCGGTGACTCTTCCCGAATTTTTGCGGCAAGAGATCGGAACAGAATGACTAACGCGTTTTTGGCAGGATCTTTACTCATCATGGGTCTTTATCATATGGGTCTTTTCCTATTTCGCAAAAAAGAAATGGAGATCCTTTGGTTCTCCCTTACTTGTCTTGCTATCACTTCCAGAGTACTTACCAGCGGAGAAAGATTTATAGGAGAAGCGTTCAGAAATGTTCCTTGGAATATTTTTATACGTGTAGAATATCTCTCCTTTTATTTAGGCGTACCTTTTATGGCTATGTTTATGAGGACTTTGTATCCTGCTCAATTCAGGAAAACATCCATGATCGTTATTTTAACATTATCACTCCCTCCATGTTTATCGATTATAGTCCTTCCTCCTGCACTTTTCAGTTATACACTCCCTTATTACCAAGCATTGATCGTATTGGGCGGAATATATGGTATGATCATGTTGACCATAGCTATATTCAAAGGTTTACAAGGCGCAAAATTAATGTTACTCGGTTTGGGAATATTCTTTGCAGCCGTTTTGAATGACTTTATTTTTTACCAATTCCACGTCGGACCTGGGTATCTAACTCCTGCCGGTCTATTCTTATTGACATTTGCAGATGCGGCTTTGTTGGGTAGAAGGATCGCAACTGCGTTCAATACCAGCGAAGAATTATCAGTCAATCTGGAGAAAAAGGTAGTAGAAAGAACAAAAGAACTAGCGGAAGAAAGAGACCGAACAGATTTACTATTATTGAATATTCTTCCTAAACCTGTTGCAGAAGAATTAAAATTAAAAGGATCTGTGACTCCCGTATATTACGAATCTGCAAGCATACTATTTACGGACTTTGTAGGATTTACTAAAATTGCAGCGGAGATGGTACCAAAAGATCTGGTAGAAGACCTACATAATTGTTTTTCCGAATTCGATTCAATCGTATCACGTTTAGGTTTAGAAAAACTCAAAACAATCGGTGATTCTTATATGTGTGCCGGAGGAATTCCTAATACGAACTCTACTCACCCAGTGGACAACTGTTTGGCCGGTTTAGAATTTCTAAGGTTTATGAATAAGATGGCTGAGTCCAAATCACAAATGGGACTTCAATTCTGGGAATTAAGAGTTGGTGTTCATACTGGACCGGTGACTTCCGGAGTAATAGGATCCAATAAATTCGCTTATGATGTTTGGGGAGATGCGGTCAATCTTGCGAGTAGAATGGAATCCTCAGGTAAACCGGGGCATTTAAATATTTCAGGCTCCACCTACGAACTAGTGAAAGATTTTTTTGTATGCGAGCATAGAGGAAAGGTCCAAGCAAAAGGAAAAGGAGAAGTGGATATGTATTTTGTGAATTCTATTCGCCCTGAACTTTCCTTGGACACAAAAGGAATTTCTCCAAACGAAAAATTCGAATCTCTAAGAAACGAATTAAATCTGAAATTAAGCGCGGTATGATCTTCTAAACGAAGTACGAACGGAAAGTTGGAATTATTATCTTCTATAAATACGAGGGAAGATAAAAGTAATTCCGTAAATCATTCCTTGCGCTTTTACATCTTCAGGAACTCTTCCGAAATTTTGCCCTCTTAAAGCATCCACACAGGATTGGTCCACTAAGGATTGTCCTTGGGAAGAGATTAGTTTTGTATCGATAACCTGGCCCGCATCGTTTAATAAAAATTGGACTTTTGCTTCCCCAGGTTCTATCGCTTCTCGGATCACTGTTCCAGCGCCGTCACGATATCCAAAGTTTCCTCCACCGGGAGGAGAAAAACTTTGCTCAATCTGGCGGAGCATTCTTTTGAAATATTCATAACCCACTAACTTCTTAGTAGGAATACTCATAGAAGAACTTCCATCCCAACGAAATAACATATCTTGTTGGAAACGATAATTCATTGGGATTTTTGTCATTCTTCCGGTAGCTGGAGTTTGCTCCGGAGTTTGTTCATTAGGATTCGTAAATTCTACGGGATCCTGTTTTAGGATAGCGACCTCATATACTTTTTCTTCTTCCGTTTTCTTTTGGGCATTTTGAGGACTTGCCTTGGAAGGATTTTTGAAAATATTTCCCATTACGAATTCACGAAAAGGAGAAAGTGTATGAAAACCTTTCTCCTTGGTGATACCACCGGAACCCGCAGACTCTACATTAGACAATGCCTTGTATTCGTCCTTGATCTTTTTGTCTACGAACTCCTGCTCTAATAGGACTTCGTAAATTTTTTCTCGTTCCGCTCTTTCTTTTACCTGAACGATCGGGTCTTCTCCCAAGATCTTAAATAGAATATTGCGTGTGAATAAGTGAGCTACTAAGAATGAAGCGAATGCAAATACGAAAAAAGCAGCGAATAGAAGGCGACGATCGTCTTCTCCTAAATCTCCTGTATTATCTATTTCACTTTTAAAAAAGGCCGGGAGCCGCATCTTCTTCTATTCTTTTGCCGAAAGCCGGAGGGACTCTGTCCATCAGCTTATAAGCCTTCTCCGTGGCTACTCTACCGGAAGAGGTTCTATTGATCAAGCCAACTCTTACCATGTAGGATTCGTAATGGTCTTCCAGAGTCCTTTCTTCCTCTCCGATTACTGCGGCGATCGGTTTTAGACCAACAGGGCCACCCTTGTACCTATCGATCATACATTCCAAAATCTGGCGATCCATTCTATCCAGGCCCAATTCGTCTATCCCCAGGCGGAAAAAAGCCTCTTCGCAGGCGGGGATTCGGATCTGTTTTTCTCCTTTTACCTCTGCAAAGTCCCTTACTCTTTTGAGTAAATGGTTCGCGATCCTTGGAGTTTTTCGGGACCTTCTTCCTATCTCGAATGCGGCGTTCTCTTCTATCTCGTAACCCAAGATCTTGGAAGATCGAAGGACGATATCTTTCATTTCAGCATCGTCGTAATATTCCAAACGGAAATGGATACCGAATCTACTCTTGAGTGGATCAGAGATGAGTCCGCTCCGAGTGGTGGCGCCGATCAAAGTGAATGGTTTTAATTTGATCTGAATGGTCTGAGCTGTGATCCCCTCTCCCACAAGAAGATCGATCATGAAATTTTCCATCGCAGGATATAGGATCTCTTCTACCTTGCGGCCTAAGGAATGAATTTCATCTATAAATAATATATCTCTCTCTTCCAGATCGGTGAGTAATTTTGCGAGGTCTGCTCCTCTAGTCAAAACAGGAGCGGAAGTTACTACGATCCTAGTGCCAAGTTCTTGGGAAATGATACCGGCAAGTGTAGTCTTGCCAAGACCAGGAGGCCCTGATAAAAGTACATGATCCAGGGCCTGGCCTCTTTTTTTAGCGGCGCCTACAAAAACACCTAGATTGGACAGGATCTCTTTTTGTCCTATAAACTCGGAGAATAAGGAGGGACGAAGAGATATCTCATCGTCAAATTTATCCTCCGGATTTAAGGTATGTCCTGCCAAAAGATTTATTCACTCCGCCAGCTTGACTGAAATTTTTAAGATCTGGCCTTTTCTAAATACGACAATCGAAACACGTTGTCCTACTTTAGAAGCTCTGATCTTAGAAACCACATCGTTTGCGTTCTTGATCTTTGTTCCGTCTATTTCCAGGATCACGTCTTCTACATCGATACCTGCTTCGGCGGCAGCGCTACCGTTCTGTACCTGGCGAACGAATGCACCTTCCGGTCCGGAAAGTTTGAGTTCTTTTGCGGTTTCTTCGGTAAGATCATCCAACGCGACACCTAAGCGAGCACGTTTGACTTTTCCACCGGATTTTAATTCTTCTACGATTGCCTTAGCTTCATTGATTGGAATAGCAAAACCTAGACCGATAGATCCACCACTTGGAGAAACGATCATACGGTTGATACCTACCACTCTTCCATTAATATCGAGAAGTGGTCCTCCTGAATTTCCTTGGTTGATCGCAGCATCCGTCTGGATATAATGAACTCCAGAATTATCGATTCCACCTCTTCCTACTTTGGAAATTACTCCTACAGTCATGGATTGTTCCAAACCGAATGGAGCACCGATCGCGATCGCCCAGTCTCCCACTTTCACGGCAGAAGAATCTCCTATCTCAATCGGCTGAAGATCTTGGTTCGCTTCTACCTTTAAAAGGGCAACGTCGATCATCGGGTCTGTTCCGATCAACTTAGCGGAAACAGGCTCTTTAACATTCTTAAAAACTACTTTAAATTTATCGAAATTACGAACTACGTGATCGTTGGTGAGAATATATCCTTCTTTATTGAGGATAAAACCGGAACCAAGTCCGCTCACTTTTCTTTTTTGATTTCTTACTCTACCTTGAGGTCCGTAAAAGAATTCTTGGAATGGATCATTGTATTGAGGAACGTTTACTGTTCCTTCGGTTGCGATTAAAACAACACTTGGAGAAACGTTTTCATAAACTTCTTCAAATGCTTTTTGGATGGAGACTGCTGCTTTCGCAGATGCACTTGGCTCTCTATCTGATTTTGCATTTAGAAATAATGCACTGTCATTTCCTGTTCCGCAATACAAGATCGGAGAGAGGATCACTCCGGCCATTACGGATATGCCTATCACCAGGAAATTTTTGAATCTGTCGGTTTTTTTCATGGATTCCTGTCCTCGGGAATGGGATTCCGGTAGATGAGCTTTCAGCATTCGAAGCAAAACCACTCATGTCAAGTGGCTTTCGAATCCAAACGCATGGCACAAATACCAGGATTTTACGTTTTTGAAGGTTTAGACGGAAGTGGCAAAAGTACCCTATCTGTCCGAGTCTTAGACCTTCTTACCTCCAAACATGTTCCAGCAATTTGTTTTGCGGAACCAACTCGGTACGAATCCGGGCTTTATCTTAGAAAATTTTTAAGCGGAGAAATTGAACTTTCTCCAGAAAACCAAATCAAAGCATTTTTAGAAGACAGAGAAGTTTCGCTCAGCCGAAATATCCTACCTTCACTCTCCCAAAAAAAGATCGTGCTACTCGATCGATATATGTATTCCACTGCGGCTTATCAATCTGGGGAATTTTTCTCAGCAAAAGAGATCCTGAAAAAGAATTTAGACAGAGGATTTCCTGAACCCGAAAAAGTTTTTTATCTGGAAATACAACCGGAAGAAGCTTTAGCGAGATTGAAGGGAAGAGACACTACTAAAGATAGATTTGAAACGATCAGCGCTTTGACTAAGATCAAAAAGGCTTACGAAGAAATTCTTCCGGAGAATACCATCCGTTTAGATGCAAAACTCCCCACGGAAGAATTATTAAAACTAGTAACCGAAAAAATCTCTTATTGAACCAAGGATTGTTGCAGAGTTTTTAAGGTCTCTTCATGGATAGAAGCTTCCTTGTCCAGTTGAGCTGCAAGTTCTACTAACTTCTTTTTACGAGCTTGAGAAGAATGATGTTTTGGTTCTGTGGAAGCAAGTTCTCTCAAATGGGTTGCTTCATTTCTTTTCTTTTTGGAAAGATTGACCAGGTATTTTTGGAACGCTTCTTTTTGCTCTGCGGTGGATAAACTTTCCACCAATGCCTTTTCGATCAGTTTTGTTTCTTCTTCTGCGGAGAAGGAAGAAAGTGCAAATGGAAATAGGGACAGAATTGAAATTAGTCCGACAAGTGATTGGATCTTCATCTTGACTCTCTTTGATAGTTCTAAGGCCGATTTGTATTTTTGGTCCGGCCGAACTCAAGTGTTTATAAGATACAAATCCTGAACAGCAAATTTCTATACGCCGAGATTCTTAGAAAATCTGGCCTATATCGATGAATAATTGAGAATCTTCTCTGGACTTAGCATAATCTATCAAGATAACCGTGGCCTGGTTCCAAATAATTCGAAGGCCCGTGCCGTAAGAAAATTTATAACCTTGTGTGCTTATATCATGATATCCGTTCCATACTCTACCAAAATCATAAAATGGAACAAGACTCAAAGTAACCAACTGATCCCAAAATTTGAATGCTCCGAATCTCCAACGTATCTCTAAATTTCCGAAACCGATCATAGGAGCGATAAATCTTTCCTGTCTATAACCTCTTAGAGTTTGAAGACCACCCAATCCGTTGATCGGCCCATCAATGGACCACATATAACGATATTCTGAAAAAGGAACCTCACCTTTTGAATAATGAAGTCCCGCTCTTCCTGCCACCACAAGCTCTTCGAAAAGTTTCGGGAAAGGCATATAGAAAAATTTACCTTGGGTAAAAAACTTCTCAAACTCGAAATCCGAACCGGCACGTTTGGAAGAAGAAGAATAATTCATCTCTAATAAAACACCGGAATCAGGATCCGGTTCGAAATCTCTAGTATCGTAAGCAAGTCCTATATGGATATAATTTACATTTCCACCGTGATAACCATTAATAAGACCTGCTTGGTAATCTTTGGTAAGTTTAGATATTCCGTTCGGATAAGAAGAACCCCAACCAGTGGAAGGATCCCTCGCTACAGAATAATAATCTCCATTGGTAGCAATCCTTCCATTCGGATAATCATAAGTTCGGATCACGTTTTGGGAAAACTCAGGAGCAATGATCCAGCGGAAAGCTCCCCAGAAAGTTTTATCGACCGAGAATGTAGCGGTAGAAGAACGAAATTCGTATGTATTATATAAAACATTACTTTCATACGGATATACGGATCCGGGAGAAGAAGGTCTGCGATAGGAAAGAGCATCTTCAAGATCGGAAAAACTTCCGCCATTTTTCAATTGGCCTGTAGGCTGATTCCTATCTCTATACTGAATTTCGCGTAACGTATCGGTTCCGATCCCGAAATACTGAGAGTTCTTATTTGTGCTATAAGAAACACTTGTCTTTAATCTATAGGCGGTGTCGAAAAGAAACGGACTATCAAAAGTAAACTCATAGTAGTCCGCACCTTTCGTAGTCTTGTATGCTTGAGCACCGAATCTATATTTGTAAGGTTGGAATTCAAAATAAGGATCGGAACGATTTCCATTCTGGTATAAAAATCCTCTGGCACCGTAACCTTGTCCTCTTACAGGATCTTCTGAAAAAACAGGAAGGCCGGTCGCATACCAACCGCTTCTTTTTTCCTCCAGCTCTTGTTTAGAGAGACGTTTGGATTCGTTTAGGTCGATTGCAACCTTCTCCCCTTCCGAAAAAATCGAAACAGGGATCAAGATACAGGCTAGAAAAAAATGCCGAAGAGAAAACATGCAACCGCCTATGGGCAAGTTGAATAAGAGCAGTAAAATGTAAGCTAAAAACCTCTAAAACTTTCCAGGCATTTGGGTAAAAACCGACTTCCAGGAATCAGATTGACTGCACGGGCAATTCTCAAAAACTCACCTACATAAGTACCTATAGCTCAACGGATAGAGTACAGGCCTCCGGAGCCTGGGGTCCGGGTTCGAGTCCCGGTAGGTACAAAATCCCAAACTTACAAATCAAGGGACTCGAAGCGAAAGCTGGAAAGCGATCTTAGCGACCCATAGGGAGCGTGAAAAGATCGCGAGCGAAACACAGGATGTGTTGAGCCCAGCTTGAGACGCCCCAGAGCTTAGTTGGCCAGGATGGACAACTGCGTCGGGGCGAGTCCTTAATAGCAATGCATTACAAATTGCGTAACGGCTAGTCCCGGTAGTTACACAGCTCACTTTATATCCAATTAACCAGCTTTAATTCCTTAATCCTTTTGAATTCTTTTTCATTATTAGTCACAAGGATATGATCATTCGAAATAGCCTGAGAGGCTATTAAGAGATCAAAAGGACCTATCGGCTTCCCCGACTTTTCTAAACTGAAACGTAATTTAGCGGCGATTGCTGACGAATTGCTATCAAATGGTAGTATATTCAAATATCCAATAAAATCGGCCAATGCTCTTCTATTCTTTTCTTTATGAAGGCTTTTTTCAACGCCAAAGTATAATTCAAATTCTGTAATAGAAGAGATATAGATATTCTCTAAAGCTACCTTCTTAAATTTTTTATAAACCGAATCAGGTCTTTGATTTATGATATAAATGCAAATGTTTGTATCTAAAAGATACTTATTCATATAGGATCACGCCTATCATAATCCTTAGGCTGATCCCTTTCTATTTTTAAATCATTGGAAAATTCATTTAGAGTATTCCAAAGTCTATCTACAGCATCCTCTATAGGAGTTAATACTACGATCTCCCCTTCCTTATGGATATAGACTTCTTTACCTTTAAATCTATATTCTTTAGGAAGGCGGACTGCCTGGCTGTCTCCATTTTTGAATATTTTGGCTCGATTCATATATATATTAAAATATATATTTTTTGCAATGTCAAGACCTTTGTAATACGCAAAACGGCTACATTCGTCTGAAGTTCGGCTACACGAATAATCTCCGGAAAAAGAACTTCTCATATCCTTAATGAATCTGAATAGGAAATACCGCTTATACAAGCATCTCTAATCAAGGAGAATACCTATGAAGATTATTATTACAGGTTCACTCGGACATATCAGTAAACCGCTTGCGGAAGATTTGATCGCCAAGGGTCATTCAGTTACCGTTATCAGTAGTAAGCCGGAACGAAGGAAGGAAATAGAAACGATAGGCGCGATTGCTTCTATCGGTAAAATGGAAGATAGCGAATTTTTATCGCAAACTTTTCAAGGTGCGGATATAGTCTATGTTATGGAAGCGATCGGCTACGAGAGCTTTTTTGATCATAACCTGGATATAATGGAAACAATTCGTCGGATTGCAAATAGTTATAAAATAGCCATCGAACAATCCGGAATTAAGAAAGTGATCCATTTGAGTAGTATAGGAGCGCATACCAATTCGGATAGTGGGATACTTGCCTTTCATCATGACGCGGAAAATATTCTAAAAAAATTGCCAAACGACGTTTCGATTAAGTTTATGCGTCCGGTGGGATTTTATTATAATATGTTCGCGTTTATACAAACGATAAAGACAAGAGGGACTATCATCTCCAATTATGGAGGAGACGAAATAGAACCTTGGGTTTCCACTTCGGATATTGCGAAGGTAATTGCAGAAGAGATTGAAAAACCTTTTGAAGGAAGAAGTATCCGTTATATCGCAAGTGACGAGGTTTCACCGAATGAAATCGCAAAAATTTTGGGAGAAGAGATCGGAAAGCCTGATCTAAAATGGGTAGTTATCTCCGATGAAGAAGCATTGAACGGTATGATCGCAGCCGGAATGAATCCAAAAACTGCAAAAGGTTTTATGGAAATGAACGCGTCCAGAAGAGGCGGAGTATTATATGAAGACTATTTCCGGAACCGACCTAAATTGGAAAAGACCAAATTAAAGGACTTTGCTAAAGATTTTGCTTCGGCTTATGAAAGAATAAACTAGGCTTACCGTGAAAGAAATTCAAAAACCATATAGAATTAAGACCATCAGCGAGTTTCATCAGTTGAGAGGTTTACCAAAACCGGAACATCCTTTGATCAGTGTAGTGGATTATGGATCTATTATACATTCTTCGGATTTTAATCTTACGAGTTGGACTCTCGATTTTTATTCCATTTCTTTAAAAAGGAACTCTGCCGTAAAAATGAAATATGGGCAGCAGGAATATGATTTTGACGATGGTATCTTGTTCTTTATGGCTCCCGGTCAAGTTTTTAGGATCGAGATCGGTAATGATAGAAAACCCGAACATTCCGGATGGATCTTGTTGGTCCATCCGGACTTTATCTGGAATTCCACATTGGCAAAGAATATTCGGAAATACGAATATTTTGATTACTCAGTGAACGAGGCCTTATTCCTTTCCGAAAAAGAAGAAGTCGTATTAAATGATATCGTGGGTAATATTCGCC
The DNA here is from genome assembly GCF_004769405.1 of Leptospira selangorensis. Lineage (NCBI taxonomy): Bacteria > Pseudomonadati > Spirochaetota > Leptospiria > Leptospirales > Leptospiraceae > Leptospira > Leptospira selangorensis. The sequence goes on from NZ_RQES01000012.1 coordinate 208,248, forward strand.
AGGAATACCATTCCAATATAGATAAATTTAGCCAGGATATCATTATTTCCCATATCACTACTCTACTCAATTATGCGGAGAGATTCTATCATCGTCAATTTATCACAAGAAAGATCACGAATCATAAAATCTTGGATCGTTTGGAAGAAATTTTAGTCGAATATTTCCGAGAAGGAGACCTGAGAGAAAAAGGTCTGCCTTCGGTGCAATATGTAGCGGAGCTATTGAATGTTTCTCCGAAATATCTAAGTGGTCTACTGAACGTATTAACCGGTCAGAGCACTCAACAACATATTCATAATAAGTTGATCGAACAGGCAAAAGAAAGATTGTCCACTACCGATTTACCGATAACCGCGATCGCTTATGAACTCGGTTTCGAACATTCTCAATCTTTTAGTAAACTATTCAAAAGTAAGACAAAACTTACTCCTGTGGAATTTCGTCGTTCGTTCAATTAATATTGTCCAACGATCAAGAAATCATATATTAAGAACCCTAGGTATAGAATTCCTTGCAATTTTAAGGCATTTCATTTAGTCTAATAATCCTCTGGGCAACCGGAGTCTTATGGCATCTTAAACAAACCCACCCCAATCGATTTTTTATAATCTGCGCTCAGACAGCGCAAAGGGTTTGTTATGCAATCAAGTATCGTCGCAAATGACGTCTCTTTCGAATTTTCGGACGGACGTATTCTATTTCAAAATTTTAATTTTTCTCTTGGACAAGAACGTACTGCTCTTGTGGGTCCAAACGGTATCGGAAAATCTTATCTTGCCAAATTGATCTCGGGAGAGATCGAAACGAGCAAAGGTAAAATTTCCAGAAATTCTACGATCTCTTATTTACCTCAAAGAGAAAAACCGGAACGGATCACTGTGGAAGAATTTTTACAAAATTATTCCTGGTCACTTCACGGAGAAAAACTTTTAACAGGGATTGATCGCAACCTTTTTTGTGATCAATTGAGCGGAGGACAATGGATGAGAGTCCGTCTTGCAGAAAGACTGGAGGATCAATTTCTAATTTTGGATGAGCCCACAAACGATCTGGACCAAGATGCCAAAAAAGTTTTGATCCGGTTCCTAAAAGAATATGAATACGGATTTTTGCTCATATCTCATGACAGAGAATGCCTGAAACTCTGTGATACCATTTTAGAATTATCTAATCAAGGTTTAAACAAATATGGAGGAGGATGGAATTCCTACGAGGAAACAAAAGAAAGGGAAAGAAAAAATTCTTTAGCTGCCTTGGAAAAAGCGAGAAGAGAAAGAGATATAGCTCGAGCGGAAAGAATAGAGCAGATAGATAAACAAGAAAAAAGAAATCGAAAAGGTGAAAAGTCCGCCGCGAAAGGTGGAACTCCTAAAATATTATTAGGCGCTCGTAAAAGAAACGCACAAACAACTTCAGGAAAAATAAATTCCTCCGGTCTAGAAAAAGCGAATGAGAAGATCAGGGAAGTTTATGATGCCATGGATCGAATAAAAATAGATCCGATCATGTACGCGGATCTTTCCGGAAAAGAAATACCTTCTCAAAAATTAGTCGCAGAAACAAAAAACTTTAATATCCGATTACAAGACTGGATCTATGAGAATAATTTAAACTTCTCTTGGAAAGGAAATATACGGATCGCGATCAAAGGTGCTAACGGTTCCGGAAAATCCACCTTATTACAAGCGCTACTCGGCTCCAACTTCGAAACAACTGGTTCTATTACTTTAGGAAAATTGAATACTCTCTACATAGACCAAAGATGTAATCAATTGGATGATTCCAAATCGATCTTTGAGAATGTGAGAGATGTTTCCACCTTAGAAGAAAGCGAAATTAGGAATGGACTCGCAAAATTCCTATTTTTCAAGGACACAGTTTTTCAGAAAGTATATAGCTTAAGTGGAGGAGAACGTTTGAGGGCGGCATTGGCAAGAGGGCTGCTAAGTACGGAAAAAGCGGAACTTCTACTTTTAGATGAACCCACAAATAACTTGGATTTAGGAAATATAGAATTTCTGGAAGGGCTGATCAGTGAGTTTAAGGCTGCGGTTATCATCGTTTCTCACGATGAGATGTTTTTAGAAAACTGCGGAATCCGGGAAGAATTGGCTATAAAACACATTCTAAATGTGACCAATTAGTCATTTTTTCTTGACATTTCTCAAGACCTAGGTATATCACTTCCTCTAAATATAGAATACGGAGAGAAAGATGTTCCTTCCTAAAGCTCCCCCCTATGATGCCTTGGCCTGGGCGAAAATGTCGTTCGCGGACAGGGCTCGTTTGTCCTGCCAAGCCTGGGCAGTCCAAGGTTACGGCTCCCCTCTTGGAGCATATATCGTTTACGTTCTAAAGATAGCATTATACATCGCAGGTTGGATCTATTTTTGTTCTTTTAGTCCAGGACTCGGAACCTGGGGAACCATCTCTTGGTGGTTTGTTCCTGTTGCTTTCCAAAAAGCGATCGTTTGGAGTTTGCTATTCGAAGTATTAGGGCTTGGGTGCGGAAGCGGTCCTTTAACCGGAAGATATTTCCCTCCTGTCGGCGGGTTCTTATATTTTCTAAGACCTAAGACAACTAAAATGCCTTTATTCGAAGGAGCTCCTATTATCGGAGGAAGAACCAGAGGAATTTTGGAAATCGTAGCTTACGCGTCGGTTTTAGTTTATTCCGTTCTATGTTTGATCCATCCTGCTCCGGGCTTCGAACAATTTTTACCGATCATCATTAGCTTGGTCATTGCCGGAATATTAGATAAAACTGTTTTTCTGGCAGCAAGAGCGGAACATTATTGGGTAACGATAGTCGTATTTGCATTCGCACAGAATTGGATTGCAGGTGCAATGATCGTTCAACTTTCTATCTGGTTATTCGCAGGATTTTCTAAACTCAACTCTCACTTCCCAAGTGTAGTTTGTGTGATGGCAAGTAATAGCCCATTCACTCCATTTGCTTGGTTCAGAAAGGCGATGTATAAAAATTACCCGGAAGATCTTCGTCCTTCTTCTACTGCAGTAGCGAAAGCGAATATGGGGATCGTTTTGGAAATGGGAACTCCAATCGTTCTATTTACCGCGATCATGACCGGTTCTCAAACGGTTCTATACTTAGGACTCGGAATGATGGTATTCCTACATAGTTATATCACAAGTAACTTCCCGATGGGAGTTCCGATAGAATGGAACTTCTTAGTAGTTTACTCGGGCTTCTTCTTATTTGGAGCAAACCCTAACATCACTCCTTTCCAATTAGATTCTGCACCTGTTGCAGCATTCTTATTCGTATTCTCCTTAGCTCTTCCGATCATCGGAAACATCAGACCGGATTGGGTTTCCTTCTTACTCGCAATGAGATATTATGCAGGGAACTGGGCGGTAAGCGTGTGGATGTTCAAAGAAGATAGTTATAAAAAATTAGAGAAGCTTACCAAAACTTCCGGATGGTTGTACGACCAATTGGATATGTTCTATAAAAGAAAAGTATCCGTAGGTTTAGTGAGTAAGGTAATGGCCTTCAGGCTTATGCACTTACATGGAAAAGCATTCCAAAAAATAGTGCCGAAAGCGGTTAAAAACTTTGAAAAGTACGAATGGGTAGAAGGTGAACTGGTAGCAGGAATGGTAGTAGGCTGGAACTTCGGAGAAGGTCACTTACATAGCGAGCAACTACTAAGATCCGTACAAGCACAATGTGGATTCAAGGATGAAGAGTTACGTTGTATCTTTATAGAAGGTCAACCATTAGGAAAATCTACTATTAACTATAGGATCCATGACGCTGAAAAAGGATTAATAGAAGACGGAAAGATAGAAGTTGCCGATTTGAAGGAACTCCAACCTTGGCCGACTAAATAATGGATTTCAGCTCCGAAGAATATGATATTTGTATCATAGGATCCGGCCCGAACGGATTGGCAGCCGCCTCCGTTCTGGCAGGTTCCGGACTTTCAGTTTTAATACTGGAAGCTTCGGATACGATAGGCGGCGGTTTACGAACAAAGGAGTTAACCTTACCAGGTTTTCATCATGATGTTTGTTCCGCCGCACATCCTATGGGAATTTTATCTCCCTATTTAAAAACACTTCCATTGGGAAAACATGGGCTGAAATGGATAGAACCGGAAGCTTCCGTAGCCCACCCTTTGGATGGAGAATCTGCAGTATTACTCAAACTTTCCTTGGAAGAAACCGCAGAAAATTTAGGTGTAGATAAGAAGTCCTATATAAAACTGATCTCTCCATTTTTAAAAAATCCTGAAGGGTTATTGTCTGATGCATTAGCTCCTCTTGGAATTCCTAAACATCCATTTTTATTAGCAAGGTTCGGATTATTAGGATTACAACCCGCAAAATCACTCGCAAACTTTTGGTTTAAAGAAGAAAGAGCAAAGGCATTATTCGCCGGCTGTGCAGGACATGCGATCTTTCCATTAGAGAAATTTTTAAGCGGAGCTCTTGGACTTTTGTTCTCTTTAACTGGACATGTTCGTTCTTGGCCGGTAGTAGAAGGCGGATCTGCAATGATCGCAAAATCTCTTGAGTCTTATTTAAAAGGACTCGGAGTAAAAATCCAAACGAACTATAAAGTTTCGAGCCTAACACAACTTCCCAAAACAAAAGCAATCCTATTTGATACGAGTCCGGACCAATTAGGATCAGTTGCAGGAAATACATTATCTTCTTCTTATATTAGCAGGATCTCATCTTATAAGTATGGGCCGGGAGTATTCAAGATGGACTGGGCATTAGATGGACCCATCCCATGGAAAGATCCGAATTGTTTAAAAGCGTCCACAGTCCACGTAGGCGGAAAACTTTCCGAAATTGCGAAAGCAGAATCGGAAGTCTGGTCCGGAAAACATCCGGATCGTCCTTATATGTTGGTAGTCCAACAAAGCCAATTCGATCCGACCAGGGCTCCTAAAGGAAAACATACAGGATATGCGTATTGTCATGTTCCTTCAGGTTCCACAAAGGACATGACTGAAATTTTAGAAAATCAGATCGAAAGATTCGCACCAGGCTTCAAGGACAGAATATTGGCCAGACATTCCATGAACACGAAGGACTTTTATTCTTATAATTTAAATTATGTAGGTGGAGCGATCACGGGTGGAGCGGCAGACCTTCCTCAGGCATTCTTTAGGCCGATTGCAAGAATGAATCCATATACCACTCCAAATCCTCATATTTATATTTGTTCCGCATCCACACCTCCCGGAGGAGGAGTGCACGGAATGTGTGGATACTACGCAGCCAAAACAGTATTAAAAAAAATTCATAAACTAAAATCGATTCGTTATTAAAAATGAAACTAGAAACTTCAGGGTCCAGAAGACAGGACAATAAAACAAAGAATAGGAACGCGATCTTAAACGCAGCCCGCAGGGTTTTTGCTACGATCGGATTCGAGGCATGTTCCACCAGAGAAATTATCCGAGAAAGCGGCCTTGCCCAAGGCACATTCTATAATTATTATAAAGATAAAGAATCCGTAATGCAGGATATTGCGGATGAATTAGCTGAAGGTATCCGAAGAGGGATCCGAGAGGCCAGAGCAAAGGCGGAAACCCCTTTGGCTTTTTTAAGCGACGCTTATTTTGCGGTCTTTCATGTGATGATGCAGGATAGAATTCATTTGGATCTATTAACCAGGAACAGAGATATTATCCGAGGTTATCTTTTCCAAGGCGGTTCCATGACGTATATCCTGGAAGAATTGGATAGCGACTTAGAAAGAATGGTGTCGAAAGGCGGTTTTCCCGCTCATCCTATCCGGATTACCTCGGTAATGATGGTAGCCGCAGGTTTCGAAGCTATGGTTCTACTTGCAAGAGAAGACGGTTATAATCTTAGAAAATTATCCGATTATTTAGGACTTCTTTTCCAAGGTGGGATCACCAATGTTTCCACGGTGATCCAGGAAGATCGAGAGTTATTGGGGGGATAGGACTTTCTATCCAACTTATTTAAGCCGGGTCAGACTTCTCTTTCAGGTTTTATGAGGGCTATTCGTACTTGTACCCATATGTCTGTCCAAGAAAAGGTCGTTCGGAACCAAATTGCAGGTTTTATTGCTCAAGTAGCTCGTAAAAGAATCTAAATCCGCTGCGACTCCTAAAAATTTGATCACTAAAGCGCAAGTGTCCACGTCGTGCTTTTTATAATATTTTGATTCATCCAGATTAAAAACTGTCTCATCTATAAAGGAGGCCAACATAACCTGTGCGAGTACATAAGAATCCAATTGGGATCCCGTATAACCTTGGTCAGTAAAGTATGCAGTTGCAGTCATATAGTCCCCTATTTTCGCTGCAGCTAATAATTTATCTTTTGCAACATCTCCTTTATAAGTATCAGTTAATCCTAATGTATCCACTGCGATACAATTCGCCATAAGAACTGTAATCAGCATCGTAATATAGATTCGTTTCATTGTTTTCATTTACCTTTATTAATTTAAATTTATTGCTTTCATAAAATCAAGATTCGATCCCAAGATCACAAACCGGCTCTCGTTCATCGGGGCGGTTCTTTTCTATCGTAAATTGGATTTCAAAACCTTTCCGAATCAGTTCAGGATCTTTAGGAGGTTCTCCAATCGGCATTCGTATCGGGTCGGAACCTAAAGTTCGTATTGCTGGAAGTATTTTCATTCGGACTGAATGACCTTGCGGAAGATCGAATTCAGGCTCAGCACCCTCTCTCCTTTGGTCAGCTATATCATTTATAAGAACTTTATATTGGTTTTTACCCGGTAAAAGAGGCATCCAGTATTCACAATCATAAGCGAAGTAATCCCTACGATCTCCATGTAAGAATTGATTTATCTTATAACGGGTTAGAAGATCCTTTTTGTGAATATAACAGTCTTCCGAAGGATTTATTGAACGGAGAATGGGATCTTTTTCAGTATAAGGAAAATAAACATTCGGATCCATCCATTTTAGAACAAAATAATATTGATTTATCTTCGAAAAAAAACGGTTCGGTTCGTAATTTTTACGGTCTTTGAAATTTTTAATTTCAAATTTTAGATAATTCTGATGAAATTCCTGTGGAGTCCATCCCCCTCTATATTCACTTAGACCAACTAAATTAATGCACCCTGAAAGAATGCAAAAACTCAAAATTGTGAGAAATCGATTCAAAAAATTCCTATACATGCATCCCATACAGAGTCCGCCGATTTTAGATCAGTCTTTCTTAATCTCACAGGGTTTAATCGGGTCTAAATTTGGAGTGGGCTCTATTGTTGGGATAATTTCGTATCTATTATTGGCACTCCTCGAATTCTCAAGACGTTCTGCAAAGGTCTGAGGATCCGGATAAGGAATTCCTTTTTCTTTAAAACTTAAACGAATAGAATGATTTGGAGGAAGATCTATTTCGGCCTGTAACTTTCCGGAGAATTGTGTTCTTTCACTACCGAACGAAAATCGGTATAAATTTTTGCCAACATTTGTTGGCATTTTATATTCACACCCTTCCATAAAAACAAAGCGGATATCAGATTTTAGTCGATATGGCAAATTTTCAAATTTCGAATAATAAATCTTCCAATAATCTCCCTTCGGATTTATACTAGATGGCGAGCCCAAGAGTGGATTTGTATCTCCAAAAAAAACAAATAAATGATATAGAAATTGATTTTCACTACCACCAATATTTGTTTCATTTTCTTTTTGTGAAATGAAGTTAAACTTAATATAAGTATTTTGAAAATTATCAATTGTCCTGTGCCAATAATATGTTTCGAACCCGTAACGCATCCCTATACAATTCTCAAGGAAAAGAAATAATATTAATATTTTATACAGTTTAAATCTCATTTTAAAGACTACCACCACAGGCATCATAAGATTTATCCCCCAATGTATAAGCAAGACCCACGCCCGGATACATCAAACCGATTGTACCTGCCGCGGCACTACCCCAATCCTTACTGATTAAATCGTAAGCCAAGCCCACATAACTTAGATATTCTAATCCAGCCACAATACCTACTTGAGTTGACCCCACTGGTGCTACCCCAGTCAATCCTTGAGCCAACCAAGGCATCTGTATAAGGGCGAATCCTCCTACCATAGCAACGGCTTGACCTACAGCCGCATAACAACCTGCAATTCTCGCATTCTTCTCATCCCAATGTATATTATTGAAACTTGATTTAGAATATCCGCCTACTACATAAGCTTGCAAAGTATATGGAGACAATACGGAACCTACCGCAAGAACTCCTACCCCTAACCCAGTATAGACCAAGATAGGCACGAGCGCGCTCACAAGCAGAGCAGTTGCCACTGCAAGCGCGAGAGCAGTGGTCACCAAAGCGGATACGACTGATAATGCGGCCATGGCCACATAAGCGGCTGCTCCAATTGCCGATGCAGCCAATGCTGCGGCCAAAGAAGCAGCTAAAATGCCGGTAACTGCTGCCACAACTGCAAGTGCAGCACCCACAGTAATTGCAGTTGCTGCCACTAAGGTAGCAGCTCCTAAAGCAATAACCCCTGCTCCCAATGCAAGTCCGAGCCCGGTTGCAACAACAGCAACTGCTGCAATAGAGGCAACTGCACCTATCCCTAAGGCAGTCCCTATCACGGCCATCGGATTGATTGCCATTGCAATTCCGAGTCCTGCATCACTCCATCGTTGGGAGCTTACATAAAACGCATTTTGAAAGAAGCTACTTAATGAAATGCTAAAGTTTAAAAACCCGAGCCCGTTTCGGTCAAAAAAACTGCTCAGAATACTGTTCCCGCTTGGATCTGTGTATTTGATCGGATTTCCTTCGGTATACATGTACAGATCCATTCCCATCGGCCTTGTTGTGTCCATGACCGAGTCTGCCTGTAAAAATCTGCCGATCAAAGGATCGTAATATCTTGCCTTGAAGTAATATAGACCTGTTTCTTTATCTTCTTCTTGTCCGTTGTATTTATAACGGAACACATCCGGTCCGGAGGAATCGTTTCTTTGGATCTCACCGTATGGTTTATAAGAAATATGTGATGCTCCTCCCTGGTCCCCTCCTGCGATCCTATTTCCATTTCCATCTGTGGCCATTGTGATGGAACCTAAATGATCCGGATGAAGAAATAAGAATCCACCGACAGGAAGCCCTGCTCCGGAACCTGGTCCTCCAGGTTCATAAGGAGTATTTACATTCGGAGTATTAGAATCGAATTGTGGAGGAAGTAACCAAGGTGGATTTCCATTACCGCCAGGCATCAAAACAGAACAGTTGGAAAAAGAAACGATCAGTATCGGAGAAGTAAATTTTAAGACGGATCTCCAAAGCCCTTCTCTAAAGGATAGAAGTCCGAATCCTAAACCTAATAGGATCGTTATATACAAAAATCCTAAATTAGTTCCTGGAACTAAAAATAGATATTTAATTCCTCGGATCGAATTATCTTTTGCTGCCCAGGCTAAAGTTTTCCACGCAGACCCTATCCGTGAACTTCCTGAAGAAATACTAGCGCCTTGGTAATTTACAAGTACTGCATCCGTTCTGGTCCATTGCGCTACTAGATCTCCTGAATTTCCTCGGAAATACAATGTATGTTGAGGAGATTTTCCCGGAGAGATCGAAACCTCGTACAATCCGCCTAAGCTGATTGTCTTACTGGAATCACTCGATTTTGTTTTTCTTATTCTGGTTCCCGAAAAATCATAATCAAATCGGATATGATCCTGATCTTCCGTTTGGATCTCTCTTAATTTTTGAAAAGGGTCATAACGGAAATTCTCTCCATTTCGGGAGATAATATTTCCGGAACCGTCATAAGAATATTGATAAGAATGGTTTTGTCCTATTACCTTAGTGACCGCATTCTTATGAGAAGGATTTTCGTAAGAATAGGATAAGTTCCCTTTTTGGAGTAATTTCCCGGAATCTGAATATGTATATTCTTCTGTTCCGTAAACTCCTGAAGCCGCAATTAATCTATTGACCGAATCATATTGGAAGTTTTGTGTCCTGGCCGGATTCTTTTTATCTAAAATAGAAAGATAATTTCCGAACTGATCGTAATTATACTCTACACTTTGGTAAATTTCGGTATCTTTAACGGAAACAAATCTACTTGGCCTCCGTTTTATTAAATCATAATATATATCCGTTCTGACACCGTTCCCCAATTTTCTTTGGATCTTAAGCTCTCCATCTTCTAAGATAGGGCCTTGGTATTGAACGATTGGAAATTCGGAACCGCTTCCATCTCCAGGAGTCAATGTAATCCCGGAAAGAAATCCTGCCTCGGAATATAAGTTTTTTGAAATACTTCCGTCCGGATAAGTGACTTCCTCTATTTGGTTTTGTAGATTATACTTTTTACGGATTACGAAATTCAGATCTTCTTCGGTAAGTTTTTTTATGATTAAGTTTTGATTTCCTCTTAGATCGTATCCAAACTCAGTTGTTCCTAGCGGATCAGTGACCTTGGTTAATCTTCCGATCCCATTCTCTTTTTCGGGATCATCATATTCGTATGAATAATACACTGCCCCAGTTTCAGGAGAATTTCCTTTAACTTGGGAAACCCTACCTAGACTATCGTAAGAATATTGAACGCTGGAACCGTTTTGGTATTTTTGTTTGGTTAATTTTCCGGAATTAGGATCGTATTCATATTCAATCTTACCCGAATCCGGATGAACTACCTTAGTCTTTCTTCCTCCAAAATCGGTTTCTATCGAAGTGATCCCACTTTCCGGATCTATGATCTCGGAAATTCTTCCCGCGGAGTCATAAGTATAACGTGTGGTCTTTCCGAGTTGTGTAGAAGAAATTACCTGACCAAGCTCATTTCTCTCCTCAACGATTTCTTTAATTAGATTTCCGTTAAGAAGCTCCCTGGTTTTGGAGACCAAACCTATATTCTCGGATTCGATCACTCTCCCGTCATTTCTTTCACTTTTGGTTTGGTTTCCTTCCTGGTCATACGTATAATCCGTCCAGGAGAAAGGATTGGATCCTTCTAAGTATGGATCGATTTTCTTGGTAACCTGACCTTCTAAATTCCGGCGAGTCTCCTCCACCAGAACATATCCGTTTACCAGACTGCTTCTTTTTTTAGAAACTTTGGTAATATTATTACTCAAATCTTCCTGCCAAGTCTCACCATTACTACGTCGGAAGATTTTTCGGACAAGTTGATTCTCTAGGTCCCCGGTGTTTTCATATTCGATTTTTTCAGACCAATCGTTTTCCCCCGGCAAATAACTTTTTGATGGTCTTCCCTGAGAATCGTATTCCGTTCTGGAAATTCCCCCGTTTTCGTCCGTATTGGATAATTCCAAACCATTCGAAAAATCGTAGGTTTTTAATGTGACCTGCCCCAGACCGTTAGTCATCTTAAGGGGATATTTATGTAGAATATTATCATATTCTACAGTGATCAAATTTCCGTTAGACTCTTTTACTATATTCGGATTCCCATATGAGTCGTAAGCCTGGATTACCTCTGTTTTCCAAACACCGGGACTCATCTCCTCTTTTACCGATGATATTTGAAAATTAGAATATTCTATTTTTCTATGAGAGACTATTTCTCCATTCTTCAAAACTTGGATATCTATAGGTTTTCCTAAAACACCCTCGGTCCAATCATTCAGATAAAAAACCTTTTCACCGGCAGTAGTCCCGTTGATACTCGTATCCTTTTTAATAATATTCCCGTAAGTATCATAAGTTTTAGTTACTGTAGAAGATTGGAATAACTGTCCTGCTCTATATACTGTCTCCAAACTATCCGTTTCTAAGATCTGTATTCCGCCGTTCGAAGAGAAAGATTTTTGGTAATTTTTATAGAATTCTGAAATTTTGATCCCATTTTTGGATTTTGTTTGGGTAGTAGGAATTCCAACAGCCTCTAAATAAGGAGAATCATATTTTGTTTCCGTAATTGAGTTGGAGATAGTATTTTTCTCCTCCATCTTCTGGAACCCTAAATAGCCGGAATTTCTGAACCCACCTCTATAAAATCTGGAGAAGAAGAACCTGTATGAATTTTCTCCAAAGATCGTAGCTCCCGCTTTTTGTGTAAGTTTGGTCGTTAGAAAATCGGGAAATACTAAAGGAAGAATTTCTGGACGGCTCGGATCATATAAACCTAATCCGTTAGCCGTAGGATGATTTTTAGAAAGAGAATATTCTAACTGAACGCTTACATTTCCTTCGGAAACATAAGAACCGTTTTCTATCTTGGTCAAAAGTCCTGCAGGAACTTCGGAACGAAATCTCAACAGATGTAATTCTAGATTAGATTCATAAGGAAACTGACGATAACCAACCGAATTCACAAATGGAATACTGGAAGGTACCGAATACTGAAGAGGTTTTTGATCTCCGTTCAAACCTAAAAGTTCAGGTTTACCGTCCCCATTTATATCCAAAGGAAGAAGGTATCCTCCAGTCGCCCAAGACTCGTCTCCATCCTCGGAATAAGACAGGTTTCCACCCGAATCCGTTTTAGAGTAAGAAACGATCAATTTAGAATCAGAAGAATCATATCGGATAAAATCCGCTCTTCCATCTCCGTTTAGATCTATGAATTGTTTTCTATTTCTCCAGTTAAAATATGCATTGTCCGAAGAACTTCCGTTCGTGTTTACCGAAGGGAGATAATCTTTCAGATCTATAGAAGTTTCATAATATGTTATATTCGTAATGTTTACTGAAAAATTCCGAACGGTTATAGTTTGTGGAAGAGAATCTTCATCCTCATTATCCGGTTCTTCCGTGCTACTTACATTCGCTCTTAGAATATCCGGGACACCGTCCCCATTTAAATCCCGGACAAAATCCTGATTCCAATACAAAGAAAAACCGGGAAGATAATCGGACATGGAAGTGTCGTAAACTTGTACTGTAAAATATGGATTTGCGAGATCTGAATAATTATATATAACCTTATCTTTAATCCCATCGCCTGTAAGATCAATCTCAACATAAACCTGGCTGGAAGTAGAAGAATTCTGTTCTTGTTTGGAAGCAAAAGCTCCATTCACATTCACGGTTTGATAGGCAGCACCACCATTCGTCCTAAATTTTCTTCCGTCGAATGGATAATAGTGAATCGTACCCTGGCTTGTAGCTCCGGAGAAAAATGCAAAATCCGGATAACCATCCCCATTCAGATCCGAAAGGAATTGGTCTCCAGCATTTCCGAAAGAAGATCTGGAAATTTCAGTTTCCTCTAATTCTACCAAATTTCCGTTCTTAAAATCGTAGAATGTTAAGATCAATCTTGGATAGGAAGTCCCGTTGATCCTGAGCAAATCGGGGATTCCATTCTTATCCATATCCACAAATCCTTGGAAAGAATTTCCTGGATCCGTAATATTCAATAATTGTGATTTTTGGAAACCTAAACCGGTAGAAAGATAGATTTGGATCTTAGTAGAAGTTTTCGCCTGCAAAATATCAGTCTTTCCATCTCCATTTACATCCGCTAAAAAATGAAACGGTGTACTTTGTTGTAGGTTTTCCGCAATAAGTTCAGGGTATTCTACTGAGTTTAGATCAGGGCCGTAATATACGATTCCCTTGGCACCGTTTGATTTTAGTACCAGAAAATCCGTCTTACCGTCTCCATTAAAATCCCCAGGGAAAATTTTACCTTCCGTAGTAACTCCAAGCGGATTTCCCTTGGATTCTCCGCTCAAGGAGATAGGATCTAAGTTTTCAGTATCCCAAGAAGAAAATTTAGAAACTGAAAATCTTTGGTTATCCATATTTCCCAAAACACGGACCATCTCTGGACTTCCGTCCCCATCTACATCCGCAGGAACTGCGAAAGACATTTCCACACCATTCGTGCAAATATCCTGGAAACTCTCCACCCCCATCTTACAAAGATAAGGAGCAGTTAAATGACTCGCAAGCATACAACCAGCATCAGCAGTGCAAGCACAAGCCGCAACAGTAGCGTCACAGAAAGATTTTACACTCGGATTGAAAGCTCTATAAGAATTTTGGAATGTTTTTCCGGAAGATCGTACATATTGAGCCTGAGTAGACCTAGTCGAATAAGAAAATACGATCGATTTAAAATTTTTACGATGAAAAGAAGAAAGAAATGTTTCACCGTCTACGGTATCGTAATCAAACTCGTAAGACTCGCTTAAATTTTCGGAACCGGAAGATTCTTTTGCATATACTTCGATTTTTTCCAATCTTTTCTTTCTAGAAAGAGGTTTAGTCAGGGCAAAAATTTTCTCTCCGAATCTTTCCGAATGATCCTCATAGATAAAAAGTATTCTAGCATTTCCCCTGGCGTATACGATCTCTTTTGGCAAAACATCCGCAGATTGTAAATTTTCAGGATCATATTGGATATCATAACCATTCCCGAACCTATCTCTGACCTTATCCAAATAAAAAGCGATAGGCACTCCATCCGAATCCAATCTGGAATTCGAACCTCCGGAAAAATTTTTGCCGTATTCGTAAATGATTCCGTTTTTATCCCGAACCTTCCAGACAGAACCATCGAACTCTGTTTTAGAAAAACTTTCGATTTTGAATTTATAATTTCCATTCGCATCCGAGATCATCTCGCCAAATTGAGAAGAAGTATATCCATCTGAAGAAGCAAAATGAACTCCCAGATTTGGATTTTTAGAGATCTGAGGAAATCCACTCAAAGACCAACCCTTCCCTAAAATCCCGGAACCGGAGCCCGAATATTGGATATTGATCGAAGGAATTATATCTCCGGTTCCAGGAGGAACTTGGATAGAAAGTGAAAACCCAGGTTTACCGTAAGAATTAACACTGACATCCGGAAATGGAAGAGGTATCTCAGTCTCTAATCCGAATAATGTGGAGAAAAAAGAATAGATCGGGCGAATAGGATTCCAGGCTAAGAGCAGAATCGCACTACACAATATAAGAATTACATAATATCTTCCAGTCCTAAACATTAGCTTGCCAAATCCTTTTATAAATTTCCGGATTTTACTCCGAAAGGGAATTAGCCGAGCTGTGAGCACTTCACCTAAAGGTGATCTTTATATATAAAAGCACTAACGCGTTTAAAATTTCCTATGTCAAACATAAATATCCTAATTTAGGATATTAAAAGTCATAATCTCCACATTCTTTTTTCAAATATCCTGAATCAGGATTCACGTTAATTGCGTATTTTGGAATTTAGAATCAATATTCCGCATCGATATCCCAATTTGGTAAAAAGTAGAAGTTCCCTAAAGGAACATACAATATTTAAAATATACTAAATTGGGATATTTTATGGGAATTCAAAATAATTTTCTTTCTTTTTACTCGAAGAAGTCACATCCCATCTAAATAGATGATCTGAATTTTCTTTTTAGATCTTCTCCCGTGTTTTATGTCTAAAAAATTCGCCTTTGTATTTTACGGGATCTTCTTCCCTTCTTATCTTTTCGCTTCTGAAATATTATTCAAGAATGGAGATGCCTATATCGCGGAAGAAGTTTCAGAAGAGCAGGAATATGTTCTTCTTTCCTGGAAAGAGAAAAAATATAGGATCCCCAGGTTAGAACTCCAACGAATCGATCCAAGGAAGAAGGGACCGGATTCTTCTTATCGTTATTCAGAATTCAAATTAACGGATGGAACCCAACTAAAGGGCATTTTAATCGAAAAAAAGGAAAACAAACTTATCTTAAAAACGGAACTCGGTTTTGTCGAGTTGGATAGATATAAAATTCTCTCTCATAATTTTGATGAGATCTCTTCCGAACCTCCGAACATTCCGGAAAAATATCTATTAGAAACTTCTAAACAAATAGAATGGAGGATCGGCTTTTTCGGTTCCGGATATTATTCCTGGGGTCCATGGGGACAGGCATTTCCTATTACATACGGAGGAGGTGTGTTTTTAGAAAAAGATGCGAGCTCAAATTTTTGGTTTTATGGAGTTTCTTCCGAGGTTTCGATCGGAAAAGGTAAGAACGAAAATCTAAGTATCTGGAGCCAATCCGCCTATTTAGGAAAATATTACGGAAATTCCTCTCCTTATTGGTTATTAGGAGCAGGTTTCAGTAATCTAACTCGAACCGGGGACGAAAAGATCTCCTCGGCCAATCCTGATCTAATTTTTGAATTCGGTTGGAATTGGCGGACCGAGTCCAGATCTTCCATTCGATTCGGTATCCGTTCCCAATGTAGTATAGAAGAAGGTTCCAATTTTTGCAGATCCGGCCTCCGATTTTCCTGGGGGTTTGCGATATGAGGAGAATATATTCCGTTTTTATAATTTTTTCTATATCCTTACACTTATCCTTTTGCACAGGCTCCGGTTTATCTGAAATTTTAGGAGAAGAATCTGCCAGAGCAGAATTCGCATTTGTAGCAAAATTAGGCCCTAATTCGGCAGTTCTTTCCTGGAATTGTTCTCATCCTGCAAAAGGTACAATGTATACAAACGATGGAATACTTCCTAGTATCCAGTCATCTAAAACTCATTTTTTAGAATGGAAACATTTAAGCGCGAATACTTCTTATAGAGTAATCTTAACCTGCGGGTCTCAAAAGATAGAAGAAGGTAGTATTTTAGAATTCAGAACTTGGATCTCGAACGATCCTCCTAAAACAAGGGGTATTTGGATCTTAGGTGGAATTGCGAATGACGGACTCCCTATTAAAGAAGTGGATCTATTCGATCCGGTGACGGATACCTGGTATTCTTCTATTACGAATATTCCTAGTCCCAGGATTTTCTCTTCGATCGTTCATCATAAAAACAAAATATACATTATCGGAGGAATGGAAAATATTTCCGGGACCTATGTTTCTTCTTCTAAGGTAGAAGTTTATGATCCGTATGCAGATGTATGGGAAACAAAATCTTCTTTGCCTTCGGGTTCGATTGGTGCAGTGGTAGGTTCTGTCGGAGATGAGATCTATATTCTTTCCGGTTCCAATTCCAGTGATATGACGAACGGTCCCGTATTTAATACAATTTTAAAGTTCTATCCGGAACTTGGAATAACTGGCCAATGGATCTCTTTCTCTTCTGCTTCCACGATATTCAGCAGAGTGGATATGGCAGGTTGTGCGATCAACGGTGTAGTTTTTTATACCGGCGGTAGGACTTACAATAGTGGGAGTGCAAACTCAAGCACGGACGGTTTTGCTGCTTCTGCAAATACTACTACTTCTTTTAGCGAACCTAGTTTAGGAGAATCAAAACATGGAGCTGCCGGAGTTTGTATTTTACCTTCTTCCCAAGATCCCTTTCCGGCTGACGGCGTTTATTTTGCAGTTGTAGGAGGTTCAACAGGTTCCGGAAATGTATTCCAACCTGCGACTTCTATTATTCCTACAAACAGAACCGAGTTTTATCAATTGGGCTCTTCTTCCTTTTCTTTAGGACCAACCCTTCCTGCTTCTCTATATTTTCCTGCGGTCCAAACTTCCTATGAGACTCGTAAAATTTTTTCTTTTGGAGGAGCTTCTTCTATTAATATTCCTGAAAACACCGTATATTCTTTGGATTCGGGAAATCCATTAGGTTCCGCTTGGACAACTCATTCTCTTTCTATGCCAAGAAGGAGATATTCTCATAAAGCGATTCGGATCGACAGATGAAAATAATGTTCTGGAAATCGGCAATTTTTAGAATGATCACGTTCTTTATTCTTCTAATCTCTCCTTTATTTTTATTATCAGAAGAAGGTAATCTAGAAGATAGATGGATCCAAGAAGGAAACATCTTATTAGAATCCAAACAATTCGAAGAAGCTTTAGTATTAGCAAATTCCATTTTAGAATCGGATCCTTCTAACTCTAAGGCTGAATTTATTTTAACCCAAGCCTGGATCGGAATCGGTAAAGAAGAAAAGAAAAAGGGAAATTTTAATAAGGCGAAAGAATATCTAGGAAAAGCTTATGAGAAATGGCCTTTAAATGAAAGTATTCGAAAGGAACTTGCGGAGTTAGAAAATAGTCCTCATCAACATAAAAAACCGTCCATATCTTCAGGAAACAATTCTTATATACAAAATGTATTCAACAAAAACACGGAAGATCTGACTAACAGTATCAACCTTCTCCGCCTAGAAATCGAAAAACTAAAAGGTGAATTAGAAACGGAAAGACAAGGACGTTCTAAAGAAAACCTAAATGAAATCAATTTTTACTGGGTTTATTTTCTTTTAGGAATACAAATTATAATCTTATTTGCAATATTTAGAAAAATATAATATCACCTGACCCAAAACTTCCCAAAAATTAAGCGCTAAAAGCGACCCCTCTTTCCGCAGCGATCTCTCTGGCTGTTTTTCCATCTTCCGTTTTTAGATCCGGATCCGCACCTTTCTTCAATAATAAAGAAACGATCTGTTCATTTCCCTGCCTGGAAGCTGCGATATGAAGTGGAGAAAAACCCCCGTCTTGTGTAAAGTTCGGATCCGCACCATTCTCCAAAAGTAATGCAACCGCATCCGCTCTCCAAGAAGCAACGGCAGAATGTAATGCAGTATTACCGATCGATAATTTACTTTTGGATTTCGCGTGTATGTCCGCACCCTTCTCCAATAAAAATTGAATAATGGAAAGTTTTCCGAAATGGGAAGCAAGATGTAAAGGTGTCCAGCCATCCGGGCTATAAGAATGAACGATACTTGGATTGGAGTTTACGAGTTCTTTCACTCTTTCCTCATGTCCTAAAGCAGCCGCTTCGAATAGATTGAGCGGAATTCCTAAGGTAAGATATGAATTTACTATATCTTCTTTGCCGTAATAGAGAGCGAATAGTACGGGAGTGATCCCTTCCGGATTTTGCTTGGAGGCTAGATCCGGACTTTCTCTCAATGAATAGATAACTTGAGCTTTATGACCTGCGGCGATCATTTGGAACATATCGGAAATCAAGCAATAGGCCTCCGAAAAACAACGAAGGATCATCCATTCTTTTAGTGCTTTGTCAATCCGGTTTCGACCGAGAGTAAAGAATTCGATCGGAATTATTCTTTGAGCTGTATCAGATCAAAGGGTTGGAGGTCCACAGAGATAGGTGCAGGAGTTAAAAGCCGATTATCTCCGGTATCGAACATTGTAACGCCCGGCTGAGAGAATTGGGTATTGGAAACGTAAAGTATTTCGTCATCCGCAAGCAAGATCGTTGTCAAACTCGCGTCATAGGAGGAAGGAATAAAAAGTAAAGTCCCCAACTTCTGGCCCGTGCTTGGATTAAATACTTGTAATGTTTTATTGAAGGAGGCATCCAAAACACTTGCGTAACCCAGTTGCTCGTTTTTGACCTGCACTCCGAGTATATCTCCTCCAGCGGCAGCTTCCGAAAACAAAAAGCCTGAGCGGAAAGTCCGAGAAGAAAGCCTAAATGCCACTACCCCGCCGTCAATCTGGCTCAAAAAACCCATTCTATTTGCTGCGGCAAAAACGATATGGGTCTCTCCGAAAAGATCTAATAGCTGGGGTTTGCCCACCGGATTCGGAACAGGAAATGTATAAGAGGAAAGAATAGAATCGGTTACGGTATCTATTTCCAAAAGAATAGATCCCCAAGGACCCGGTGGAAAATATCCAGTAGGATCATTTCGATCCAATCTTTGTAATACTACAAAGAGGCTTGTGCCGACGATCTGCATTCCGGACATTTCAGGTAGATTATCGGGGATCGCGCTCGGTTCGGAATAACCTCCCAGATCGATCTGCCCTAAACTTGCTCCCGTCAAAGGATGAATAATCCTTAATATTCTAGACCCATAAAGCGATATATAAGCCTTGTTCTGACCTAGGATCGCAATATCGGCGGGATTTGTGCCGGAACCCATAGACCATTCCGATATAGTCTGGAATCCGAAATTGGGATCCAAAACTTGGACACTATCCCTATTTAAACGATTTAGAATATATACTTTATCATTCCCGAATCTAGCGATAGCATCGGAATGAATCGGAGTTAATCCGGGATAAGAAAGAAGAAGTTCAGGATTTACTACCTTAAATCTGCCCCCACTTGCAAAATCAGTGGTCACCACTCCGATATTATTCGGAAGGTTCGGAGTTAAAAATAAAGTATATAAAGGTGGTCTTTCTATATCTCCGCAGAAGGAAAAGAAAATAAACAAAGAAGGAAGAATGGTTCGTGATATAAATCTCATCTTAAAACCTCCCACTCAAGGTGATAAACCAATTTCTTCCTGGAAGAGGATATCCTACAATATCCTCCACTCTTTTATCTCCCATATTCCTAAGATCTATACTTAAGAGAAGTTCTCTCGGAGTCTTTTCTCCTTTTTTGGTGGGATCTTCTTCTTCGGGAGAAGAATACAATACAAGTGTAAGATATGCGTTCCAAATCTGACGAGCAGGTTGGTAATTTACATATTCATTTGTCCTATCCTTAAAAACTGCTCCTACATACACACCTTCAAATCCAAGCTCCCATCTTTTTCCTCTATACGCGATTGTTCCGGAGATCTCATGCTTAGGCCTAAGAGGAAGATATTTACCGTTTAGATAAGGTGCAGGAGAAGTATTGATTGCTTCTTGGTAGGTATATTCTAATAAAAATTTCCAACCCTTGTATTCGGTTTTATGAGAAACTTCTGCCCCATCAATCCTTGCAGAATCCACATTTTCCGGTCTCAAGGTAAACTGTGAATTAGGGATGAAAAGGATCATATCCTTGATCCTTTTTCTAAAATAGGAAATCGTAATATTGGATTTGAGTTCTCCGTTTTTATATCTTCCCGTGACACCCGCATCCCCATTCTCACTTCTTTCCGGTTTAAGAGAATCGTTTGCGATGATTGTTCCAACTTCTCCGAATAGTTCCAAAAAACTCGGGATCCTATATTGTTTAGCGATATTAGATTTGAATTCCAAAGAATAATTTTCTTTTTCCCAAAACCTCCAAAGAAGTCCCGTTTTAGGATTCGAAAACTCAGTGGTTTTTGTGGCAGAAGCGAACGGATCTTGTTTTCTATACCAAGGTTCGTCGGACTGGAATTTGTCTCTGTAAGAATCCCAGGAAACTCCAGGAGTCAAAACTAGTTTCCCGTCTAAAAATCGAAACTCGTCCTCTACTTGAAAAGTAGTATAGGTCCTTGTTTTTCCGGGCTCGTATTTTAGATCTATATTTTGAGGAGTACTTCTGGATCTTTCAAAAGTTTCCCTTTCTATCCCGGCGTGAAATTTCAGAATTTGATAATATTCTAATAAATATAGTGTGGGAGTAATTTGGAATCCAGACTGCCCCATAAAAGCGGTGGAATTAGGAGTTCCTTTGGAAAATTCAGATTTTGGATCGAATAGATCGTCATTCGTAAAGGAGGTAAAAGCACGAGTCTCTAATCTGAGCAAACCATCGAATATACCTTTCGTATCCGTTCCGAGAGAAGTAGTATTTCTAAGATACCTACGATGAACTTGTTGAGTTTGGTTACTTGCAGGTCCTGGAATTCCATGAAATCTATAATTTAGATCATTCCAAAATTTGATCTTGGTTGCTCCGATATCTCCGCTCAGTCCTAACATTCCCGAAGTTCTTTCGTATTGAGCGTTCCTTCTTTTGTCGATCGTGTCATCCAGAGGATTGACGAGTAAGGTCCCATGATTGTTTAGATAAGAAAAGTTCTGGTCGGATTTTTCGCCGAGCAAGAATACACTAGTGCCAATTCCGCCATAAGTTCCCGTATGCGTTATGCTACCTTTTCCGGTATTAAAACTTCCGGCACCTATATTAACACGAGTTTTAGGAGGACCGCTTCCTGTTCTTGTGACTAAGTTTACACTTCCACCGATTGCGGATCCTGAAAATCCGACGGGAGCGCCACTTCTATAAACTTCTATACTTTGTAAATTGTCGAATGGAAGATCTGCGAGGTTTACTTCTCCCCCTTGCGAATTATTAAAGGGGACTCCGTCTATGAAGATCCTGGATTGGTTCGGATTTGTTCCTCTAAGAGATAGAGTGGAATAAGAACCTAAACCACCGTATCTTCTGATCCTTACTCCTGCTTCTCTTTCTAAAACATCCGGAAGATTCGTATAACGTGCATTGTATTGGTCCAGATCTATGGAAGTCTGGAAACCTGTTGGGTTCTTTCTGAAATTTTCAGGCTGAGAATTGGAACCGGTCTTTCCCACTACTTTTACAGTGGAAGTTTCAGTCTTCTGGGTCTCTTGGGAAAATATTTGGACGGAAAATAAAAAGAGCCCTAGATGAAGTATCCTGGAAAATCGTTTAGGTCTTTTATACATTGAGGCCTTAACTCCCGAAAGCCAGAGAATTGAAAGTAGCTCTGATAGGTTTTCTGACTCACGCCCGATTCGGACCCTTCCCGTCTTTCGACAGTGGTTTTGACCGATCGTTTAGGCGTTTACAGCTGCGGGTACAGCTCCGGATTTTCACCGGATTCCCTTTTCCGATCTACTTGCAAGACCAGGTTCCCAACCCAAGTCGGAGGGGCAATCTCAAAAAGGTCTGGCCGTCTCTTGCTTACGCAAGACCGCAGAGTAACGAACACCCACCCTGTAGGAGTTCCTACATGTGGATTTTTCAAGAATAGAAAGAAATATTTTCTTGATGTAAGATAAAAACCGGAAAGGATTCACGAATTCGCGACCGGAAGGGAATCCCTTCGGGTCTACCTACATAACAGGGAGCATCGAACTCGAATGAAACGCATTCCATCCTTAAGATTTCTTTTATTAGGGATCTTTCTTTTAACTACCTCGTCCTTATCAGCAGCCGGAACTTATTCCGAAGGTTGGACAGTTGCAAAATTGATCCAATTTGAAAGCAGAGGGGTCATTTTTGAATCTTACGAAGGTCTTTTAGAAGTTTATACTATAAACGATTCAGAAGCTTGCGACGAAATGAAGGACGAATGTTTTGTTCCGGCAAAACAAAAGATCGAATTCAGCGTACGTCCTGAAAACGCAGATGTAGTGAACTTCTTAAGCAAAAGTTTAAACCAGGAAATTTTAGTCCAATATAGGATTCATAGATTAGAGCCTCTTGCATTGTCTTCCGACTACGAAGTGGTAGGAGCTCAGCTTCAGGAAAAATCCCTACCGAAAGGCCTTCCTGATAAGATTGTAAGCAAAAGTAAGTCCGGAGGAAAAAGAAATTTTTCCGTTACTGGACGTATTCTAAGTTTAGAATATAAGGGAACCTTAATTGGAACCTGGGAAGGCTTATATCTGGATGAGACCAGAAACAAAGTGCATCCTTTCTCTGTGACCGACGAAGAGATTGCGGCCTTCGCCACAAACACTCTCAAGTTCGGACTTAGATATTTCTTAGGTGTTTCCGTGGCTTACGTGACTGGAGCAAGAGATTCTCATTATGATATTTATGAGATCAACTTCAAAGCTCCTGCAGGCGCGCTGGAGCCGGCTGGCAAAACCCAATAATTTACATTAAGATCCTATTAAGTAAAAGGCCGATCTAGGAGTTCCTATATCGGCCTTTTTATTTTAGAGTGTTACGAGAATATCTCTGTAGGAGCTCCTACATGGTTTTGAAGACGGCCCCCACCCTGTCCAGGGTGGAGGAGGTGGGTTAGTGGGAGAAGCCTTTTCCCCTATATCATAAAATTGTAAAATTTACAATTAAAAATTTAGGAAAAATTTGTAGGAGCTCCTACATATAATAGTTTCAATTAAGGATGGAAACTTCCGTCGGACTGGATTTTAGGTCCTTTTCCTGGGAAATCAGATTTAGTCAAAGACTGGATCAGTTCGGTAGTCTTAGCGTCTGGATCCGGAGCAGGAATTCCATTTTGGCTTAATTGTAATGGATGGATCTTACCTTTAATAAAATTCCCTTGTTTATCTAAGTCTGCTTCTAAGACCAAAGAATATCCGCCATATCCTTTCGTAGAGAATACTCTATATCCTAAAAAATTTCCTAAAGAGTAAGCGACCAGTTTTCCTTTATACAATTCGAATGCTCTAGGTAAATGAGGTCCATGTCCGATAAATAAGTCTGCACCTGCATCGATCAAAGCATGGGAAAGAGCGACTAGGTTTCCTCTATATTCTCCGTAAAATCTTTCTTGTTCATTTTTTACGTGTAAAGCAGGTCCACCTTCTGCTCCGCCATGAACGGATATAAAAACCAATTGTGCTTTTTTCTTAGCTTCTTTTACGAGAGCTACACCTTCTTCTATATGGTTCACATGATTATGAGCGCTTTCCATATGGCTGAATCCGATCCAAGCCACTGAAATTCCTTTTACGTTCATATAAGTGATCGCGCCTTTTTTGCCAGTGTATCTAACTCCAGCTTCTGAGAGATTTTTACCTGTATCTTCGAAACCTTGTTGGTGAAAATCCAAACTATGATTATTCGCAATGGAAACTATATCGAATCCAACATCCTTTAGGATTTTTGCATATGATGGAGGAGTCCTGAAAGCAAATATAAGAGGACGATTTATATTTTTAGCACAATGAGGATAATCAGTCAGAGTACTTTCGAAATTTGCAAATAGTATATCCGCCCCTCTCAAACTAGGCTCCACCTGAGAGAACAAAGTGTTTCTAGGATCGGAAGGAAGTTTATTCTCCGGATAATTGGTTCCCATGACCAAATCTCCCACCGCTTTGATCTTCAAAGTTTCAGGTTCTACAGATTCAATCGGCTGGCATTGGGAAAATAAAAGAGAGAGTCCTAAAAGAAAGGACAATGCAAGGATTCTATACATAGGGGAAGGATTTTAGAAACCCTATCCCTGGCAAAGCGGTTTTTCTTAGGTTAAAGCCCCTTCTTAGGGACCTACAACAACTGCAGTAGGAGTTACTATCACAGGAATAACTCCAACAAGGAAGCCTTCGGGAAGATTAATATCCGAACTAGTGCTGATAGCTCTGAATTCAATCACGCAATTGCCAGCGGAGAAAAACGTGGTAAAAAGAGTTTGAGAAGCGTAACTATTTGAACCAGAAAACATGACTGAAGTAGAATTTTCACTACTCTGAGAAGGGCAATTTATATAATCCATAGAAGCTTGCAGAATAGACTCCGAGTTCCCGCTCCATTCGGAAGGGATAGGAGCTTTGATAGAAGCTGTAAATGAACCATTTTGGTTTTGAGCCAAAGTTAAGACGGGAGGATTAAATTGTAAAAGATAAGGACTCAAAACTACTCCGAGCACTGATAATAAGGCTGCTCTCTGCTTTTCCGGATCCTTTTTCTCTTCTTCTGAAAGACCTAAAAACTCTTTTCCCACATCTGTCCCTGTAAGCACGAGTCCACAACTTACGTTATGGGCAACGAGCATAAGGAAGATAAAACTTGTTATAAATTTTTTTCTGAGGCAAAGAGATATTAGCATCTTCTACGTTTAACAATAAATTTACCCAAAAAGCAAGTCTTAAAAATAAGATTAGATCCCCATTTTATGTCGGGAAACCTCTCAAATCACCGATCCTTATACTATGCAATCCATCCCTTGTAATACTTGTTCTAATTCTGAATTTACCCCACTCTTCTCCAAGGCCAGCCCCAAAGGAGAGATCTTCCAAATCGTAGAATGCAAAAAATGTAAATTAGTCCAGGTCAATCCTCAACCAAGCTTGGAAGAAGTTTCTAAGTATTATGAAGACTCATACTTCACCCAAAGAACTGATAGAGGTTATGATAATTATTATTCTGAAGAAACCAAAAAAGAGATCGCAAGAGTATTCAATCTAAATCTGAAGGATCTAGGTTTCTTCGATTGGGAAAGATTATTAGGTTCCGAAAGATCCGCTTTAGATGTGGGCTGTGCTGCAGGATATTTTTTGGATTATCTTAAAGGCAGAAATTGGAAAACCAAGGGTTTAGATATCGCAAGTGGTCCGGTACGTTTTGCAAAAGAGACCTTAGGTTTAGATGTGGAACAAAAAGATTTTTTGACCTGGGATTTGGAAGGAAAAGAAAAATTCGATCTGATCACTCTTTGGGCAAGCATAGAACATCTTCATCATCCTAAAGAAACACTTCAAAAAATCTTAAAACACTTAAAGCCGGGAGGAAGAATGATACTTTCCACTTGTAGATATGGAGTTCTTGCAAAATATCTGGGACCTAAATGGAGATATCTAAATGTTCCGGAACATCTTTATTATTATAGTTTGCCAGGTATTATTTCTTTAGGAAACGAATTGGGTTATATCCCACTCGGCCATATTTCTTATGGAAGTGGACTCACTGCTAAAAAAGGATCCGGAGTCTTCTACAAAACTTCTAAGAAAGTAGCGGATTGGGCAGTCAAAAAATTTGACCAAGGAGATATGATGGCTGTTTGTTTCGGAGTGGCGAGATAGGCGTCTATTGTACGTTTACTTGAAGGTCGCCGATATCAGTACCCACCGGTAAACCATCTCCGTTGGAAGTAATTATCACATGCTTAAACAGACCACTTGTCTTTAAGCTACAAGAAAAACTAATTCCTCCTCCACCTAAAGTCAATGGAAAGAGATCATCACTAGCAACCGTAAATGTTTGACTTGGAGCCAAACATGAAGGATTCCCGGTCCATTGTATCTCAAAAGTAAAATCTCCGCTTCCACCACCAGGCGGTGCGGCCTGGGCCTGCATTCCTAAATTTAAACCTACGACTGTAGTACCGCTTGCCCCACCCGGCCACGATGCAAGTACAATTGAATAGAGACCTTTTCCGGATGCAGCACTAAAGCTAAGAGTGCTCGGATTAAATCCAAGTATCGTGGATGTGCTTCCACCAGCTCCTCCAGAACTCAATCCAAGTGCCGCTAAAACTGAGCTATTATCGTTCTCTTGAGATACCTTTGCAGCTTCTTCTTCCGCTTGGTATCCTAAAGCAAGACCGCAATTTAAGGTCAAAATGGAAACATATATTATAAATATTTTATATATAGGGAAAATCGAATAAAAACGTTTCATAAAGGATAACCCGCAAATTCACTTACAATACGAATACTCCCCCCACGACTGAGAATTCGAGCAAGCAGGTTTCAGATCCTGGAAAAATTTCCGTCACGAAGAGTTCCACATCCCCCATTCGAGGGATGTAGAACATTCATATTTTTTAATATTATTCGAATTAAAGGAATCGAAGAGATATAATAACTGTTTGTTTCGGAGTGACTAGGAAATCTTACGTTTTAGAATATAACGGAAATATCAAGGTGTAACGGTTACTTGTAAAATTCCGATAACTGTACCCACAGTAGGAAGTCCCGTTCCTGAAGAAGATGTTATAACATGTCTTAATTGGCCAGTTCCAGCTACGTCGCAAGAAAAGGTGATACCCGCACGTAAAAGTGGAAATGTGACATCGTCTGGAACTGAAAATGTTTGAGACGGAGCTGAACACGCACCATTTCCAGTCCACTCCACGTCAAAATCAAATTGCCCAGGTCCAGTACCGGGCCAAGACGGAACGGTAAGTGCATACATATCTTTGCTCTGAGAAGCACTAAAATTAAGAGAAGTAGGACTAAAGGTGAGTAATCCGGAAGACGCCCCTCCCCCCAAAGTTCCTCCGGAACTCAATCCTAAGGCTGCCAAAATCGGACTATTACTATTATTTTCGGAAGCTTGAGCAGCTTCTTCTTCGGCTTGGTATCCTAAAGCAAGCCCACAATCCAAAACAAGGATCGCAAATAGGAATATTATAAATTTATAAAATATAGAATTGGATAAAAAACGATACGACAGCATAGGAGAATTCCCCTGACAAGTATGATAGCCGAATATCGGGCCTATACACAAGTAGGATTTTAAGAATAGATAAATTTATTGACTAAAAACGAGAGGCCGCATCCCTCATAGGAGGGATACGATAGTAAATATCAGTGTTTTTCTTTGCCTGTCTCTTTGCCAGATTCTTTTGTAGCAGGAGTATCTTTTACTTTGATGATCTTAGTTGCAAAGATCACTTTATATACTTCCTTTTTTAAAAGAGTAAATTCATGTTTTTGCCCGTTGGAATCTTCCGTTTCTAGTTTAAGGGAATCCACATCTTGGCCAACCACTCTGGCTTCGGTTGTTTTACCGGTTCTCAGAATGATCATGCTGTAATTTTTACCTGCATGTTCTGCCGGGCTAGTTTTATCTAAATACTTACGTAGAGCATCTTCCAATTCTTTTTCGGTTTTGGAGAAGAAATCTGCATGAGCTCGAGCCTTCTCTTCTTCGAAGAATTTTTCGTATTGGTCTTTATGAACGAATCTAGTTCCTAAATCACATTCATTAACCGTTACTTTATAGAATACAACTGTGCTGAAAAAACCGGTGAGCACATTCAAAGTTGCCTGCCATCCATTCACTGAATGTTCTGCGAAGTAAACCTTGCCTTCTTTCTTTTCTATCTCTATATCCCTCGAACCGGGGATACGCCATAGACCATAAAGTGCGAACCAACGATTATAATGTGTTAGTTCTTCGCAGGGTTTACTCCCTGCTTCCAGGCCCAGTTTATCCTCTCCTGCGAATTCTATTCTTTTATCTAAAGTACAGTTTTGGAGATGTAATGCGGTTATACCGATTAGGGTAATAATTTTGCAAAAATTCGAATATCGTCTACTTGGAAGCATACGACATGTTCAAAACGCTATAATAACGTAATCAAATCTATTTTAATTCTGTCCGATTTTTTTTGGAGGATGTGTAGAAGTTTTTCTGACCTTAGGATCTGTGGTTAAAGCCACTGGCCATAAAGTTTTCTTCTGCGGTTTGTCCTTAAACAACCTTACAAAAAAGTAAAATGGTACAGCGATTGCCAGAAATAGAAAAAGGTATCTAGGAAGAGTGGATTCTAGAATGGATTCGCGTATTAAACCCATGGCTCTTCCCTCGTTCTCGGGGATCTTATTTCGATAATCCGAGCCGTATTCATAGGCATAAACTTTCAATTTCAGGCCTCTCCAAGCCTTTTCAATCGGATTCAATCTATTCTCAAATGCGGATTCCGAACTTACCCGATCTAACTTTAATACGCTACCAAGCATTGCGCTTATCAAAAAAAAGCAGAATGGAATTCCTACTAAGAGAAGGAATAAAGGAGAAGAAGATCTGTTATGAGATGGGACCTTCTTTATTTGTTTTTTATTCTTCGGTTTTGCAGGATTCATCGCTTAAAACTTTGACTGTTCGGGTACAAGCTTCCTCTACTAGTATCGAACGAAAGTCCTTGCTTTTCCAAGGAGTTTTTCTAAGGTTCTAAAGAATTGCAAACATGCGACATATTCGTTTCCTTCTCCTTATCCTATTAAGCTCCTGCACCACAGTTGGATTTCACAGGTCTTCTGTGAGAGATACATATGAATACGGAAAAATGAAATTCATCCGAGTATGTGTCTGGAAGGACGAAAATGTCTCCAAGGAAAGAATGAATTATCTATTCGATTCTTGGAATGAAGAATTAATCTTATATAATTTGCAAGCAAAGGTGGCTCAGGTAAAGGATTGGCAAAGGCCAGGGTGGACTGGAAAAGCAATCATGGAAGAACTATATAATGCGGAACTTCCGGAAGGTTGTGATCGGATCTTAGCATTGGCTGGAGTTAGATTCTCCGACATTGTGTACGAATTTGCTTCTTATATACTGGCATTATTTTTTATACCCACATTCGAAGTTTTAGGAGCAGTGGATAGTCCCACCGGAACCAGAGGATTTGTTTTAGCTCATACCGCATCTCTAGGACATTTACTCGTAGGAGGAGCTTCCAATACGATTGTTCACGAAGGATATCATTTATTGGGATGCGGACATGCATTCTATCTTTCAGAATGTTATGGGCAGATCAAAGAACTGAAAACAACCTCGGAAATCGCAGGAGATTCTTTTTTCCCCGCTACTTATCCTGGAGGAGGGTTTATCACTTCTAGGAAACAATTAAATTATTTCTTTTTAGGACGTTAGCGTATAAAAACCTGGAAGAATGAGCCAAACTTCCGAGAAAACTAAAGAACATTTCTCCTTAGGATTCAGCGAAGAAACCTTGGGCTATCTATACGCTCTGGCAGGAACGGTATTATTCTCCTCCAAGGGAGTGATCGTAAAACTAGTTTATAAATTTGGAATAGACTCAGTCACGGTTCTTGCACTCAGAATGATATTTGCCATTCCGTTCTTCGCATTTGTTCTATACCGAGAATCCGGTAAAAGTTCAAACAAACCGATCAACCGGAAAGATTATGGAATCGTAGTTTTACTCGCATTCATCGGTTATTATATGGCTAGCTTTTTCGATTTCTGGGGTTTAGAATACTTATCCGCCTCGATGGAAAGACTGGTCCTATTTACATTCCCTGCACTTGTTCTTCTTTTAGGTTTTGTTTTTTTAAAGAAGAAGGTTCACAAGATCGAGATCTACTCCGTTGCCCTCACATACTCAGGCATACTATTGGCATTTTTACCAGACGCGGAAGCCCAAGGAAAATCCGCTTGGATCGGGGCAACCCTTGTGTTTCTTTCCGCATTGGCTTACGCAGTATATTTAATCGGAAGCGGGCAAATGATCCCGAAACTTGGTTCTCGAAAATTCACCGCACTTTTGATGATTTGGTCCGGAGTTTTTGTACTCATTCATTTTTTCTTCACGAAAAATTATGAGATCCTAATACAACAACCTTTGCCCGTTTATGGTTACGGATTTGCCTTAGGGTTTTTGACAACAGTATTACCTGCATTCTTAACTACAGCCGGTATCCAAAGGATAGGTTCTAATAAGGCGTCCATTGCAGGAAGTGTCGGCCCTGTCTTTACTTTATTTTTAGCGGCAATTCTTTTGGGAGAGATCATCACCTGGGAAAATGTGGTCGGAACCGTTATCGTTCTTTCTGGAGTATTTTTGTTAGGAAGAAAGAAAAAAGTTTTGGAATAATGAATTCGCACAATTGAAGCGAAATCCATTTTATCTTCGCGGCTTCGTGTGAAAATACTACCCTTTAATATCGATAACAAGCATTGCCATATCGTCTCCGAAAACACCTTCCGAAAATTGGAACACATCTGAGACAACCTGATCTAAATATTCATCTAAATTCCCAAGATCTCTATGTTGAAATAGAATGTCCTGAAAACCGGGAAGATCCAAAATCCTACCTTCCGCATTGAATACCTCATACATCCCATCCGAGTAGAATACTATTCTATCATCTTTTTGTAATTTAATGGATTCATTGAAATATTCTATAGAATCGAAGATCAAAAGAGGAAGGTTCATACCTTTCAATTCCATCTTCTCTTCCCCTCTAAACACTACAATAGGAGGGTGACCCGCATAAGAGTAGACAAGCTTCTTCTCTAAAGGAAAAAATCTGGCCCATACGGCAGCGATATGATGTTCCACTACCATAGGTTTTAGATCTTTTACGAATTGTTGGATACCTTCTGCAGGAGAAAGGCCTGCCTTTGCATGATGCCTAAAAGAAAGAACGGCCATTCCGGAAACCATTGCGGAAGAGATCCCATGACCGGAAACATCTCCGAATAATATATCCAGCACACCATTCTCATGCTGGATGTACGTTATGATATCTCCTCCCACTTTTTCGAATGGGCGGAAATAACTATCCATTTTATAAAAAGGTGAACTAGGAAATTCTCTGGAAACTAAGGATCTTTGTGTGAGGCGTGCTAATTCCAGATCATGATTCATTCTTTCATAAAAATCATTCAGATCGGATTCTCTTTTTTGTCTATCGAATGCCAGAACGATCAAATCGCCTACTAATCTCAGAACATAAATATCTTCTTCCGTCCAAAGTTTTTGGCCCTTTACGGAATCGAATCCTATAAAACCAAGCTCTTCGTCCCTGGAAGAAAGACCTACCACTACTAAAGAACGAGTTCCTCTTCTTTCCAAAAGATTCCGTAAGGAAGCATGTGTAGAAGGAACATTATCCAAAGAATCATAAACGATATGACCCTTATTACTAATCGTATCGTAATCCGATTTTGGAAAAGTTTCTATAGGAAGATTTTGTAATAGATGGATCCTATGTTCTATTCCATCCGCGCACCATTCATTCGTATTGGAGATGGTAAGACCTGCATGAGTGTATAAAAATAAAAACGCTCGATCCGCTCCGCAGAATTTTCCAAGTTCTCCTAAAGCGTGGTTCACTGCGTCCGTTGTGTTTCCGGGTTCTACACTTAAAAAATATCTGGAGAGTTGGGTGAGTAAACTTTCTAAAGCGATCGTTCTTTTCAGCCTGGATTCTGCGGCACGAATGGAAGTTACGTCCTTCTGCACTCCCCAAGCTCTAAGTAAAAACCCATTCTCCACTACTCCCAAAGCAGTGCTTAGAAAATATTTACGTTTTCCTCTTAGATCTATCTCTTCGGATTCGCTATCGTGTATCTTATAACCGGAACGAATGAATTCGTTAATGCCGAACATATTCATCTTGTTAGTCGGTCCAACAAGATCTTTTAAAAGAACACCTTTTATCTCTTCTGCGTTATGATACCCATAGATCCTGGCCATGGTATCGTTGCAATGAGTAAGCCTTGCATTCTCATAGATCAATCGGCACTGTTCCTCGATCGGAAGAGTGGTGTCTAAAGGAGAATCCAACTCGTAGGACCAGATCCCTTCCGGAGACCTGCGAAAATAACCGTCTACCTTCTCGATTTCCTCGAGTCGGGTTTTGTAATCCAATTCCATTCGTACCAGGCGGCCCTTGCCATTTTTCTATTTATTATCGGGTGAGACAGCCGGGGAATTTTCCCGGTTTTTTTATTTTCTGCCCACCCAATTTGTCCGGGGCCCGCTGTATTTTTATATACGGACCACAAGGAGGCGCCAATGAAAACCGAATATAGAAACTCGATCAACCAAGAAAAAATATCTGCTCTTGCCGAAATGCTCGCAGACAAACTCATCGAAGAAATCCGCAAAAGAGCCCTTGAAAAACACGAAAATTTCCCAAAAGAGGCGGCATAAAACAGAATGTTGTCAGAAAAAACCGATTGCCAAGGGACGTTTTCCTTACAGAATTCCGCTGGTCGGAGGTGGGAATGTCCCAAGGCGATTTTTTTCGGATCCGTAAAAGTTTTCTGATCGGTTTTACCGGTCTGACTCTGTTTTTCACAAATGCATGCGGCTATAACACAATCCAAGTCCAAGATGAGCAGGTAAAAGCTGCTTGGTCAGAAGTAATTAATATGTACCAGAGAAGAGCGGATCTCATCCCCAACCTGGTCAATACAGTCAAAGGTTACGCCGCTCAAGAAAAAGAAGTATTGATCGAGGTCACCAGGGCAAGAGCTAGTGTGGGCTCCGTCCAGGCCACACCCGAAGTATTAAATAATCCTGAACTGTTTGCAAAATTCAACCAGGCACAAGGACAAATGACCTCCGCACTATCCAGATTGATGGTGGTAGTAGAAAAATATCCTGACCTGAAATCAGACAAAAGTTTTATCGGGCTACAAGCTCAATTAGAAGGTACTGAAAACAGGATCGCCGTTGCAAGAAATCGATATATCACTTCAGTCCAAGAGTATAATATCACAGTGAGAACATTTCCAAACGTGATCACCGCTAAAATTTTCGGCTATGATATAAAACCGAATTTCAGCGTAGAAAACGAAAAAGAAATTTCTAAACCTCCTCAAGTCCAATTCTAAAAACCGGATTTCAGATGAGAAGGTACCTCTTTCTTCCAATTTTACTATTCTGTTCCGGGATTTTCGCGGATCAGGTTCCTATTCCCAAATTGGTCCATAGAGTCACGGACCTGACTTCTACATTAAACGAAGAAGAAGTTTCTAATTTAGAAGATAAATTAAAAACATTCGAAAAACGTAAAGGAAGTCAGGTTGTCTTGGTCATCATTCCAACAACTGGAGATGAGACCATAGAACAGTATTCCATTCGCCTTGCGGAAGATTGGAAAATAGGAAGAAAGGGAACTGCAGACGGAGTTATTTTTTTAGTCGCAAAAGACGATCGTAAAATGCGTTTCGAGATAGGGCGAGGGTTAGAAGGAGCCATACCGGACGTAGTCAGCAAAAGAATACAGTTAGAATACGTTAGGCCTTTATTCAAGGAAGGTAAGTATTTTGACGGAATTGACCAAGGAATAGAAAAAATCCTAGGACTAATAGACGGAGAACAATTACCTGAACCAAGTTCAACCAGCTATGAATCATCAAGCGGGTCGGCAGAAGATGATAATTTTGGACTATATATAGGTGCATTGATCGCAATAGGGATCGCAGTTGGATTCTTATTTAAAAAGTTATTCAGCCTACTCCAGGCAGGAGTCGCGACGTACGCGGGGTATTGGGTGGGAGGATTATTAGGTTTTTCGTTAGAAGTAATGCTTCCACTTTTGGTGATCTTCTTTATACTGCTATGCATCATCTATATTGCGGCTAAAAATCCAGGCTCCGGCGGAGGAAGTGGATGGTCGGGAAGTTCTTGGAGTTCCTATAGTTCCAGCGATTCTGGTTGGAGTTCTTCATCATCTTCAAGTGATTCGTTCAGCGGCGGTGGCGGAGATTTTAGCGGAGGAGGATCCTCTTCGGATTGGTAATTCTTATGAGCAAAAATCCTTCTTTAATCGAAAGACTTATACGCAATATTTTAGCCGGATTCCTTGACTTATTTAGAATAGGAAATGGTCCTTTATCAGGTTTTACTTTATTACGAAAATATTTTAGTCCCAAAGATCTGAGAGAGATCACATCTGCAGTTGCAAATTCTGAAAAAACCCATAGAGGTGAATTAAAAGTAGCAGTAGAAACAAAGATCCCAATTTTCCAAATATTCTCGAATAAAACTGCAAGAGACAGAGCTTTAGAAATGTTTTCTTTCTTAAAAGTTTGGGATACGGAAGAAAATACTGGAATATTGATCTATATTCTTCTTTCCGAAAAGAAAATTGTGACCTTGGCTGATCGCGGGATCTACAAAAAGATAGGACAGGAAAAACTGAATCTGATCTCCACAAAAATAGGAGAAGGTTTCAAGTCCGGTGCCCCTAAGAATGCGGTACTTATCGGGATTAAAGAGCTAACTGAAGAATTAAGTAAACATTTCCCGGCGAGAAAGGAAAATCCGAACGAGATATCAAACGAACCTTATATAAGTTAGAAATATTAGAAACTTCTAATCTTATTCACCATGGAATAAAGACCGTTTCTACGGCTCATGGATAGATGTTTATCCAAGCCGATCTCTTTTAAGAATTCCAAAGATGCAGACTTGATCTCCTCTTTTGTTCTTCCTGAAAAAACCCTTAGGAGTAATGCGATCATTCCTTTTGTGATCGCAGAATCGCTATCCGCTTGGATAAATAATTTGCCTTCTTTTTCTTCCGGAACGACCCAGACCCTGGACTGGCAACCTGGGACCAATCTATCTTCCGTTTTTAATTCCGGGGCCAAAACAGGAAGCTCGTCCCCTATCTCGATCAGCATCTGGTATCTTTCTTCCCAGTCTGCAGCTTCCGAGAACTCGGCGATAATTTCTTTTTGAGCTTCTTCCAGAGTCGGCATTTTTTCCCTCAGGCTAATTTCTTCTAGGCTAAAAACCATGGTTTCCCCGGAAACAAAATAATTTGGAATACTTGTGTTAAGTAAAACCCTATGAAAGCTGGTTCTCGAGATACATACAGTGTTTAACTATATTGACGCAGTCATTTTTCTATCAACCTTAGGTTTGGTCTTAGGAGTTGGATTCTACGTAGGCCGAAAAGAAAACTCAGGAGAAGATTATTTCTTAGGAGGAAGATCCCTTCCTTGGTGGGGAGTTGCGGGTTCTCTTTTCGGAACAAACGTTTCAGCAAACCATATCGTTGGGATGTTAGGAATAGGTTACTCGGTAGGTTTTGCACAAAGTAATTATATGTGGGGAGCTATTCCTGCTCTATTACTTCTTTCTTATATATTTCTTCCATTATATAGAAGGAAAAAAATTTTCACTCTCTCCCAATTTTTAGGAAATAGATACGGAGAATCTTCCAAACTACTCTATTCCGGAATACTTCTGGTATTGATCGCGATCCAATTGGCGGCAGGATTATATATCGGATCAAGATCACTTCTACCTTTCTGGAAAGACCTAGGCTGGGAGAATTTAGGCTACGCAGAAGGTGTACTGTTACTCGGAATTTTCTCTACCGCCTATACATGGTTTGGTGGATTAAAAGCGGTTGTTTATACGGACGTAATCCAATCCATTCTGATATTACTCGCCGGAGTTTTACTCGCCTATCTCACAATCCAACACCCTGCAGTAGGAGGCTGGGAAGGTTTATGGACCAAGGAAGCTATAGCCGTCGCCTCCGAAAAAAGAATGGATCTATTTTTACCAAGCGATCATTCCTCTCTTCCATGGACAGGAGCATTGACTGGATTATTTTTTCTGCATATATTCTATTGGGGGACAAATCAATATGTTGTCCAAAGAACTTTAGGAGCCAAAAGTCTAAGAGAAGCCAGGGCCGGGATCTTAGGAGATGGTTTTTTAACTTTAATAATTCCGTTTTTTACAGTTCTTACTGGAGTTGCCGCCTATCATCTTTGGAATCAAACGAACTTAATCTCTGAAGTAGATCCTGACGAAGCATTTTCTAGATTAGTATCTTTAGTGGTTCCAAGCGGTTATGGCTTTGGAGGATTGATACTCGCTGGCTTATTAGGAGCTATTTTTTCTTCCGTGGATTCTATGTTAAACTCGGCATCCACATTATTCACTGTGGATTTTTACACCAAAATAAAAGAGACCCCTTTAGGAAAAAAGTTCCTAGGAGAAAAATTAGAAGATGAAGAAGCCGTTCGCGTAGGAAGAATGTTTTTGCTCTTCTTCTCCTTCTTAACTATATTTTTAGCATTATTCACTTATACTCCAAATTCTAAAGGGAATTTTTTCTTAGAGATCTCAGGGCAAAGTGCTCATTTCACTTTAGGATTACTTTCCGTATTTCTGGTAGGAGTTTTCTGGAAAAGATCCAATTCAAAAGCGGCATGGGTCACAATACTGATCTGTCCGATCTTATCTATTTTTTTACCTTTTATTTATTCGATCCTCGCTTCCGGAATTCCTGAAATTCAATCCGCATTCGGAGAAAAATTAAATTTTCTGCATAGAGTGTTTATCGTTTCTATTTTCGGGATATTGTCTCAGATCCTATTAAGCCTTATTTTTTCTAAGGATGAAAGTGAAAACAAATCAAGACCTGGGTTTTCTGTCGGAATTCCAACAAAGACTTTTTACTTAACATTCCTCTTTTTGTTTGTTTTCGGACTATTAGTATATTCCAGGATAGGATTGGGTATAAATGCTAAAACATGCGCTTGGACAAGCTTTGCATTTTCAGGATTATTCTTTTTTGGGATCTCTTTATATAAAACGAAACGTTTCCCTAAGAAGTATAGAGTTAGGGCATTTTTTAGGAATGATATATGGGCCGCAGGACTTTTGATCTCTGCGACCCTTTGGTTATACTTTATATTTTCTTAATTTATTTGAACCATTTATTTCTGGCAAACTTCACCAGGAATAGAATTCCGACGGCAATCAATGCTAAAGGAATAATATAGATCAAAGAAAGTATCAGCTTCAGGCCAAGACTTGCCAGATCAATAAACGCATCTCCAAAACTAGGAACTTCCACGACCTTCGGTTTTTTAGGACCGTACATATGGATGCTGATCTTTGCCCAATTGACTCTATCCATAATTTTCCATTTTTCGAACTCGGCAGAGTCGGCAGAATCTTCGGATTGTCCTAATAGTTCTTCAATTTCAGCTGCGTTTTTAGGAGTGGACCTGGCACCAAGATCCGTTCTTCTTGCGATCCTGATCTTCTCTCTTTTGGCATGGATCTGTTCTAATGTATAATTTTCAGTATGGTCTTCTACTTGGATATTTTCCGAAGTGAGAGTGCCGATCTTCTCCAATTCCATCAAAACCTGATATAGATCGGATGACTTTACATGAATGATTGCAGTCATACTTGGTTCGGTGTCCCCTCCCCAATTCTGAAGGCTTTCACTCTGTACGAATCCATACTTGCCCGAAAGTTCTAATAAGAATTTTCGAGCAGCGATAAAATCTTTGGTCTCGAAATTTAGATCTACCTTATATTCTAAAAGGCGACCTATCTTTAAGTTTCCGATTTTAGGAGTGGCAAAGGTTTTGATCTGATCCTCTGGAGCTTCTTCCCTTTCCCCCGCTTTGCCGGCCAATTTTTTCTCGGCCTCCTGCATCGGTTGTTCGTCCGCAGAAGAAGGCATTGGTGCCGCTGCAGACCTAGAGCGTCCGTCTGAAAGTTCTCCGGACTGTTTTTGGGAATTTTCGGCCTTACAGACGAAAAGAAAAGATACGATTAAGATTGAAGTTAGAAAGCGAAACATTCATTTCTCCTAAAAATCCTATACGTCCCGCATCGAACCTCGGACATATTTAGGAAACTTTCTATTAGAAACAAATGGATCGCTTTTTATTCCTTCGGTTTTTATCGAATGTTCGGCTGAAATACTTTCCCTTTCATTTATGGAACGGGGGCAAAGATCACGCCCAGTTTATCAATTTCGTCCCCACTTCTTCCATGAAATCCTACAATTCCCCAGCCATTCGGTGCCGTGTATGTAGTACAACTGGAGGTACTAGATCCTCCCGTAAGAAGTCTCCCAAGGTTCGTGTGGAATTGTGCATAAAAAATACGAGTTTGACCACTTTTTTGCCCACTACAAAGTTTTACTTGGTCTAAATACTCTGTCGTTCCCAAACTTAAAGTTTGCAAACTTCCTCCTGTTCCTCCGTGATTTAAAACTGCTCCATTCGTTAATTGTAAAGAAACCGCATCTACTCTTGATCCGGATCTTAAACTTAATTTCGATGCAGATGGAGAAGAAGGCAGAGAATTCACATCGTTAAACGCAGTTCCATGTGGCCCTCCGAATGCGTCGCTATACAATAAATTCTGCAGCAAAGAATAATTGAATGTAGAAGAGACGGCGTAATGGTCAGAAAGAGGAACTCCAGTCACAGGGTGAACGAATCTTGCATCTTCAATCAAATAAGAGCTAGGTGATAAGGAAATATAGGAATTACCACGATAGAATATTTTATCCACTACCTCGCAGCCTGCACTTGTCCTATGACCTTCGCAGTCCATCAAAGCATCCGCTCCTTGTGTAGGATAAGATCCTCCCCTGATCAATTGGATCCAAACATCGGTAAATCCATGATTGATAAATTCCCTGATATTATCTCCGGATCTAGTGTATCTTGTATTCGTATCTCCCATCACGATCACTGCGTTTCCTGCAGAATTGGATTCTATAAAATTCAGAATTTGTAATACGTTCGACCTTCTCGCAGCAAGATCTGCGGTTTCCGTACTCGCGTTCGTATGCAAATTATACACGTCCAAAAACACTCCCGGCGCGACTTTATGCCTTGCTAAAGTAAATCCCTTAGGAGTTAAACAATCGGTTCCGTTGCATGCATCCCAATCCACTCTCTGGAAATCCGAGAACGGAAAATAGGAGAGAGTATTCAAACCGTCACCTATCCCCATTCCTCCGCTTGTGGCGGATCTATAAGGATGTACATCATTTGCGTACAGACTTGCGTGGTAATTAAAATCCTCCTGGACTTGGATCAGATCGAATGGAGTCATCAAAGGCCCCATATAAGGAGTGTTCTCACTAGGATTCGAACTCGAAAAAGGTTCCAGCAATCCTGCCACGTTATAAGTGAGTAAAGAGAATGTTCCAGTCCCGTTTGCAGTATTAATGACTGCCAGGTCCGAATAATTTGTGTCAATTTTCGTTTGGTCCGGTTTCTGGATCAGTCCCAGTAAACTTTCCGTGTTTATGACCTTCTCCCCGTTACAATTGAGTAGGAATAATAAGATTCCTAACAAAAGGGGGGCTCCCTTTTTGCTTTGTTCGATTTTCATTTTGGATTCTCCGTTTTTGATATCGAACGAGCAGTATAAATATAAGTATTATATTCTAATTAGAAATTTCTTATATGGTCATTTTTTTATATTAGGGAACTCTTTTACCTGTTCCCGCTTCTAAAATTTGAAACCATTCCTCTCTTCCTAGTTGAACTTGAAATGATTTTGCAGCGGATCTAATACGATCCGGTTCATTCGTCCCTAAAACTGGGACTAACTGTGCGGGATGGAATAGATACCAAGAGAATAATACTGCATCGATAGTTGCGCTTTTCTTCTTTGCAATCTCTTCTAATGTTTTATATAAAACAATTTCTTGTTCTGTTTTAGGTTGGAAAACCCTGCCCCCGGCAGTTGGGGACCAGATCATCGGCTTAATCGACAATTCTTGGGCCTGATCGAATACTCCATTTGTCAAAGGATCCGGATAAAATGGATGGAACTCCACTTGGTTTGTAACCAAAGGAAAATCCAATCTGGATTGTAAAAGTGAAAATTGAGAAGGAGTAAAATTAGAAACTCCGAAATATAAAACTTTTCCGCTTTCTTTTAGAGATCTAAAGGTTTTCGCGATCTCGTCCGCATCCATCAAGGGATCAGGCCTATGGATTAGAAGTAGATCTATTTTATCTACATTCAGTTTTTTTAATGAATTTTCCGCAGAACTTATCAGATATTCTCCGGATGTATTATAATGTTTTACCGAAATTCCTGGACGATTTGGCCCAGGTAACTGGATCCCCGCCTTAGTAACTATCTTGATCTTATCTTTTAGCCCAGGCTTGGATTTTAATACTGCGCCGAATTTTTCTTCGTTCCCGTACTCACCGTATAGATCCGCATGATCGAAAGTATCTATCCCGGATTCGAGGCAAACTTCGATCTTTTCTAAAATTCGATCAACACCTGATCCTTTTGGATCCGTATGTAGTCTCCAACAACCGTAGACTAATCTGGAAAAATTTGGACCTTCTTTAGAAAGTGAAATTTTCATTTTCTCTCTCCAGTTGTTAAAGGAGTCACAGGCTCTCTGTCCGGAATTCTGCCTTGGGCCTTCGGTAAAGAAACCGTTTGTATATGAGGCAGCACTTTTTCTGCAAATATTTTACATTCGTCCATCAAAGGATATCCTGAGAGTATAAATGCTCGGATCCCCATATTTATATACCTATTAATTTTTTCTAATACTTGTTCCGGAGTTCCTACAATTGCAGAACCACAACCCGATCTGGCAAGACCGATGCCTGACCAAATATTAGGTTCTATGAATAGATCAGAACCTGCATTCTTCCTGAGTTCGTCTTGTCTTTTGACTCCGGCAGAATTAGAATCCAAGGCTCTATGTTTGAGTTCTTCCGCTTTTTGCAGATCCAATTTGGATAATAATCTAGAAGCTGCATCTTTCGCCTCTTTTTCTGTATCTCTTACGATCACATGGATCCTTAAACCGAAATCAATTTTTCTTCCTGCAGACTTTGCTCTCCCGCTTAGATCTTTCATTGTGTCCGCCAATCTTTCTTCGGTTTCCGGCCACATCAAAAAAACATCACAGTATTCCGCGCAGAGTTGTCTTGCATCTTCCGAAATTCCTCCGAAGTATAATAAGGGTCCCCCATTTGTTTGGTAAGATTTAGAAGGATCAGAACTCAATTTGATCTTATAAAATTCTCCTTGGAAATCGATCTCATCTTTAGTCCAGGATTGTTTTAATATTTCTATAACTTCTTTAGAGATCTTATATCTTTCTTTCGAATCTCGGATCGTACCGGGAAGATCGGATGATATAATATTAATATTCAATCTTCCCTTTAACATATGATCCAATGTAGATATGGTCCTTGCAAGCATTGGAGGATGTATTTCTCCACAACGCACCGCGGTAAGTAACGAAATGTTTTTAGTAAATTGAGACGCCGCAGCAGCGAATGTCAAAGTGTCTTGCCCCACTTGGTAAGAAGAAGGAAGAAGAATATTTTGATAACCTAGCTCGTCTGCGAGTCGGATAATCTCCGCACAATGTTCGAAACTGGATCTTAGTTTTGGATCCGGAACTCCCAGATATTCGTAGTCACCGTTACAAAGATCGCAAAACCATGCCATCTCAACCTTAGGATCTTCCGAACGAATTACAATAGAACTCATGGTATACGTATTTTAGAAGAAGCCACCGAATCAAGACGGATTTGTAGGAATTCCTACAAGAGTGGAAACTGGGTTTAACTAAAAATGGTAAGCTTGATTAAACCGACCTCTAGTTTAGAGAATGAAAAGACTTGCCTTTCCCCTCTACGGTTTTATAAAAGTTTTCATTCTCTAACGGGAGAGCCTCTATGAAAACAAATACAATTTCCCGATCTGGCAAATCCGCAATTAAGAAAGTCTCCGCTAACAAAACTAAGCCGAAAGGTATAGGCCGGGTAGAAAGATCTTTTTTCCCCGGAAAAGAACTCCCCAGGATTTACGGTCCTGGAGACACGAACGCTTTAGAGTCCGGATTTTTACCTGCATGGATCTCTAAAAATAAAAAATCAATCGAAGCAGATCTATTAGAATATGGCGCAGTATTATTCAGAGGTTTTCAAATTTCCTCCGCCCAAGAATTCGAAGACGTTGCTCTCAGCTTGGACAAAAATTTAAAGACCGACTATTTAGGAACTTCTCCCAGAAACAAAGTTACTCAGTTTGTCCATACAGCTAGCGAACTTCCTCCTCATTATCCGATCATGCAACATGCTGAGATGAGCTTTTTGGATAAACCTCCCCGCAAACTGATGTTTTTCTGCGCTGTTGCACCTAATGCAAACGGCGAAACTCCAATTGCAGACCTACGAAAAATATACGAGGATCTGGATCCTGATCTATTGAAAAAGTTCGAAACTAAAGGAGTGAAATATATCCGCAAATACGACGGACCGAATGCTTCTCGTTATAATCTTTGGAAAACAAAACGTTGGGACGAAATGTTCTCCACTAAAGAAAAAAAACAAGTAGAGAAGATTGCCGCGCAGCAAAGATTCCAAGTAGAATGGTTACCGGAAGACGGATTAAAACTCACTAATAAACAGGTTGCCGTCCGTAAACACCCTATCGCCAAAACAAAAGCATGGCATAATCATAGCCAGGTATTTCACCAAGACGCGGCAAGATTAGAATATGCAAAAATCCTAAAACAACAAGGAACTATCCGTAGCTTTATCCTAGCGGGAGTTCTATATGTTCTTACATTCTTAAAGAAGAAGTTAGTAGAGCCGAAAGACCAAGACACAAATGTGATCTTCGGAGATGATTCAGAGATCAGCGTTTCCGAGATAGGAAAGGTAAGCCAGGCATTCTGGAAACACTTATCCATATTTTCCTGGCAAAAAGGGGACGTTCTTTTGATAGACAATTATTCCGTTTCCCACGGAAGATTACCATTCTCCGGACCAAGGGAAATTTTAGTCACCTGGACGGACTAAAATATAGTTTAAAAAAATCTAAAATATTAAACGGCAGCGGGCTGCTCATCCGCTGAAGGAAATACATGCAAGATTACGATTTAGTCAGATTGAATTTCAGTCCAGGAGGACTTTTTGTCCTGAATATATGTTTGGGACTGATCATGT
Organism: Leptospira selangorensis; assembly: GCF_004769405.1. Classification (NCBI taxonomy): domain Bacteria; kingdom Pseudomonadati; phylum Spirochaetota; class Leptospiria; order Leptospirales; family Leptospiraceae; genus Leptospira; species Leptospira selangorensis. Next base: position 251,733 of record NZ_RQES01000012.1, read on the forward strand.
ATGGGGTCTCTTTAGAATTAACAATCGCCGATTTTACGAACTTAAGAAAACAGCCTAAAGCTGCAATTGTAGGTCTATTTTCCCAATTAGTCTTATTGCCTGCGATCACCCTAGGCTTACTATATATCTTAAAACCTCACCCGGGTTTGGCTTTAGGAATGATCTTAGTGGCTGCCTGCCCTGGCGGGAATATGTCCAATTTTATCAGCCTTCTTGCGAAAGGAAATGTTCCTCTTTCTATTTCGTTAACTGCGACTACGACGGTTCTAGCTTGGTTTTTTACCCCATTTAACTTTTTCTTTTGGGGAAAACTATATACCCCTGCAGCAGATAGATTAAAGGAGATCAGCTTAAATCCTGTAGATGTATTTCTTTCTATTTTTCTAATATTGGTCTTACCTTTAATTTTAGGCGCTCTTACGAATCGTTTTCTTCCTAAGGTTGCTTCTTCTTTAAAAAAGCCGATGAGGATCGGCTCCACAGTTCTGCTAGGTATTTTTATATTGATCGCATTCGTTGGTAACTGGAAATCCTTCGTAGACTTCGGACCTGTTTTGTTTTGGCTGGTACTTCTTCATAACGGCTCCGCCTTAACGGTAGGATATCTTGCCTCTTGGATCGCAGGCCTCGCTCATAAAGAAAGAAAAACAATCTCTCTTGAAACAGGACTACAAAACTCAGGGTTAGGACTTATCTTAATTTTTACATTCTTCCAAGGGATTGGATCCATGGCACTCATCGCAGCTTGGTGGGGAGTATGGCATTTGGTCAGCGGACTTCTTTTAGCTGCTATTTGGGGAAGAGAAAAAACTAACTGATCTTCATACTAGTCAGAGATACGGAACTCTGGATGATATCATTATAAAAACGGATCTCTTCCTTTTCCTCTGCTAGTGCCAAAGCATATAACATCGGAAGATAATGTTCAGGTGTAGGAATTGCAATCTGCACTGCAGTCCCTAATTTTTGATAATTCGCTAGGCTTTTCCAATCTCTTTTCTGGATTAGATCCTTGAATGTTTCATTCGCGTCCAATGCCCAGTCATGTGCCTTGTCTTGGTTTTTCCAATCATAAAGGCGTAAATTATGGACAAGGTCTCCGCTTCCCAAAACAAGCACACCTTGTTCTCGAAGTTTAGATAAAGACTTTGCAAATTCGTAATGCCATTCTCCAGGCTTGGTAGCATCCAAACTCAATTGAACTACCGGAATATTTGCCTTAGGATACATATTCCTAAGAACACTCCATGTCCCATGATCCAATCCCCAAGAATCATCTTGGATCACTTGTGCATCTTTGGATTTAGAAAGTTCTTCTGCAAGTTTTGGATCTCCAGGTGCAGAATACTGCACATCAAATAATTCCTGAGGGAATCCATAAAAATCATGAATAGTAGGAGGAGATTGGTTAGAGGTTACGTATGTTCCTCTTGTAAACCAATGAGCAGAAATGCTTAGGATCGCTTTAGGTTCCGGAAAATCTTTCGTAGATTCCGCCCATGTATCGGCTAACGGATTCGGTCCGAGAGCGTTCATTGGACTTCCATGGCCTACAAAAAATACCGGTAATTTCTGCATCGTTTTTTCTCCTCTTATATTTTCAAAAAACCTATGGATCGCGGCCGAACCGAATAAAAGTCCGGCTATCCCCATTAGGAAATTTTTTCGGTTCAATATCATACGATTAAAATATCATTTTTTAAAACGATATCATTTAGACTACTTGTAATAACCATAGTTACAAGAAATTCTATTTTTTTACTGAGAATTGAAATTAAAATCCGAATTATTTTCCTTTGTAAAGTTCGAAAACCTTAGGTCGGATCTTGGATTTGGAAAAATGTTGGTTGGAAGCTGCTTTACCTTTTCTTAATTTTTTCTGCTCTTCCAAAGGCAAAGAAGCGATCTTTTGGCATTCTACAGAGCAACAATTATCGAATTTTTCCGAACATGATAAACATTGGATAAATAGAATATGGCAAGCAGGATTCGCGCAATTGATATGCCTTGCAGATTTTTGATCACATTGGTGGCATTCGCTTAGGATCTCATTTCCTACGGTTTCTTGGAGTCTCGCGTCGAACACGAAATTTTTCCCCTTAAACTTGGAGTCCAGTCCCTTCTCCTTAATTTCGGAAGCATAGGAAATAATTCCTCCATGCAACTGATACACATTTTGGAATCCATGATGTTTCAGATAAGCGGAGGCTTTCTCACATCTGATCCCGCCGGTGCAATACATTACAATTTCCTTATCCTTTTTATCCTGCAGAAGATCTATTATTAGAGGTAACTCTTCTCTAAACGTATCTGCCTGAGGAAGTAACGCTCCTTCGAAATGTCCTATCTCAGATTCATAATGATTGCGAACGTCCACTACGATTGTATCTGAAGATTCCAATTTTTTATTAAATTCTTCCGCGTTTAAGTGAGTCCCCACATTGGTTACATCAAAAGTATCATCTGCAAGACCGTCCGCTACGATCTTGTTGCGGACTCTAATGTCCAATTTTAAGAATGAATAAGATTTTTGTTCCACTGCGATCTTGAATGGAACATTTTTAAATTCTTTTCTGGCATCTATTGAATCCCTGAATTTTTGAACATTGAATTCAGGCACGGATAATTGAGCGTTAATCCCTTCTCTTGCGATATAGATCCTTCCGAGCACCCCTAAAGATTCCCATTCTCTATACAGTTCGTTACGGAGAAGGTCCGGATTTTCTAAGATCACATATCTATAAAAGGAAATAGTAGTACGCTGGAAATCCTCCGCCTCGATCTTCTTTCTGAGAATATCCTTACTATAAATATTATGAAGAGGTTTATGTTTCATACGAGAGTGGATCTTTCCTAAAAATTAGGATTTGTTGGACCTCCTAACTGGCAAGCCCAAAAACCGAAATTTAGAACATGACATTTGTCCTTCTATAATGCTTGCCCTCCCCATCTGCCAAAAATAGATTTTGTCCCATGCCCAAATCCAAATCTATATTCCAAAAGAAATTATTGGGAGGAGAAACTTCCAAGGCGGAGGAAGTGATCGAAGAAGTCCGAAAACTCTCCGATCCAAAAGCGGTCGAAATACTCTCTCGATTTTTCAAAACGGGAAAGGGGCAATATGGAGAAGGTGATCTATTCCTAGGAATAAAGGTCCCACCACTTCGAAAAATTTCCAAATTATACAAGGGACTCCCGTTATCCGAACTTCAGAAAATCGTAAAATCAAAGTACCATGAAGAAAGACTTTTAGGTTTTTTTATACTATGTGAGAAGTTCCAAAAAACTCCGGAAGAAGGTCGCAAAGAACTTCATCTATTCTATTTAAAAAACTTAAAATACGTGAACAATTGGGACATCGTAGATCTAAGCTCCAGGGAATTGATCGGAGATTATCTGATAGATAAGAAAAGAGACATCTTATATAAACTAGTTAAATCGAATAATCTATGGGAAAGAAGGGTCGCGATCATCTCCACTTATGCTTTCATTCGTAAAGGTGACTTTAAAGACACATTAAAGATCTCCGAAAACCTATTAACGGATAAGGAAGATCTTATTCATAAGGCAGTGGGTTGGATGCTAAGAGAAGTTGGTAATAGAAGTTTAAAACCTGAGACTGACTTTTTGGATAAACATGCTCACAAAATGCCCAGGACAATGCTTAGATATGCGATTGAAAAGTTCCCGACAAAGCTAAAATTGAAATATATGAAGGCTGGCAAGGAATAAAAGATCTTTAATGCTATGCCGCACAAGCGGCTTTGAATTGATGGAAGAAACGATACTAGAGCCTAAATCTTTCCTTTATGTTTAAGTAGGACCATTCTACAAAGATCCAAGCTCTTAGCCAGACAGGCATAATCGTAGGGACCCGTAAAAATTTACGCGAGTATCCCAGGAGCAATCTTTGAAACCCAAAAAAACATTCCATGAACTCGGACTATCCGAGGACGTCTTAAACGCAGTATCAGATCTTGGATTTACGGAACCTTCTTCCATTCAATCCGAAGCTATTCCTCTCATTCTTTCCGGAAGAGACGTAATCGGCCATTCCCGCACTGGGACAGGTAAAACAGCAGCATTTGCAATTCCAAGTTTAGAAATATTGGAAGAAGGAGAACAGTCTCCACAAGTATTAGTACTCTGCCCAACCAGAGAATTGGTAGTCCAAGTCGCGGAAGAATATAGAAAATTAGGAAAATATAAAGAAGATTTCCAAGTAGCCGCAATCTATGGTGGAGATGATATCACCAAACAATTCAAGGCATTAAAAAGAAAACCACAAGTAGTCGTTGGTACTCCTGGAAGGACCATGGATCATATGGACCGCAAAACCTTGATCCTAAACGAGATCAAAATGGTGATCCTAGACGAAGCGGATGAAATGTTAGATATGGGATTTTTAGAGGATATGGAAATTATCCTCGCAAAAGTTCCCGAAGAAAGACAAACAATTCTATTCTCCGCGACTCTTTCCGCAAAGGTGATGGGAATTACTAAAAAATTCCAAGATTCCCCTAAGATCGTAGATGTCACAGGTGGAAAAGCGGACAGACCTAAGATCCAGCAGATTTATTTTGAAATGAGAGAAGGTCTTAAGCCTGAAGCATTAATCCGTCTATTAGAGTTTCATACCCCAAAAGCTTCATTAGTATTTTGTAATACTAAAGTCAGAGTCGACGAAACAGTGGAATTCTTAAAATCCAAAGGAGTATTTTCCGAAGGATTACACGGAGATCTTTCCCAAAACCAAAGGAACAAAGTGATGTCCGGATTCCGTGCAGGACTTGTTACAGTTCTTGTAGCAACGGATGTAGCTGGAAGAGGGATCGATGTAAGCGATGTTGAAGCCGTAGTCAATTACGATATTCCAAGAGATTCGGAAGATTATGTGCACCGTATCGGCCGGACAGGAAGAGCCGGGAGAAAAGGACTCGCCCTCAGCTTTGTTTCAAATAAAGACTTTAGAACATTGCGTAAGATCAGAGAAGACCACGAATTCGAAATGGAACTTGGAAAAATTCCTGATATTGCAGAGCTCACTGAAAAGAAATTTTTAGAATATTCTCATATAGTTAAAGAAGTCGCGGAAGAAGGAGATGTTTCCGAATATTCTAAACTTGTCAAAAAACTTACTTCAGAGGGAATTCCTGCAGAACGATTAGCTGCAGCTCTATTCAAATTAGCTCTCGCAGAGAAGTCGGAAAAATTTGACTCAGGTGCCCGCTTCGACCAAGACCAAAGAGGTTTCCGAGAAAAAGAAGGTTCTTCCCGCAATGACCGTAACGATAGACGTTTTGGTGGAAAATCCAAACAAAAAGGCAAACGGGATCATAAGGATAAAAACCGAAACTCAAATCAATACCGTGGCGGCGGCGGTGGTAATGGCGGCGGAAGAAAAAGTTCCGGCTCAGGGTCCGGCGGCCCTTCTCGCAAAAAAGGAAAACGCTAATTTTCTAAATTAAAACAAAAGGCCCCAGATTTGTCCGGGGTCTTTATAAAATGGAAATTCTATCCTGGAATATGGTATCCTGAATTGTACCGAATTCCAAAAAGGAGTCAAAATGGAATTTGCAATCGTATTACTCACCGGTCTTCTCATCGGCTTTGGCCTCGCCTTCTTCTTGGCAAAAGCCCTCTATTCCAAAGAGTCTGGGATCAATCCGAATGAACACGAAAAGTTAAAATTAGAAAGAGCGGGACTTCTCACCTCAGAACAAAGATCCAAGGAAAGGATCCTTCAGTTAGAAAAAGAATTTAAAGAGAATTCTGAAAAAACGGAAAAAGCAATCGGCTATTACCAAGCCATGAAAAAGGAATCCGATCTTTTGAAAGAAAGATTGGAGAACCAAAAAAAAGAATTCGAAGATCTAATGTCCAAGCTGGATGAAAAATTCAAACATGCAGCCAATCAGGCGTTATTAGATAATTCTCAAAAATTCAACCAGCAAACTCACGAAAAGATGAACGACCTACTTCGTCCTTTTAAGGAAGAAATAGAAAAGTTCGGAGTGAAAGTAGAACTTTCACATAAAGAGCATAAGGATGATACCGCAAACTTAAAGGCTCAGATCAATAATCTATTAGAAATGAATAAAACACTTTCGGAAGACGCCAAAAGCCTGGCATCCGCTCTGAAAGGAAACTCCAAGACCCAAGGGGATTGGGGAGAAGGGATACTCGAAAATATCCTCCAAAATAGCGGTCTAGTCAAAGGAAGAGAATACACTGCCCAAGAGTCCGTACAAACCGAGGACGGAAGGCTAAGACCGGATATAGTAGTCAAACTTCCTTCCGGAAAATCAATCGTGATAGACTCTAAGGTTTCCTTAACTGCTTACGTGGAATATGCTTCTGCGGAATCGGAAGATATAAAAAAGGCAGCTCTTCAAAGACATCTCAAAAGTTTATACGAACATGTCTCCGGATTATATAAGAAAAATTACCAGTCACTCTACGGCATAGAATCATTGGACTTTGTTCTGATGTTCCTACCGGTGGAACCTTCATATTATGAAGCAGTTCGAACAGATCCAAAATTTTTAGAAGATGCTTATGCAAAAAATATTCTGATCGTCACTCCTTCTACCCTGATGGTCTCCTTAAAGATGGTCGCCAACCTTTGGAGAAAGGAAAAACAAAACAAAAACTCGGAACAGATCGCAGAAGAATCCGGTAAGATGTACGATAAGATCGTAGAGATAGTCACTGCATTGGAAGTTTTGGGAAAATCCTTAGATAAGTCCAAGGACAATTATGATGCGGTGCTCGGAAAATTAAAATCAGGCAGAGGAAATCTTTTAGGAAGAGCGGAGAATATCCGAAAATTAGGAGCCAAAGTCCGTAAGTCTTTGGATTCCGCTTCTGAAGATTCCCAAGAAGATGCGGAAGAAACCTTGTTTTTAAATGGGGAATGATCTAAAAATTTAAGCTAGATCCGGACCGGGCTGCACTTTTACATTGGAAGAATAAATTTGCTCCGTGCAACGTTTTAAGTATAAGTTGGCGGCCCTGTCTCCGGAATAGATCCTCAAAGCTTCTCTGAAAGATTCTCCTGAATCCAAATATTTTCCATAATGAAAAAGTTCCACCCCCCTTTCAAAATTACTTTTGGAACTTAGGAACGCTTCTTTTTCAGTCTTAGTTAAATGATCGCCTAGCTCGTAGATTGCTCTATGTGCTTCCTTTCCTCTAAACTTGAGCTTATCCAATTTTCTAAGCAAAAAGTTTTGGGGAGATTTTAGTTTAGAATAAGTATCTTCACTGATCAATATATTAGAACCGTAATATTTATTCAGAGCCTCTAATTTAGAAGCAAGATGGACTGCATCAGAGATCACAGTGCTTTCCATACGATCTCCTGAACCGACAAGCCCCATCATCAAGGAACCGGTATGGATCCCGATCCCGACTCCGATTGCACGATTTCCTTGGTCCATTCTTCTTTGGTTATAATCCAAAATACGATTTTGCATAGAGATAGCGGCATTCACTGCGTCGTCGGAACTTTCGGGAAAAAGAGCCATGATTGCATCGCCGAAATACTTATCCACAAAACCGTGATTGGAATGAATAAGAGGTTCCATCTCCGAAATATAAGAATTTAACAATTCAAAACTTTCCTTGGAATCCAGACTTTCAGAAATTTCGGTAAAGGATCTAATATCCGCAAACAGGATGGTCATTTCCTTTTTGATCTGGTCCCCAGGCCTCATATCCTCCAGCTTTTCTTTTCCTAAAAATTCCAAAAAGCTGATAGGAACAAATCTACTATAAGTTGCATTCAAACGTTGTAGGCGATCCGAAAGTTTCTCTTTTTCGTTATATAGATCTCTGTATCTAGAAGATAAAATGAATGTCTGGGTCAGAATGGCCACAAACAGTCCGATCGGAATAATAAACCTCGCGAATATGATCTGCCTAGCGGCAAGCATATCAAAGATCCCTGCTACGATCAAAGCTAAGATCGCAAATCCAATAACAAGAGAATATTGTTCCTTGTGGATGATCGCCCTAAGAAGTACCACAATTGCAAATGCCACGCCCCCTAAAAATACGAACTGAAAATAAGGAACCGGCAGAGAAGGAATCGGAAAAGGAAAAAGTGTACTTAACGAAAATATAAATGAGATCAGATAAAATAATAACATCCATTTCCGAGGGAAATACGTCGGAAAAGAATGCCGCAAAAAATGAAGCCCTAACGGTAAGGCGGCATACATTGTCAGATATTCCAAGTTCATAGAAAGCGGATAATCTGCCCAAGGGAAATAAAATTGGATCAGCTTTTCCTCAGTCACGAATAAACGAAGGAATAAGCAAAAACAGAATAACGCGAATACCAATGGGGTACGGTCCTGCCTCCTCAGAAAGAAAAGACCAAGATGGTAGATAGTGGACATGAAAAAAAGTCCGGATAGAAAAAGATCCCAGTCCCTAAGTATTAAAGTTTCCTTATAAAGTGATCTTGCATCCCCGAAACGGATATCAAACCAAAGACCCGTCAACCTATGATGAAAATTAGAAATTTTGAAACTAATATCCACTTCTTTAGTGGATTCGTCCCATTCATAATATACCGGCCTATTATCCGGAGAGCTGGTCTCGAAACTAGTTCCAGGTTCTCCGGAAGTACCTGCAGAAACTCCATTGATCAAAATTTCAAAAGCAGTTGCCTGGTGTTTGGAATAGATCGCTAAACGTCCATGTTTCTCCGGAAGAAGTATTTTTAATTTAAGAAGTGCATAACCTGTGCCAGGCCAAACCCCAGGAATTTTACGAAACTCAGGAGATTTTTCAGAATTAGGATCAGGCTGGAATGTATTCGGAAAAAAAGACCAATCTCCCTGCAAATTAAATGTAGGAATAGATCTATAATCCCAATTGGTTAAATCTAAAATCCCTTTTTGAGCAACTGGTACATCCGCAGATGAGCAAGAAACTAAGAAGATACAGAAAATTATAGAAAGTAAATATCGAAATCGGAAAGCTGTCGGCTCAGGATCCATCTTTTTTTATCCGCTCATTGGTCTACGAAAACGACGACTTTGTCAAGATAATATGAATTTCCTTTTTTTTCTTTACCCTTTTCAGTAGAAAACTAACGTAATTCAAATGTTTCGAAACCGTTTCAAAATATCTGTAATTCTCTTAACCCTGTTTGGTATCCTCATAAACTGTGGAGATAGTTTAAAAGGAAAACCCACTTCGGCAATCCCGGAACTGGCAGGATTTTATGTAAATGAAAGATCCAAAGAATGGTTCGAAAACGGAAAAATCAAAATACAAACCCTTTGGATCCGACGTACCGCAAAAGGAGAGATGGAATTTAGCCATCAAATATTAACAAGACTCCAATTCAGCGTAAGCGAAAACAGAGAAGAATTAAAAGTCAAATCCGGAAAACTTCAGACCAGTGATAGAGAACTTTTATTTTTTGAAACGAATGGTAAAGAGTTCCATCGAAATTATCACGGTCACAATTCGCCAAATCCTAAAAGCTGGGCGATCCGTTCCTTCGGACCTTTTATGAAAGTAAAAGATTTTAGCAAATTAATAGGAGAAGGGACCGGAAGATCCGCAGAACTTGCCCAAGATAAAAACTCAATCGTATTCTCTAATGGAGACGTTTACAGAAGGATCGGAAATCCGCTCTTAGGTAGGATCTCCATCAATCTAGGAAAATTTAAAAAAACCTTAGATAACGAAGTGGCAGGAGTAGTACTGTTTACTTTAGATGGAGAAGCATTTCCACAAACGGAAGGAAAACAAAACTTTTTCGCGCTGTTCTCCACTACGGATAATATAGCTGTAGGAACTCCAATTAAGATCGCTGAATTCCCGGGCCAGGTACAAGAAGTTTTCGAACATGTAGCTGTGGTAGAATTGAATAAAATGAAACCGGGGATTGCGGCACCTGGTGTGCAAAACTTCTCTTCCGTAATTCTAGATGGGGTTGTGGATACTAAAACTATATCCCAAAAAGAGAGCACTGACGAACTCATCCGAAGATTAAAACAGGATCCGAATGTTTCTAAAGAGGAACTGATCCGAGAACTGGAAAAACTGAAAAACAAAGAATAAATCGCAATCGCTTAAGTCCAAGAGCCTGAACCTTAGGAAAGGCTCTTTGGCCCTTCCCATTATTTCCGGGAAAGTATCTGCAATCCGCTAACCATATCTTTTCTTTTCCCGCCTAAAATGGAAAAGAAATCCTCATCAAAATCTTCCACAACTTTGACAGCTTGTTTTAAAACCTTCTGCCCTTCTCCAGTTGTCTTCACTAATTTTGCACGCGTATCGGTTTCATGAGAGATACGTTTCACCAACTTCTTAGATTCAAGAGTTCTAAGTACGGTAGAAGTAGTCATAGGATCCGTTTTAGCTCTATCCGCAATTTTGATCTGAGTAGTCTCTTCTTCGTGGAGTTCCAACCAATGTGTAACTGCTAAAAGAACGAATTGAGCATGGGTGAGATCCAAAGGTTCTAAAACCTTTCGGATCTCCCTTTGCCAAAGATTCGTGACCTGCCATAACAAAAATCCAGGACTATCGTCGGATTTATCGTATCTAAATACTTTTTCCTTGGACACTTAAACCCATCCTTGCAGAAATCAGCCCGAAATCTTTCGGCCCGATTTCCAAAAATCCGAAACGGAACGGAAAACCCCAGGACTTTTTATTTTGGATAAAATCCAAAGAATCTACCAAAGGTAAAATGTCCGTTTCTTCCGCCTGATAGTATGTAACGTTTCTCCTAAACGGACAGAAATCCGGGCTCATTTGAAAAGAATAGACCGAATCATCCCGAATACGTCCGATCGATGTAAATTTTCGATAAGGAGTTTTGGATCCGAAGTTTTCTTTGGAAGAATATACTAAGACCCAATCCCCTTTTTTCATTCTTGCGAGAGGCGCCTTTTTTCCATGACATGCTTGGACAATTCCTTCGGACATGCCGATAGCAGAATGTTCCTTGGAAGCGACTACGATCCAGTATCTGGAATTCATCGGATTTCCTTCCGAACCAATTCTGAAAATTGTCGAATCTCTTCTTCCATCCCCTTAGCTTGTTCTTCGCCTATGATTTTTTTCCAAAGAAAACCTAGAGGTCCTGAAATACTCAGCTCCACCTTTATCTCCGTTCCTTCTGGGCTCGGTTTAAAAAAATGTAAAAATTTCATTTTTGCCCCAGGCAAATAGGTCACATCCCCGAACACAAATGGTTTCTCTGCTTCCGTAATCAAAACCTTACAGGCAAATCCTCCTTTAGGCTTCAGGACGAATTCTTTGCCTACGGAAACTTCTCCTTCTATCTTGGTCCATTCTATATCAGAATCCCATTTGGACCAATTGGAAACGTCCGATCTGGCTTCCCAAAGTGATTTAGCATCGATTCCTTTTACTGTTGTATTATATTCATACTTCCACATTTTATTCCTCCAGATAGTAAGTATGCTTACTATCTGGATTCCTTATATAATAAGTGCACATATAATGCAAGCATTTTAATAAGCACACTTACTATATTGAGGATAAAAAAAACGCCTCCCAACGGAGGCGCATCTATTTTACGAGATCGAAACTGGCTTCTTATTGATTACTTTTTGCGTTTGAAGCCATTTTTAAGAAATAACCGTTAGTATCATACCAAGCTTGTCCCAGGTATAATGCGTTGGTTGCTTCTAAGTGGTCCACACCTGTAGTCAAAACTCCGTAAGAAGGACCACCTTTCCAGGTTCCCCATCTTTGAGAATCGTCAGGGACCACACCGTCATTCCATACACTCATTCCGTAGAAAGGTGCTCCGATGGAACAAATAGGTGCAAGAAGTCCCATTGCAGGGTGCTGGATAAGATCATTACCGATCATATAAGATCCGTAAGAGAAATACTTAACTCCAGAAGCATTCGGAACACTTGCATTGAATGAAGTAGCACCGCTTACTGTTAGAAGTTTTAATGCAGCAACTGCATTTTGGCTAGATTGTCCGTAAACAACTCCCACCAAAGTATTTACCACTGTTCCTACATAAGGAAGCGCCCAATTCGGGATCACAGCTTCTATCACGCTTGCAACCGGACTTCCTTTGTGAGGAGTGTTGATTGTGGTGAGAGTTGCTACTTTGCTTGCAAAACTAAGATTCGAAACTAGGTAACGAGCGTCCAATCCACCTTGGGAATGTCCAAGGATATGAACTTTTCCAGTATAATTATTAGCTGCCATTGCAGTTTGGATCGCTGTTTTCAACTGAGCAGCTCTTGCTGCAGAAGAGTTTGTAGCTGTTACAGTAGGAGTAAGAACAGTGGCTCCTTGGGATTGAAGATAAGCTGCGTTTCCGCCCCAATAGTCTACAATACCGGTAGATTTACCCCAACCGAAAATACCATGAGTCATTACGATTGGATAAGCTCCAGCTAGAGGTTTACTTGAAGATCCTCCACCAGACGCGCTCACTGCTCCCGCTGCTAGGAAAAGTACCCCAGCTACCATTAACTTTGCTCTTTTTAACATTCTCCTTAACCCTCTTCTTTTAAACTATTCTCTCTACGGATCTCTCTTCCCGGGCTTTGCCTCTTCTGGAAGGAGTTCTTTTTATATATAACAAACAATCGATTTAAATATTTAATTTCGAACGTTCGCTATTTGAACTCCCGTTCGTTATTTATGAACGCAAGCTCACAAAGGTGATTATAGAACAGTGTTAAATTGTCAATTGAGAAAATAAGAGAATTATAAGTGTAAGTGAAAAAATAATCTTAAATCGATCGTTCAATTAAAAATAAAAAGAAGGAATATTCTGAAATTATAATATGTTTTATATCATTTGGTGTAGTAGAAATTATGTAACGCACGCTACACAAGGTGGGGCTCATTTAGAACACATACTCTCAATCTGTTCTGAAATTGATATAGAGTCAGTACATCCCCATGAGCATGAACAACCGCCTTTACTCCAAACACTAAGTTTTATGCTACAAAAACATCCGTACTCACAACTTGCAGGGCGGCTTGAAAGTTTTTTCAATGGAATTTCGTTTTTCAGAAAAACGACCGATTCCCGATTCGAATTCGCCGACCAAAAGATCGGGATTGGACCGAAAATAAACCCGTTCTTATCATTAGAATACTCTTTATGGTAATGTAAGGTACAAATGCCCTTAGTCTCAATCCGTAAAGGTGGATACGCAGATATAGATTTTTGGTATGAATTGATATCGTTAGCTTCAAATCGGTGCTCTATATAGCCGTTTTTTGCAGAGTATAACATCAATCCAAAGCAGTTATACTGAGAAATTATCAGGAAAGTTAATAGAAACCGATTCCAACAAAATAGCTTCATAGAAATGAATATCCGAGACTAAAGACGTATCTACGATCAGAGTTTCAGTATAGATCATATATTCTTTGGAATTAGAAGAAGGACAAAAAAAGGCCCGCCTAAGCGAGCCTTTTTCTTTAAATGACTTTTCGAAACTGATTATTTGGCAGCGCGCTTTCTTGCGTTTGCATCCAAATGTCTTTTACGAAGACGCATACTCTGAGGAGTTACCTCTAAAAGTTCATCATCGTCCAAGAATTCGATATTCTGCTCTAAGCTGAACTTGCGAGGAGGAACAAGTCTGATCGCCTCATCCGCTCCGGAAGATCTTACGTTAGTAAGCTTTTTCTCTTTTACAGGGTTCACTTCCAAGTCATTGTCTCTGGAGTGGATACCTATGATCATTCCAGGATATACAGCAGTTTGAGGATCGATTAATAACTCTCCCCTTTCCTGGATTTTCCAAAGGGCATATCCAGTAGTTTCTCCTGAGTCCATGGAGATAAGTGCGCCGTTCTTTCTTCCAGGAATTTCTCCCTTATAGGCGTCGAATCTCAAGAATCGGCTGGATGCGACTCCCTCACCTTTAGTCTCAGTTACGAAGTAACCTCTGAATCCGATGATACCTCTGGTAGGGATTACGAATTCTACTCTGGTCATTCCGGATGGATGAGCATCCATCAACTGAAGCTCTCCTTTTCTACGGTTTAACTCTGAAATAATACTACCTGTAAATTGGTCCGGTAGATCCATTACAAGATACTCGTAAGGCTCTAACTTTTCTCCGTTTTCTCCCTTCTTGATAATCACCTCAGGGCGGGAAACTTGTAGTTCGAAACCTTCTCTTCTCATTGTTTCGATCAATACGGAAAGATGTAATTCGCCACGACCTAAAACTTTGAAGCGGTCTTTATCTTCAGTTTCTTCCAAACGCATCGCTACGTTTGTTTCTAATTCTCTGTCCAGACGTTCGCGAATATTTCGGGTAGTTACGAACTTACCTTCCTTACTCGCAAAAGGAGAATTGTTTACCATAAAATACATGGATACGGTAGGTTCTTCTACCTCGATCGCCGGCATTGGTGCCGGTTTTCCAGGTTCGCAAACCGTATCTCCGATGAATACATCAGGCAATCCTGCGATAGAAACGATATCTCCTGCTTCTGCTTCTTCGATCTCGTTTCTTTTGAGTCCTTCGAAATTATAAAGTTTAGTAATTTTTAAAACTTGGGTTTCGTCCCTACCGTTTGCCTTAGGGGAAAGTTGAACTACACTCATTCCTCTTTGTAGTTTTCCGTTATAGATCTTACCGATCGCAATACGACCTACGTAATCATTATAATCCAAAGAAGTAACTTGGAATTGTAGAGGAGCCTCTATATTCGCTTTTACAGGAGGTACATGAGAAAGTACAGTATCGAGTAATGCATCCAAATTTGTACTAGGAGCATCTTCTAATTTGCTGACCGCCCAACCTTGTTTTGCAGAAGCATATACGATTGGAAAATCCAATTGTTCGTTTGTTGCTCCCAAATCGCTGAACAAGTCGAAAACCATATCGACTACAGCGTCAGGGCGAGCTCCATCACGGTCGATTTTGTTGATAACTAAGATAGGTCTATGTCCTAATTGTAAGGACTTTCCGAGTACGAATCTCGTTTGAGGCATGGGCCCGTCGAAAGCATCTACAAGAAGAAGACAGGAATCCGCTGTGGAAAGTACTCGTTCAACCTCTCCTCCAAAGTCCGCGTGACCAGGAGTATCTACTACGTTGATACGTGTGCCTTTATAAACAACTGCAGTGTTTTTGGCTTTGATCGTGATCCCTTTTTCTTTTTCGAGATCATTACTATCCATGATCCTTTCCCCGTCTTCCTTGGCAGTAACTGCTCCGGTTTGACGTAAAATACCGTCTAGAAGGGTTGTTTTACCGTGGTCAACGTGTGCGATAATGGCGATATTGCGGATTTCCATGCTATGACCAAAATTTACGTAAGGGCCAGGGTGACAAGGTGGAATTTTAGGAAATTCTTTTCAATAAGATGAAAAAGAACGCATCAAATCGCTATTAATAACCGGTTTTAAACGATCTTAGGATTCTTAATGTTCAGGCAAAGGGATCCTTTCAGTCTCCCCTGGCACATGAGCAAATCGATCTTCTTTCCAATCCACTTTTGCTTGTTCTATTCTTTCCAAAGAACTGGATACAAAATTCCAATACATATGCCTTGGGGTAGAAAGTGGGACCCCGCCTAGGAGTACAATTCTAGAAGTTTCTTCCGCTCTGAATTTTACTGCCCCACCCTTTGGATAGATGGCCATATCCCCTACGGAAACAATCTTTCCTTCTGCGTCTGCCTTACCCCTGGCAACATAAATGCCTGCTTCCTGTTCAGCCGGAACCGGTAGTTCTACTTCTGCACCTGCCTCTACTTCTAGGTCCGCGTAGAATAATGGAGAATATACTTTAACAGGAGAAACTTCTCCCATAAAGGAACCTGCGATCAGCCTGAGTTCCCAGCCTCCACCGCTGACTGTGGGCAATTCTTCTCTTTCATGGTGGAAAAATTCAGGAGAAGTCTCTTCGAATTCTTTGGGAAGGGCTACCCAGGTTTGGATACCTTCTAAAATATTAAATTCAGGATCTAATTTAGATCTTTCACTATGTACGATTCCGGAACCTGCAGTCATCCAGTTCACTTCGAAAGGACGGATATCTTCTACCTTTCCTATACTATCTCTATGTGTGATCACTCCATCATATAGATAAGTAACGGTTGCAAGACCTATATGAGGATGAGGACGGACTACAATTTCGGCTCCGGTCTTGATGGGAAGAGGACCCATATGATCCAGAAAAACAAAAGGCCCCACATTTCTGGCTTCGATCTGTGGAAGTACCCTTCTTACAAAAAAACCGTCTCCCAAATCTTTTTTCTTAGCGATAAGATATCTCATAATAGTATAGACTATTAGATCTGATTCCTGTCTATCTAAGCAAGATTTAAAACCCGAATAACGGAAGGTTCTAGGTGAAAGCCAATCTTCTTCCTTGCAAATCGTACCCCAAAACCCTTGACACCGGCTCGGACCGGTCAAAACTGGTCAAAACTCGAGAAAACTAGGCCAGTAATCATGTTCGCGATCATCTCTGTCGGCAATCGACAATTCAAAGTCACTCAGGATCTTGAATTCCTGACTGAAAAAACCGGTAAAAATGCTGGTGACACCTTCGATGCTAAGGTTCTACTATTCGCTGAAAATAATAAGGTCCATATCGGATCTCCGGAACTCAAATCCGCTAAAGTCTCCTTGAAAGTATTGGAAGACGTAAAGGGAGAAAAAGTAAGAGGATACGTTTACAAAAAACGTAAAAACTCTCAGAGAACCTGGGGACATAGACAACAACTGCAAAAAGTTAAGGTAGTTTCTCTTTCGGCAGTTTGATCCGGATTAAGATACTCCGAAAGGGAGAAGAAATCCTTGGTTTGGAATCTTCCGGGCATGCTTCTAAGATGCACGGATCCAAAGGACAAAATCTTCTCTGCGCCGCTGTCGGAGTACTCATCCAAACTCTTTACCTGCACTTAAGCAAGGAAGGTTTGGCAGAAGAAGCGGTGATCGGAGACGGACTCTTGGACTTCAAGATTGTCTCCGGAAAAACGACCGATCCAATTGTTCATACGAGTTTCGATCTCGTAAAAAGTGGATTGGTTAACTTGAAGGAACAATATCCTTCAGAAATTGAACTCATAGGAGAATAAATATGGCACATAAGAAAGGTGGCGGTTCATCTAAAAACGGACGCGATTCCCAATCCAAACGTCTTGGTGTAAAACGTTTCGGTGGAGAACTCGTTCTTGCAGGTAATATTCTCGTTCGTCAAAGAGGAACTAGATTAAACGCAGGAAAGAACGTAGGTGTAGGTAAAGATCACACACTCTACTCTCTTGTCGAAGGTCACGTTAAATTTGAACAAGTTTCCAAAACTAAAGTTCAAGTTTCCGTTTACCCGAAATAAGCATTAGATCTCAGATTTAGTGCGTGGAAAAAGAAAGGCCTTCCGGGGATTTTTTCCTCGAGCCTTTCTTTTTTTATTTTTAGGGCTCTGATTCAACATGGAAAAGTTTTTAGATGAAGTATTGATCGAAGTTACCGCCGGACATGGTGGAGCCGGATCCATGCATTTCAGAAGAGAGAAGTATGTGGAATTCGGAGGACCTGATGGTGGTGACGGAGGAATTGGCGGCAATATTATTATCCGTGCCAACCTTTCCATGGTTACCCTAGATCGTTATCTTACTAAAAGAAGATTTAGAGCCCAGGACGGATTCCCTGGAGAAGGTAACGAAAGATCCGGTAAAAAGGGAGAGGACCTAATCCTTTTTGTTCCTCTCGGAACCCAGGTCTTCGACGAAGAAAGTGGGGAACTACTTTACGATTTCGTAAAGGATGACGGAGAATTCCAAGTTGTAAAAGGTGGAAGAGGAGGAAAAGGGAATACCCATTTCAAATCTTCTACCCACCAAACTCCTAAATTTTCTCAACCTGGAGAAGATGGAGAATATAAACATCTACGTTTCAGCCTAAAACTTCTAGCGGATGTCGGAATTGTAGGACTTCCTAATGCAGGAAAGTCTACCCTACTTTCTAAAATTACGGAAGCTCACCCTAAGATCGCAGGATATGCGTTCACTACCCTTTCTCCTAACCTAGGTGTGGTTAAAAGAAAGGGAGATATTTATCGTTATACCATGGCTGATATTCCCGGCATTATTGAAGGTGCAAGTAAAGGAATTGGTCTAGGTCTTTCTTTTTTAAGACATATAGAAAGAGTAAAAGGTATATTATACGTTTTTGATGCTGCTGCATTGGACATCCAGGAAGATTTCAGGATGCTTCAGTCAGAATTAAGATCTTATAACCCGGAACTTCTAAACCGACCCCATTTGATCGTTTTAAATAAAATAGATATCTGGGAAGACCAGAGTTTTACGGAAGAACTACTCAAATCAGTTTCTTCTTTGGGAAGGGTGATCCCTATTTCCGCACAAGAAGAAATCAATTTAGAAGAATTACTTTCCGTAATGGATTCCACTTTCTTCCAAAAAGAATTGGAAGAATTACATTTTAACGAAGAAGAAGACCGGGAAAATTCAGATGAACAGAAATGATCTGAACGAGAGAATCAAAACATCCAATAAAATAGTAATTAAGATAGGTTCCGCAAGACTTTCAGGCTCAGAAGAGGAAGTGAATGATTTCCTTTTCAGTCTTGTATCGGACATACGACATCTAAGAGATCTTGGAAAACAAGTGATCTTAGTTTCCTCCGGAGCGATCGCAAGAGGAAGAAAACTTTTATCCTCACTTTCCAACCCGACACAGGCCGGAGAATCTCTCCCCGAAAAGCAAGCTCTGGCTGCAATGGGTCAAAACCGCTTAGTGAACTTATACGATAGTTTTTTTTCTAAGGTAAATCTTCCTATCGCTCAAATACTTTTCGGAGTTCTGGACATGGAGAATCCGGAAGGGTTTAAAAATCTGAAAAATACTTTCGGACAACTTTTGGATTGGGGCATTCTACCGATCGTAAATGAGAACGACTCGGTCGCCACAGAAGAAGTAAAATTCGGAGATAACGACGTTCTTTCCGCTATCGTAAGTCTAATCGTAGAAGCAGATCTTCTGATCATACTTACAGGTGTAGAAGGTTTTCTAAAAGATGGAAAACTTCTCCCCTTCTTGGAAGAAGTAGGAAAATCCGAACTTTCCCAAGCGGGAGGCCCAAGTGGCCCGGGCACCGGAGGAATGTATACAAAACTCAAGGCGGCTTCTATTTCCAGTGAGGCGGGAATTCCTTGCGGGATCATAGACGGGAATATTAAAAATTGTGTGCGCGAGTTTATAGAAACGAATACACTAGGGACATTGGTTGTCTCTAACGGTAAGAAGAAAAACTTTACGGAGGAGGAAATTAAATCCATTCTCCGAGCTAAACGTAACGGAGGTCAGGAATGATCCAAAGATCCGCAGAATCCATCTACGTGGACGAACTTTGTAAATCCGCGAAAGATGCTTATAGACAAATTCGATCCATCCATACGTCCCAAAAGAATAAGGTTTTGGAAAAGCTTGCCGCTGCGCTAATTTCCAGAAAATCCGAAATTTTAAAAGAGAATCTTAAGGATCTAGAAGCTGGAAAATCGAAAGGTTTATCCTCTGCACTTTTAGATAGATTAACCTTGGATGAAAAAAGGATCCAAAACCTAGCGAACGCAGTTTTAGAAATTAAGGCTCTTCCTGATCCTGTGGGAGAAACCGTCAGAGGAACTACTCTTCCAAACGGGATCAGGCTAAATACAAAAAGAGTTCCTTTAGGTGTGGTCATGGTGATCTATGAATCCAGACCAAATGTTACCATTGATGTAGGCGCCCTATCTTTCAAATCAGGCAACGCATGTATCCTCCGCGGCGGTTCGGAAGCAATCCACTCGAACACGATACTTGCTAAAATTTTCCAAGATTGTTTAAAGGAAGAAGGCCTGCCACCGAATGCTGTCACCTTCGTAGATAGAACGGAAAGAGAATATATGATCCCTTTCCTAAAACAAACTTCTTATATTGATATAGTAGTTCCGAGAGGTGGAGAAGGTCTCATCCGTTTTGTTTCTGAAAATTCTCTTATCCCTGTGGTAAAACATGATAAGGGAGTGGTGAATCTTTATATAGATAAGTCGGCTGATCCTAAAAAAGTTTTACCTATCGCGATAAATTCCAAGGTGCAAAGACCAGGGGTTTGTAATGCTGCGGAAAACTTAATTATACATTCCGAATATCCTTATACCAAAGAATTATTAGAAGGACTCGCATCTAAAGGTGTACAACTTCTTTTGGATCCAAGATCTCTTGTTATCTTTCCGAAAGGCCAACCTGTTAAAGAAGAAGACTATCTAGAAGAATTTTTAGATCTAAGATTTTCAGTAAAAACAGTTGATAAGATAGAAGAGGCGATCGAATTCATAGAGGCAACAAGCTCTGGTCATACGGAAGCAATCATAACGGAAGACGTAAGCGCTGCGAATTTTTTTAGTCGTTCCTTGGATTCTGCTGCAATCTTTGTGAATATCTCCACTCGTTTTCATGATGGAGGAGAATTCGGACTCGGTGCAGAAGTTGGAATTTCAACCGGTAAATTACATGTAAGAGGTCCTATGGGTCTTGTACATCTTACAACTACAACAACATACGCGGAAGGAGAAGGACAGGTCCGAGGATAAAGGGACCTTCTACTTGCATGAACTCTTCCGGTTTGGTCGGAGTTTTTGGCGGGAGCTTTGATCCTCCTCATCTAGGCCACGCAGAAGTCGCGTCCAGTTTCTGGGATAATTTTCCGAATGCGCAGGAACTCCTAATCGTTCCGAACCATACATCTCCTTGGAAGCAGAATAAAAAAACAACTCCGGAACTGATCCTAAATCTTGTTCAAGTTCAGTTTCAAAACTTTCCGAATACAAAAGTTTGGGACTGGGAAATCAAAAGAGAAACTCCCAGTTATACGGAAGAAACTATTTTAGAACTTTTGAAAGTAAAACCGGGTGCTGGGCTCGCACTTCTAGTCGGAGAAGATAATTATTCAGAATTTCATAGGTGGAAAAACTGGGAGAATATTTTGAATAAGATCCATTCACTTTTGGTATTCAGAAGATTTTCAGAATCTATTCCTCTAAATGAAAACCTGCAAAATTTCCGAGATAAGATCGTATTTTTACAAAATAAGATCATAGAAGCGGCTTCCATAGATTTAAGAGAAGAACTTCCTAAATGTATTTTAGATCATAGGAAACCGATTGCATTGTCGGATGAAGTGTGGGATACCATACTTAAGAATAGATCTTATACTTAAACGGTAATCCTACTTATCAATGTTTCCGAATACTACTCCAGAACAGATAAAATATTTTACTGATATTGTTCCAAAGGAAATCACTAAAACCCGTTGGGAACATAGTCTTAGAGTGGCCGAGATCGCAGAAGAACTAGCAAACATTCATTCTCCCAACGAAACAAAGGAAGCCTATTTGGCCGGTGTGGTCCACGATATCACCAAACAAAAAACCAAAGAATTCCATTTAGAACTTTTTGCTAAACTAGGAGACTCTGAATCTCCTAAACTTCCGGAAGCTGCCTGGCATTCCAGATCCGCCGCTTATTATTTAGAAACAGAATACGGCTTAAAAACAAGATCAGTTTTAGACGCGGTGAAACACCATACTCTTGGTGGAGAGGATCTGAATTTATTGGATTATATCTTATATGCGGCCGACTTTTTAGGTTCCGAGTTTGCAGAAAGACAAAAGGAATATTCAGAATGGAGAAACATGGCTAAGGAAAATCTATATAATGCCGTTTTGAATAAGGCGGTCCATACTATGCAGGACCTTTTGGATCATAAAAGAGAAATCCATAAAAGAACCATCTCCATGTATCATTTCGCCTTGGGAAAATTATCCAATTGACAGGGTTAATTTTTCTTTCTGAATGGAATCCGAGGCTTTGATTTGAGTCCTAACAAACCGATTCGACCTTTTAATCTTATTCCATTATGGATCGCTGCAGGCTTTCTATTTTTGGCGTTATTATTTTTCCTATTTCGTAATTTCAGAAGAACAGGCCTGGACGAAAAGATCAGCTCGGGCAAACCGATCCATATACTTTTCCATGCTGTAGGAAATGACGATGTATACGAGTTCGGATTTTTAGCGACCATCTTCCCTTCCCAAGAAAGAGTCGGCTTATTCTTCTTTCACCCGATCACTACATTCGAAGACCCGGAAGATAGTTTAGAACAAATTAAATCCAAGGCTACATCCGCAGTGAAAGATGCTGTCCAAGATATCTTAGGTTCTAAGCCGAATTATACAGTAAAGATAAATGCTTCTTCCTTTATTAAGATAGTAGATATCTTAGGTGGCGTGAATTTATACACTGATAATCGTACAAATAGAATTTCCCCTTCGTATGTAAGAGAACCCGGTTTGTATTCTTATTCCGGGGAAGATGCGTATGATTACGTTTCTTATATGGATAAAAAGGAAACTTTGGACTATCTGGATCGTATCAGCAGACAAGAAAGTGCTGTTCTATCCGTTTACGAAACTTTATACGAAAACAAAGAATTACTGAATTCGTTTTGGTCAGAGATGGTTTTCGGTCTGATAGATTCCGATTTTTCCAAAGAGGATTTTTACACTCTTCTAAAATTTGCTACTTCTCATAGACTTGCATTCGGGATTACCGAGCTTCCCGGAGAGCCTGCATTAGATCCAAAAACTAGGCGTTTATTCTTAACTGCGGATCCAGCTAGGGCTTCCGTAGCCATCCGAAAATTTCATAAAGATGTATCTGCGGAAATTTTTACGGACGGAGAATACGCTAGAACCGAAGTGCTGAATGGAACGGAAGTTGCAGGTCTAGCAAAAGATGTAAGAACCACTTTAGCAGACAAAAGGATCAAAGTACTTTCCGTTGACAACGCTTGGACCAAAGATATCGAAAAAACTGTCATCTTGGATAGATCCGGGAATACCGCAGTGGCGGATAAAATTTCCTCCATATTAGAAAAAACAAAAGTATATCACGTATTAAGAAAGGATCTAGGACTCGACTCTACCGTGCTCTTAGGATCCGATATAGAGCCTAAAAAATAAATATGAGTCCTTCTCCCAAAAATAACCCAGAAAACACAATGGAAATCCTGAAAACTATTCATAAGATCATGCAGGATAAAAAATGCGAAGAGATCGCGGTTTTAAACCTGGAATCCGTACATTCTTACTTAAGTTATTTTTTGATCTGCACTGTGAACTCTGCAGTGCAAGCAAATGCCGTAGCACGAGAGATCAAAAAAGCATTAAAAGGTTTTAAACTACCTCATAAGGAAACCGATAAAACGGGAACATCCTCTTCTTCCGGTTGGACTCTGTTGGACTACGGCGAATTCATAGTCCATATCATGACTCCAGAAAAAAGAGAATATTATAATCTAGACAGACTTTGGAGAGATGCAGAGAGAATCGAACTCTCTTAATCTTCTACCAATTTTGCTCTCAGACTAGCCCAGTCCGATACGGGAAGTTCGCAGTGAAATCCTACGCATACGTAAGCTTTCACTCCTCCTCCAGAATTCCTGTTTCTTAGAAGTAGGAATTTTTCTCCATTCTCTTCGGCTTCTTTATCGTTCGCCCAAACAAGTACTGTTTCCGGTAAAAATAAAGAACCAACACCTTTCCAGATAGGTAATAATTCTTCTTGGGAGGTATATACTACTGCGAGTTCTCTTCCTGGAGATTTTCTAAGCCATAATGCGGAAAGCATATATGGATAATTCATCGGATATGTTTCCATCTCAGGTTTGAAATAGGAGAAGATTAAATCCGCATATTGCAGATATTTTTCAGAATCCACTACGCCTAATTTAGAAAGTAAAACAAATGCAGTCGCAAAAGAACTATTTGCAGAAGGTTCCACTCCATCATATCCATCTACAGTTCTTCTGAGTAATGCCTCTCCATCGATTCCGGAATCAAAAAACACTCCGGAAGGACTTCTAAATAATCGGATTGCTTCTTCCGTATATCGGACCGCATTCTCTAAATATCTGAATCCTTTTCCTGCTTGGAATAGATACAAAGATGCCAATACAAACTCGGCATAATCAGTACTATATGCCAGAAATCTTGCTTCTCCTTCTCTAAATCTCCTGAGTAGTCGGCCGTCCTCTCGGATCAGATTGTTTTCTAAAAACTTATAAGTTTCTTCCGCTTCTCTTAATAGATCTCCATCTCCGAATGCCATGGCAGCTTTCGTGAGCGCCTTAATATACAAACAATTCCAAGAGAATAAGATCTTATCATCCCTAAGAGGCCTGATCCTACTCGAACGTTTTTCTAAAAGTTTTTTTCTGTTCCGAGAAACGATTTCTTCCAACTCGGAAGGTTCCAAACCATGGAGTCTGGAAAAATTCATCCTGAATGTTTCGTGTAGAATATTTTTCTCTTCGAAATTTCCTTTTTCGGTGATATTCCAAAATTCATCTAAAAGAGAAGAGTCTTGTCCGCAGACTTCTCTTATTTCTTCCTTTGTCCAAAGATAGAATAATCCCTCTTCTCCTTCCGAATCCGCGTCTTCCGCACTTGCGATCCCACCACCTGGTAATCTCATATCTCGGCGAATATATTCGATCACATCGTAGGCATAGTCTTTGTATTTTTCTTCTCCCACCGCTTGGTAACATTCAACCAATGCTTCTAAGAAGAGTGAATTATCGTACAACATCTTCTCGAAATGTGGAACCAACCAATGATGGTCCGTGGAATACCTACAAAGTCCTCCTCCGATCTGGTCGTAGATCCCGCCCTTTTGCATTGCAGTCAGGGTCTCTTCTACCATTTCAAGAGCTTTAGGTTCTCCGGTAGACTTATGATAACGTAATAAAAAGCTAAGGCCCATACTGGGCGGAAATTTATTTACTGAATTTGATTTGAAACCGGCATACTCCGGATCATAGAGTCGATCATATAATAAAAACCCATTCTCGAATACCTCCGATCCCGGGGCTGAAAGTTCGGATGTATCCGTGAGTGCTTTTGTTTCCTCGGATTCTTTTAAGTGTTTGGTCAGATCTTCGGAAGCCTCGAGTAATTCTTCTTTTTTATCCTTCCATAATCCGGTCAAAATTCCCAAAACTTCTGTGAAACTTTTTCTACCATATTTAGGGACTGGAGGAAAATACGTCCCACCTGTAATCGGCTTACCTTCAGGCGTTAAAAACATATTCAAAGGCCAGCCTCCCTGCTGTCCCATGGCATGTAACGCATCCATATAGATCCGATCCACATCCGGTCTTTCTTCCCGGTCCACCTTAATGGAAACGTAATCCTTATTTAGAACTTCTGCAGTGGTTTCATTCTCAAACGATTCTTTCTCCATTACATGGCACCAATGGCAGGTGGCATAACCGATGGATAAGAAGATCATTTTATTCTCGGATTTGGCCTTTACAAAGGCTTCTTCGGACCAGGGAAACCAATCCACAGGATTGGTAGAATGTTGGAGTAGATAAGGACTTTTTTCAGACGCGAGTCGGTTCAATTTTTTATCTGGAGTTTTCATCGATTTTAAGCTGTCTAGACTTTTACTTTAGATTTTTCGATTTGGCAAATTCTTCCGAACCAAAAACCATGCTCCGTAGGAAGACCAACGACATATGCTTAGGCCTGCAAATATTCCTTCGTTAAGGAAATTTTATCTGCGACTCTTGCTTGTCGGAGCTTTCGGTTTTCCAGCTTCACAATTCGCCCAAGAGTTAGACCCTTCTCTTCAAAGTAAGCCGAGAATTCTGAAACTCTCTTTGAAAGAAGCGGTCAATTATGTCCTAGCGAATAATATCACAGTTAGAAATGCTGGGATGGAATTCGTGAAAGCGGATACTGCCGAGTTAAAAAATCTATCTCAATATGCATGGACGCTGGTCGGCGGTTTTTCGAAAACAAAAACTAATCTTCCTCTGAATAATAATAACGTTCTCTCCGGAACTAAGATCTCCAACGATCGGATAAACGTAGGGATCCAGAAAAACTTCCAGACTCTGACCTATTTTAGCTTAGAACTTAGCCATACTCGATTCGATGCGGACGCTTTCGAGACCCAAGCTGCCGCTGCCAGACTAGGTGCAGTGGGTTCTTATCTAGCTGCTCCTCCTCAATACACGGATGCTTTGACCGTCACTCTCGGTCAGGAACTTTTAAAATATTCTTTCGGCCAGACTGAAAAAGAAAAACAAAAGGTCTTACAACAAAACGCAGTCATTCGTAGGGATGAGTTAGTTAATATTCTCGCTCAACTTGTAGTAAAAACCCTGGTAGACTATTGGAGCTTGAGTGTTTACGATTCTCAGGTAGAAACTTTCGATAGATTAGA
Source organism: Leptospira selangorensis (assembly GCF_004769405.1). NCBI lineage: Bacteria > Pseudomonadati > Spirochaetota > Leptospiria > Leptospirales > Leptospiraceae > Leptospira > Leptospira selangorensis. The sequence goes on from NZ_RQES01000012.1 coordinate 278,038, forward strand.
AAAGAATACCAAAAACATCAGGGATCTCACTGTAAGAAAACGTAATCTTGGTCTTTCAGAAGGATTCGAGGTTAACCAATGGAACAGTGCTCTCACTCAAACTGAAAATAGTTTAGAAAGAGCAAGACTTGCTAGATCGGAAGCGGAAAGAAATTTGATCCGAGTTTTAAATGTGGATCCAAGTTCTAAAATTTCCGGGATTACTGATCTTCAAGAAAAAGTCCCGAACGATATCAATCCGACTAAAGATTATCAATATGCATTGGATCATAGGATCGACCTAAAAAATTTGATCCGCCAAAGACAGATCGCTGAATTAGAACTGAAGATCAAGAATGCTGAGGATATGCCTTCCTTAAAAATTACAGGAAGTTATTCTACAAGAGGTCAGACTTTCTTAAATCCTCAGACAAACTATATAAATCCTGATACCGGGATGATGTCCTTTAAGTATCCTGAAAAAACTTTTAACTTCGCATTATCTTATCCTTTATTCGATACCGGGATCCAAACCGATATTAGAGATGCAAAACTCAAACTGGATATCCTTTCAAAACAAGAAACGGAACTCAGAACTCTGATCAAAGAAGAGTTGGACAATAGATATTATGCAATTGTTGCAGGACAGGACCTTTTAGAAACCGCTAATACTCGTAAAGAAGAAGCGGAGAAGTTTTACAAAGGTGTCCAAGCACGATTCAATCAGGGAAGATTCACTGCAGTTTTAGTTAAGTCTGCTTTGGACGGTTTGATCCAAGCAGAGTTACAAGTAGCTCAAGCAAGGATCAACTTTAACGTGGATATCATCCGTTACGAACTGGCAAGAAACTCTGTTTTTGAAAAGTTCGGAGTAAATGTGGATGAGATCGTAGACACGATCATCAAAAATGAAGTAGCTCGAGCGCAACAAGCTACTCCTTCTAATAATTAATATAATCTATTAAGCTTTCGGAATAGAAGGGATTTCCAATTGGATTGGCTCCCCTTCTAATGCTTTTAAGAATTCGATCAAATCCTTCTTATCCTGATCGGAAAGTTCCGCAGGTCTTAACATAGGATCATGCACCGCTTTGGAATGACCACCTTCTGCAAAATGGTTCACAGTATCTTCTATCGATCCGAAAATCCCGTTATGCATGAAAGTTTTCTTTTTGGTAACATCCCTTAATGTAGGAGTTCTAACCTTGTCCTTGATCCCTGCAAGTCCGGTCGTATGTAATTCTGAATCGGAGAAGTTCGGACCCTGGTGACATTGGATACATTTTGCCTTGTTCTGAAATACATCCCAACCACGGATCTGCGCAGGAGTGAGGGCCGTTTCTTCTCCCATCACGAATTTATCAAAACTCGAATTTTTACTTACGATGGTTCTTTGGAAGGTAGAAAGTGCTAAAACAATTCTTTCTCCAGAAATTCCAGGATCTCCATAAGCCTTCTCAAAAAGTTCCTTATAACCTTGGATAGAAGAGATCCTTTGGATAAGCTTTGTTTCATTCTGGAATAATAGTTTAGAATGCACCTTATCTTTAACAAGATCCTCTAACTCTTTCGCTTCCGGATCTTTGAATACATCCTTATACAATGCTACGTTTGTAAGAGAAGGAGCGGGATTATGGATCTTAGTACGAGGAAAACCTTCGGAGGGAGAAGCAGTATTATGGCAACTCGCACAACTTACATCTTGGTTGAAAGAAAGTCTGGAATCGAAATATAGAGTCTTACCCAACTCCACCTTTTCTTGGTTGAATGGGTTATTACTGGGATGAATTACACTTTTAACAACGAATCCTTCCAGTTCAGGGATCGGCTTTTTTTCCTTACATACAATCAATCCTAAGATCGAAACCAAGAATAGGATCAGGAAAAAAATACGCTTCATAGTCCCTTATCCAGGATGCGGACAAGAATGCCTCTGTCAATCTCCTAATCAGAACCATTCCAAAAGTCACCTGAGACCATATCTCAAAGAAAATCCAAAACACTGTCACAAACATTCCCCAAGACACGTCTTGATTTTAGAACCGGAGGCAAGTATGTCAAAGAAGAAGGTATTGATCATCGGTGGAGGTTACGCAGGGATCGTTGCGGCAAACAGATTGTCCCGCAAAAATTCAGAGGTGGAAATTACTCTGATCACTGCAGAACCTATCTTTAGAGAAAAGATTAGAAACCACCAAGTTATTGCAGGAACCAAAGGAAAAGATTTCCAGATCCGAAATTTATTGAATTCGAAGGTAAGTCTGATTATCCAAAGAGTAGAGAAAATATTCCCGAAAGAAAACAAAGTTCTCTTAAATGACGGGACCACTTTCGAATACGATTATTTGGGTTATACCGCAGGAATGAGAGCAGGAGATCCAGGCACCAAAGGAGTTAATTATTTTTCAGTCGCAAGTTTCCAGGATTCGGAACGATTGAGAAAAGAATTAAATGATCATCCCGATGCAAATATTACAGTATTAGGTGGAGGACTTTCCGGGATAGAAGTAGCAACAGAACTCGCAGAAAATTATCCAAGTGCAAAAATAACACTTTTGGATTCGGATAAGATCGGAAAAAATTTCTCTTCAGATGCTGTTCTTTATATGAAAGAAGTCCTGAAAAATCTACATGTAAACCTGATCGAAGGAGAAAGAGGAGAATATCTATTAGAAGATAAGATCAAAACTTCTAACGGAACACAGGTCCTTCATGATTATTGTGTGATCTCCGCAGGGCTTGTTGCCTCCGACCTTGGGAAAAACTCAGGATTGGAATCCAATAAGATCGGCCAAGTGTATTTGAATGAATATATGCAGGTTCCTGAATATTCCAATATTATAGGAGCAGGAGATGCAGTAAAAATTTCTGGTGAAGAATATTCCTATTTGAGAATGGCATGTGCCACTGCTCTTCCAATGGGGATCTACCTGGGAGAAAGGATCTCCAACCTTTTAGGGAAAAAATCAGAGATAGGGCAAAAACCTTTCGAGTTAGCGTATGTAGGACGTTGTGTAAGTTTAGGAAGAAAAGAAGGACTATTCCAATTCTTAAACTATGATGATAGCCCTAAAGAAAAATTCTGGAAGGGAAGACTGGGAGCATTCATAAAAGAGCTTATTTGCAAATTTACTGTCTTCTCCTTTAAAGCCGAAAAATATTTCGATTTTTATGCGATCCCTCAGCCTAAAGAAAAAACTTTAGTCAAAGAAAACGAAAGATTAGCGACGGCAGAAAAATGAACACCCAAGAAAGACTAGATCAATTTATAGAAAACAAAGGTTTGGTCTTTGGGATCGCCTATAAGATGACAGGAAGTGTGGTAGAAGCCGAAGACATAGTGCAGGAAACTTTTCTGAGATGGGAAAAATCCAGGGAAGAAAAGATCAGATCTCCAAAAGCATTTTTATCTACGGTTGCGGCCAGACTCTCTCTGGACTCTTTAAGAAAAGCAAAAAGGAAAAGGGAAACCTATATAGGTCCCTGGTTACCGGAGCCATTGGCTCCGGAGCCTATGCAAGAAGAGCCTGATTCCGAAACCCTGGATCTGGCATTTCTACATCTATTAGAAAAACTAAATCCGATTGAAAGAGCGGTATTCCTACTCAGAGAAAGTTTCGAGATGGATTATGATTCCATCTCGAAAGTAGTGGGGAAAAACCAGGAGAATTGTAGGCAAATCCTCAAAAGAGCCAAAGAATCGCTTAAAGCCGATCGTAAAAAGTATGATGCGCCTTCTGAAAAAAGAAAAAAGATCTTCCGAGATTTTTTACTCGCTTCTTCCAAAGGAAAACCGGAACTACTTGTTCCTTTCTTAAAGGAAGAGATAGTTCTTTGGTCAGATGGCGGCGGAAAAGTAAATGCCGCTAGAATACCGATCATTGGGAAAGATAGAGCCTCTCATTTCTTTATTCGGACAGGAAGCAACAAACTCAAATATACTTTGGATTTCTATTTCGGGATGGTAAATGGCTCTGAAACATTGATCGGTTATTATAATGATCAACCTGCCTATCTGCAAAATTTCCTAATAGATGAAGACGGGATTTCTAAAATTTATTCGGTTTTAAATCCGGATAAATTAAAATCCATGGAGAATAAACATAAACTGATAGAAGAAGGACTTATCTTTCCTCTGGAGAATTTCTTATTATTCCCTCATACCTACCATAAGAAGGTTGCGAAATGGTTAAACCCAGTAGCCAAACTAGTCAAATGGGCGATCGTGAGGTGAAAAGCTATTAACATAGGATAATCCGTTTATCTCCAAATCCTTATCTCCTTTCTTGACTTGGAGCCGTCTTTAAGAGAAGATCCAAGCATGAAACGAATATTAACAACAAGCCTATTATTCGGTTTGTTACTCATTCAATGCAGTGGAGGAGAGAAGATGGAAACAGTTTTAGAAAACAAGACCGTGTCGCCAAAATTACCAAGCGGATATTATACCTCTAAGTTAGGAAAGATCGCTTATTGGGTAGAAGGAAAAGGAAAACCGATCTTCTTACTTCATTCCGCCGGTCATGATCATAATGATTTCGAATCAATTTTACCAAGTTTATCAGAAAAATATAAAGTGATTTCTCTGGATTGGCCGGGCCATGGATTATCCGAGAATCCACAACCTGCTACTTCTGCTTCCGCGGTGGAATATGCGGAAATATTACCTGACCTTGTCGCTAATTTAGCTCCGGAAGGTGGAATTTTTATAGGGAACTCACTCGGAGGATTCGCTTCCATGAATCTTGCTTTAAAAAGACCTGAACTTGTAAAAGGCCTCGTGATCGTAGATTCGGGCGGACTAAACGATCCGGATTGGATCACTAAAAGTTTCGCAGGATTAAAATCCAAGGTTTGGTTTACAGGACTCGTTTGGAACTTCTTCCCGAATCATTATATAAAGATCAGAAATAAATACACTGAATCCATTCTAACTAGGATTAAAGAAAGAGAAGATGTAGAAGGCGCGAAAGAAGTGAATGCTTCTATCTGGAAAAGTTTTTTAGACGAAAGACATGACCTAAGAGAAAAAGTCTCCCAGATCCAGGCATCTACATTGATCGTCTGGGGAGAATATGACCCGGTAATAGATCCAAAACTCGCCCAAAGACTTCATGAAAAAGTAAAAGGTTCAAAGTTGGCCTATCTTAAAACAGGCCATGTACCATTCGCAGAAAATCCAAAAGAATTTCTGAAAGTTACACTTCCCTTTTTAGATTCCATCTGAGGTATTTTTGGATTTTTCCAATAATTAGATTTGTAAAATTTCCGTTTTCGGACTTTCTTTAGAAATCCGTTAACGGGAATTGTATGGATCAGAAAGATCTAAATTGGGAAAAAATTTATCAAACAGTGAACCGGATCTCCCCCATCCCAAAAGAAGTTTGGAAAAAATCGGAACAATTATATACGATCCGTAAATTAGAATACGGAGATTTTCTGATCAAACAAGGAGCCAGGCCCACAGAGTTTGCATTCGTATTTTCCGGCGTTTTAAGAGAATATTATCTAACCGACCAAGGAAACGAGTACATCAAAAGTTTCAATTTCCCGGGAGACTTTACAGGATCCTATTTCGATCTACTCACCGAACAACCTTCTACCTGCAATATCAGGGCAATTACAGACTGCGAACTTGCAGTCGCAAAGTTTTCTGAATTCAGAAAACTATTCTCACAAGACATTGCGTGGGAAAGACTTGGGCGGATTTTCGCGGAGAATTTATTCTTAAAAAAGGCAAGAAGAGAATATGAACTCTTAGCCTTAAGCGCGGAAGAAAGATACGATCTACTTTTAGAATCCAGACCCGACATCGAAGAGCTTGTTCCTCAATATCATATCGCTTCTTATTTAGGGATCACTCCAGTATCCTTAAGCAGGATTAGGGCGAAGAGAAAATAAAAAAGGCGCCGGGGAAACCGACGCCTTCTTAAAGCTTTGCAATATTAGAAAATTCTTATTTTGCTGAAGCTGCTTCACGGATCACATAAGCTGCGATCTCGTTTTTCTGAATTTGAGTAGTTCCTTCGAAGATACAAAGGATTTTCGCGTCTCTCATCAGTTTTTCAACTGGATACTCTTTAGTGTAACCGTATCCGCCGAAAATTTGAACCGCATCGGTAGCAGCTTTCATTGCTGTTTCAGAGCAATAAGCTTTTGCGATCGCAGAATATTTCGGAAGACGAGGATCCTCAGCATCGGACATACGAGCAGAAAGATAGCAGATCTGACGTGCAGTTTCTACACCGATAGACATATCTGCAAGCATGTGCTGAACCGCTTGGAAGCTGGAAATTTTAGAACCGAATTGCTCTCTTTGACGAGCATATTTAGATGCATGATCTAAAGCAGCTTGAGCAACACCCACTCCCATAGCAGCAACGTATGGACGAGATGCATTCAGAGTTTGAAGAGCGTAGATAAATCCAAGATTTTCTTTTCCGATCATAGTAGCTTCTTCAACTGCACAATCTTCGAAAATGATCTGACGAGTGTCAGATGCACGAATACCAAGTTTATCTTCTTTTTTACCAACGATCAAACCTGGGGTATCACGTTTTACGTAGAAGCAGGAAACTCCGCGAGTTCCACGACCTTTATCGGTGTAAGCAAAAACTGTATAAGCTCCAGCGCTACCACCACCGGTGATCCATTGTTTGGTTCCGTTGATGACCCATTTGTCGCCTTTTTTAACTGCAGTAGTGCTCATACCAGGAACGTCGGAACCTGCACCAGGCTCGGAAAGACAGAAAGAAACTCCGTATTCTCCGTCGATAACTGGCTGGAGCCATTTTTTCTTTTGTTCGTGGCTTGCACCTTTCATGATCGGAAGGATACCAAGACCGGTATATCCGAAACAAAGGCTGATACCGAGGCATCCTCTTGAAAGTTCTTCGGTAACTAAACACTGTTCTACGGAACCAAGACCCCATCCGCCGTATTCTTCGGGGATAGTGAGTCCATTGACTCCTAACTCAGTTCTCATTCTATTAATAAGTTCTTCTGGATGTTTGTTTTCTTCGTCCCAGTGGATAGCAACTTCATGCGTGATTTCCTTCTTAACGAAAGCACGAATCGTGTCCCTAATCTCGATCTGCTGCTCAGTCAGTTCCTGATACATTTTTTCCCTTCTTGCGAGAGTTTCTAGTCCTAATTTTTCGCCAGGGTCGATTCAATCAAGAAAAACATGGCTGATTAAACGTTCATTTTAGCCCTAATGGGACAGAATTCTTGGAAATCTCGTTATTTTCCTAGATTTTGGCGATCCGAAAGCATATAAAAAACAGAACGTTCGTTCTGTTAATGTTTTTCACTTCTAATTTCAAGAAATAAATTGAGTAAACCAAAGAGAAGCAGCTTGCGTAATAGATTGTTCATCAGCTTCGTTATCAGAAGCCCAAGCGATAATTCCATCGGGTCGTATTAGCACTGCACTTAAGCTTAACTGCTCCTTCGCCCGGCCAGAAACATACTTCACTTGATCTCCGTATTCATTCGCCAAGGTTTTAAGAGAAGTTTTGGTATCAAAATCTAGAAGAATTCCTTGGCCATCTTGCATAAATTCGCCTATCCTTCTACCGTCTTCAAACTCGAAATTCGGAACGCTATAACCTACCAAAGGATGAACATCACCTAGATCATAATGTGTGAAAATTCCCCATACTCTTGCTGCCATATAAGTTGCAGCATCACGAGTATCCATAAGATCCCGAATAATTGAATTTAATGCACGAGCTTGTGGATCTGGCTTCATGATCATAACCTGAGCGCGAGACCAATCTAAAACCTGTGCACCAATTGGATGTCTTTCCTTATAATAACTGTCTAACAAACCTTCTGGCGCTTTTTTATGAATGGTCGCAGCAAGTTTCCATCCAAGATTCATAGCATCTCCCAATCCAAGATTCAATCCTTGGCCTCCTAAAGGAGAATGAATATGAGCTGCGTCTCCAGCTAAAAGGATCCTTTCATTTCGATAGCTTGTTGCCTGTCTTGCTCTGTCAGTCCAAGTAGTTGCGAAATGGAGAGCACTGATAGTCACATCCGTATTAGAGATACGTCGTAGGACTTCCTGCACATGTTCCAATGTAATTTGTTTTTCCGAACTATGAAAGGCTCCGCCATCAAAGTCCTGGATAACTATGAAGCCAGGTTGAGATTGTAAATACATTCCTCTTTCAGTTAAATTTCGCCCTGAGCTTAACTTTTCAGGATCGACGATATCAACTTTGGTAGAATAGCCAGTAAATTCCGGGTCAGTACCTGCGAATTCAAAACCTCCCAATTTACGGACCACACTTCGAGCACCATCACAACCAACAAGCCATTGGCTTTGAAAAGTCTGATCACCGGATTGAACAGTCACCCCATCGTTCGTTTGATAAAAAGAATCCAATGGAAGTCCTCTCTTGATCTCTACACCCAACGCTACCGAGCGACGAGTCAGAATAGTTTCGATCTCTTCCATCTCAGAGATCAGATTGGTTTCTGTAGAACTTTCTAAACGATGTTTCCACTGTGATGTGTCGATATTACCCTCAAGAAATGGAATACCCGCGAAATGTCCTACTTGACGACGAGGGCCTTGTTGAACCGAATTTACGTGAGGATTTTTAAGACGTTTATGTATTTCAAGTTCTTCTAATAATCCACGATGATAAAGAGCTTCAATACTAGGAGCAGAGAGTCCACGCACCCCGAAAGGAAGTTGTTTGAACGGCGAATGAAGACTTTCGGATTTTTCCAATATAAGAACTCTGCATTTTGACAATGCAAGTTCACAGGCTAAAAAAAGTCCAACCGGGCCTGCTCCAGAAATAATAACATCGTATGGTTGGTCTTGTTTCATTTATTCCATCCATTTTTTAAAACTTTAAACGTGAGATTTAATACATCCTTTGGGGATGGTGAGTTACACGCAAAACTCACACCTTCTAAAATCAATTTTGCAATACATTCCGCTTCCATCTTATTCACACCGGAATCGTTTTGGATCTCTTTAGCCAAAGAATTTTCATAACGTGCCCATAACCCGCGTAGATAGGAAGTAAGTTCAGGTGAAGATCTGATAAGTTTTCCAAATCCGGAGAATGTTTTTTTATCAGGAGGGTTGAATAACTTGCTTGAGAAAAAATATTGATAAAGAGCATCCAAAATGGATTGGCCCTTCTTTCGTTGCCGAATCGCATTCAAGATATCCGCATCTATCTCATCCTCAAGATCGAAAATGAGAGATTCTTTGGTCGGAAAATAATTGAAAAGTGTAGTAACGGCAACTTCCGCCTTTTCGGCTATTTCAGAGATAGTAACAGCGTCATATCCTTTTTCTATAAATAGATCACGAGCAATATCCGAGATAAGCTTTCGAGTTTTGGCCTTCTTTATTTCGCGCAATCCCATCCGAATTTGCTCCTACAACCTATATCAATATCGAGCCTGGGCAGACGTAAAACAATATCAAGTATAAAATTGTAGTTACTACATTTTTATATAAAGTCCAATAATTACAAAATGGCAGGAAAACCGCTTCTTAGCATATTTTCATGCTTGAATTTTTTTCTTCGGACCTTAAGCTCCGGGAGCTATTAGCTATGGATAGTAAAGTTCATATACTTATCTCCTTCATCGTTTTCGTATTTTTTGTTATTGGAACCTTCCTTTTCTCCTATTTGGATCGCCGAAAAATTCGAAAGGAATTAGAGGATCCGTCCGGAACTTTGATCTCACCCGATGAGCGTATCATTGCAGATCGAACTAAAATGTTATTCATTGGAATTGGATTAACGCTCTTCGGAGGTTATTCGGTTCTATTTGTTCGGATCAATACAACTTATATGATAGCTGTAAGCATAATGCTGTTCGCAGGTATTTTTATTCTGTTATTGTTTTTACGTTACGGGAATATACAAATCGAGGGAGCCAATAAAAGTGCGCCCCGCCATAGCACATTTCCTTCTGTTTGGCGAGAAAAATTTACTGCTACTTCCGTTGTTGGAATTCCTACAACGGAATTCAGATTCAGAAATTTGTTTACTTTCGAAAGAAGGAAGGCTAAATATTTTTCGGAAGAAGTTTATCAGGAGAGATTTTATGATACAAAGTATCGTAGCGCCTATTATTGCAGGGGTAGCTGGATTTATCTGCGCCTTTATTTTTAGTGGCCCTCTTTATTTCGGTCTTTCAAAATTTCTGAATCTACCTACCCAAGAAGAGAAAAAAGATCTTGGAATCCGAATATTTTTGAACTTCTGTGTTTTCCTAGCTACTGCATTTTCTATCTCATTGATCCTGCAGTATATGAGCTTACAAAATAAAGCTCATGGCCAATCGATTGCTTTCATCTTGTGGTTCGGATTTATATTTACTTCCAGCTCTATCGATGTGATTTGGAAAGGTAAACATCTAAAATTATGGATTTTTGAATCTATATCCTCCCTAATTACGATCCAAGTTTTAATGTTCGTTCTATTACTATTTTATAAATGAAACAAGCTCGATTCATTCTTACACTCGATTCGACCGGTGCATTAGTAGTAGGAGTATTTATTCTTCTTTTCTCTTCTCTAATTTCAAACTTGAATGGCTGGCAGGAAAGTTTTACTCACATCGAGGGTTTTGCGAATTTGGTATATGGTTCATATTCCGGAATTCTTCTATTACTCTTCAGAAAGAAAAATCTTCATCGTGTATTTGTTTTCATATTAATTATCGCAAATTCACTTTGGGGCTTACAATGTTTTGCCCAAGCCTGGAGATTAAAAGAAGAAGCCACTCATATCGGAACCGCCGTATTATTGCTGGAAGGTATTTATCTAATAGTATTAGCTTATTTAGAGGCAAAATTCGTTTTGCCTCAATGTGTTTCCGACTCGCCCGAGTATCGTAAATAAAAAACTATTTAGAAGGAGTAGGAATACTTTGGTGTCCTGGATGGATCTGAATTTTCGGGAACTTAGCCGCTACCGCCTGCAACAAATCTAGACTCACTTTGTTCCTTTCCAAATCCTTGGTAAAACCTCCTGGAGTCACATTATTTAGCCAACCCCAGCTAGTATGACAAGTATCCCCCGTAACTAGTTGGACCCCGTTCGTGGATTTTATTAAAAATGCAATACTACCTTCCGTATGACCGGGAACGGAAATTATATAAAGAGATTGATCCCCGAAAAAATCTAAAAATCGAATCGGAGAACCTTCTCTTCCCAAGAAGTTTAATTCGGAAAGTGAAGTATCATGTCCGAGTAACGCATCAGTACTTCCTTGTACAAAAAGGTGTAGAAAACGAGAATCTCCCGGTTCGTTCTGTCCGGTATACATTGAAGTTCCCGCTGGAAAATCCTGAGTGCCTAAAATATGATCTAAATGTAAATGAGTAAGGAAGATACCTTCTACTTTTTTGGGTTCTTTTTGCAGCCATTCCTTAATCGTAGTATGAATCTTCAGCTCACCTAGATTCATTTGAGAAGCAACTATACCTGAAACAGGCCATTCTTTTTTATCTTTGCGAAATATATCGGCTAACCCGGTATCTATTACATATCTGCCGAACTTAGGATGATCCATTACATAAAAATAAATTTGGATCGACTCCTTGCCCGATTGCAAACCTGCAGCAACTGCTTTTGGATCCTTTAAATTGATCAAACCCTCACGTTCTGCCAACCAATCTGCAGCAATAATTTTTTTAACGATGATCGGTCCTTTGTCAGAAGGACTTATATCTTGGATATTTGCCGGAGTTCCTTTATTCACCAGAACGGAGCGATTGGAAGTAACTGCACAAGCTGTTAGGATCCCGATAGATATAACTGAAAAAATGATTCTTTGGATTTTCACAAGAGATAGACCTTATACATTTAAGATAGTTCGAAAAGGATTTTAAATTCCAGTCTCTTTTAATTAAATTACTTTGTCTTTCTTTAATTCTTCAATCTCAGAGTCCGTATAACCCAAAGATTTTAGGATTTCCTGATTATGCTCCCCATGATCAGGAGGATCTGTCCGGTAGGTCACCTTACTTTCCGAGAAAGGAAATGGGGAACCGAATTGTATATAATCCCCGTATTGTTTGTGCTTACGATCCAGGATCATTCCCTTTTCTCTCATTACTGGATCTTTAGAAACCTCGTCCAGGGTTTTGACAGGAGTAAGACATGAATCAGGATTTTGGAATATTGGCTCCAGGTCAGCCAGAGTTTTAGAGGAGAAGTATTCCGTCAGGATCTTTTTCCATTCTGCAAAATGTGTTTCTGCAATAGGTACTTTTTCCAAATGTGAGTCGAGGCCGGATTGCCTTAAGAATGTTTTGAAAAACATTTCTTCCAGAGCGCCTAACGCGACCCAACGGCCTTCTTTGGTTTTGTATGTGGAATAATTCGGAAGTTTTCCGGATAATAATTCATTTCCGCCTTCCGGATTTTTTCCTGTAGCAGAATATATACCGCCATATAAAGAGATGAATTGAAGAGAAGCTTCCATCATAGAAATAGCGATCTTTTGTCCACGACCCGTTTTTTCTCTATAATACAATGCGGCTAAGATGGATGAGAGTGCGGTTAACGTCCCTCCTCCTATATCCGCCAATTGGAATCCAGGTGCCTGAGGATTTTTTCCCGTTTGATCCAATACTCCTGAGAGAGAAAGATAATTTAAATCATGTCCTGCAAAATCTTTATAAGCGCCGGAATCTCCATAACCGTAGATACCGCAATATATCAGTTTCGGGAATTTTTCTTTTAGGTCATCATAACCGAGTCCCATTTTGGAAAGTCCGTCCGGACGGAACCCTTCCAAAAGTATATCAGCATCTTCTAATAGTTTGAATAAGATCTCTTTGGACTTTTCTCTTTTGAGATTAAGTGTGATCGCTTTTTTATTCCTGTTCAACATCAGATATAAAGAAGGAGCACCATTTTCCTTTTTGAACATCACTCTAGTTGCATCCATTGCTCTCGGATTTTCTACCTTGATGATCTCGGCTCCCATATCTCCTAAATACATGGAGCATAAAGGGCCAGGTAACAATAAGCTTAAATCTACTACCTTAACTCCCGAAAGTGGACCTTTGTTCATTTTTATAATTCCCTGAATATAGTCCTCTGCTTCTGAAGCCCGAGAAGACTAAAAACTTTCGACCTGTTTAGATCCAGAATGTGGGAAGAAAAGTGTTTTTTGTTTTTAAAAAACGGTGTTCAATCCGAGGCTTCTTCGCTTAACTCTTCGCTGGTTTTTCCCCAACGCCATCTTGTATAATCCTCAGCAGTAGCAAAAGTATATCCTTCTGATCTCAATTTTTCTATGATATACGGTAGGACTTCTTTGGTAGTAGGATGTGTATCATGGAATAAGATCACTACTCCCTGTCCTTCCGTTTTATATACTAATGAGTTATAGATACGATCCATTTTCTTTCTGAATTTTTCACTATCCGGATCGATCCTCGGCCCTTTTTCATACCATTCTCCCTTCACCCATTCTTTGGAATCCGTAGAATCGAATTCTTTAGTCCACATGAATACAAGGCCTTTTCCTTGTAACACTGAACTTACTCTTTTTCGAACTACTTCGTTTTTAGTTTTGATATAAGGAGACCCGAAAGGTGGTCGGATCCATATTAATTTTCCGGAATATTCTCCCAGTTCATTTTGGTATAATTTTTGGTTTTCATACAATTGACTTTCTATCTTTTTCGGAGACATGTAAGCGAAGTTCCGGTGACCAAGCGTGTGATTTCCGATCGTATGGCCTTCTTCTTTCATTCGGATCAAAACCGTTTTGTATTTTCGGAAACTATTCCCTCTGGTACTGGCCTTAGGCAACCACGCACCGCATACAAAGAATGTAGCTTTCACATTTTCTTTTTTAAGCACATCCAATACATCACCGGTCCAGTCGGAAGGTCCGTCATCGAACGTCAAGAATGCAGTTTTAGGAGGAAGTGGATCTCCTTCGTAGTATCCAATAGGGCCGTTTTTATGATTCGTTTGGGTATTTGTGGAAGTTTCGAAACTGGAACAGTAGATTAGAAACAGTAAAGATACTAGAAAGGTGGTCTTCATAAAACTCATACCATCCTATAAAGTTGAAAAACTTTAAGCTTGGACCGGTTTGAATTTTTAGCTTATCTCCTGTAATTAGACTCCAGGAGTAACGATCTCAGCCGCAAAATGAATTCGAGATCACTACTCTATTCGGTTTATTATTTATTAACTTTATGATTTAGACAAACATTTCCGCAGAAGTCAACCATACTCCAGCGAGTATCAAACCGATGCCGGTCCATTGGGTCCAGTTTAGTTCTTCTTTAAAAAATATAGCGGAAGCAACGAGCACAATGATAAATCCTGCGGAAGTGAAAAGTGGATACGCTAAGGATAATTTTAATCCATTACCTAATACCCATCTATAACCTAATAACGCGATCCCGAAAGAAGCAAGTCCCGCAAAGAACACTGGATGTAAAAATGCTTTGATCAATCCTTCTATTCCGGAAGCCGTATTTGTTTTATCTCCTAAAGAACTTGCCTTGATTAAAATATTTGCTAAGGCATTGAAGAATAATGCGACTACGAAAATGATTATCACCGTTAATTTCATCTATCTCTCTCAAGAATTCGATTATTGTTTTCTTGTAATCTCCCCTTAGGAAGAGTGTATTATCCCGCTTTGGGGAATCGGTCGAAACTCCGAATTCCTGTCCATCGAAAGCAAAGGGAAAGAAATAGCAAGGGCAAATCTTGAATGGATAGAAAAACGTTTAACTTCCGTGGGATCAAACTTTCTTATATTGATGCGGGCAATAAATCCTTAGATCCGATCTTGATCGCTCATGCTAATGGATTCTCTGCAGGTTGTTATACTTATTTAATACAAAAACTTTCTAAAACTCATAGAGTTCTTGCTTTGGATTTTTGTGGTCATGGCCAATCGGAACCAAACTTGGAATGGAAGGATTGGTTTTTCTTTAGAGATCAGATTTTAGCTCTGATTGAAACCGAAGGTTTGAAGAATGTTGTGGGAGTCGGGCATTCTTTAGGAGGGGCAAGCATGTTACTTTCTTCTTACCAAAGACCTGATTTGTTCCGTAAAATTTTTGCAATGGATCCTGTGATCTTAAATTTCGCTTACCTTCTTCTTGCATCGGCTTTCGATACTCCTTTAGCAAAGGGTGCAATAAAAAGAAGAAGAGAATTTAAAGATCTGAGCCTTGTCAAAAAAGCATTTAGAAAGACTCCCACTTTTGTGAACTGGTCCGATGAAGTGTTCGAAGATTATTTGAATTCTTGTTTTAAAAAAGAAGGAGATAAATGGGCCTTATGTTGTCCTCCTGAATTAGAAGCTAAAATTTTTAACTCTGTTAGCTTCTTAAGTTTACTACAATATAGAAGGATCAAAACAGAAACACATATCACGATTCCCAGAAAATACGAAGTATGTTCTCCTTCTGCCGCAAAAAGGATTATCAAAGGAAATCCAAACTCAAGTTTAGAGTTATGGGATGGTGTATCTCATTTTTTTCCGTTCGAGCGTCCTGAAAAAACCCTGGAAAGAATCATTCAAAAATTATAATCCGGTATTCGGGAAATGGAAGAATCTCAAATCGGAACATTATTCTATTTCGGAGCCAGAGTATTCTTGGCCCAAAAAGGACTGACCACAGATCCCCACTCTCACTATGCAGTTTCCATCTTAATCTCTTTGACTTCTAAGTTCAAAGTGATAGAAGAATCCGGCAATGTGTTGGAGTTCCAAGCTGTGGTTTTAGCTCCGAATACTTATCATACTCTTTCTGCAGAAAATTCCGATATGATCGTTTTGCAGATCGACCCCTATGGTATCGACTATGCATCTGTTGCTGATAGGTTTGGAAGAAAAGGAATCTCAGAGATCCCTTTTGAAAATTTAGAACCCGTTCTCTCAAGATGTAAGAATCTATTTCATGAAAATATAAATTGCCAAGCCGCCAAAGAACTTTTCGAAGATATTCTTGCTTGTGTAGGAACTGAAAAACCTTCCAGAGTTTCTTTAGACCCCAGAGTTCTATCAGCAACTCTTAGGATGAAATCCGCTCTTCCCGGTTCCATCTCCGTTCCGGAACTTGCAAAAGAAACAGGGTTCTCAGAAACAAGGTTTATGCATGTTTTCAAATTGCAAATGGGCCTTCCTGTAAGACAATACCAACTTTGGTTGAGACTACATGAAGCAGCAAAACTTTTGAAGGAAGGCGGAAATCTGACCGAAGCTTCTCATGCTGCCGGTTTTGCAGACCAAGCACATTTAAGTAGGACTTTCAAAAGAATGTTCGGTGTACAACCTTCTAAGTTTTTAGGTGCGAACACGAACGTTGCAGTCCATTTTTGCGTTTAATAAATATTGAATATTATAGAAAAGAAAATCGCCCGCTAAACGCGGGCGTTTGCGTAAAAGCAAGAGAGAATGTTAATGAGCAGTGCTGAAGTTTTTTAATTTGCCTTGTGCTGCGAGTTCTTTACGAACCGCTTCTTGCACATCTTTTCTGAGTCCCAATTCGAAAAACACATCTGCAATTACGAAAATAGGAGCAGAAACTACTGCTTGGAATAAATTGTCGAACAATGCAGGACGGCTTTTTTCAAAGATAAAATGTCCGTAGAATTGAGCTCCCCAACCTATCAACTGAGCGACTGCGAATATGCTCCAAGCAGTGGTAGCGGTCAATGATAGGGTGATGTATTGAGCGAGAAACATTAAAGATCCGAAGACCACAGTAGTCGCCGCAGCAAAAATAAAATCCAAGGTGAAATAGTAGGCAAGCACTACGATCCCAAATACGGTAGCAGCGGTTACTGTATAACCTAAAACATTAACTAACTCTAATCTATTCAGCACCAAAAATAAGGTGAAGGTGATGGTAGGAACTCCTAACACGTGGATCCACACGTTTCTTTTTTCTTGGTGGTACGCGGAATAGAAGGCCATTTCCTTAGCGAATTTCATGGATAAAACTCCTCACAATTTCAGTTTCAGTATATACCCGATTCCCAGGTTTCGGCTTGAACGAACCTGCCATTTTAGAAAAAAAATCCGTTGCGTAATACTCGTTCGAAATAAACCATTGAGTCGGTCCTCAAACCTATTCAAACCAGGGAATTATATGCCATATATCAATTTAAAAGTAGCCGGGCCTCTAACCAAAGAGCAAAAACAGCAGATAACTAAAGAATTCACAGAAACTCTTACGAAAGTTGCCGCAAAACCTCCTGAATCCACATATATCGTGATCGATGAAGTTTCCAGAGAGAATTGGGCAGTGGGTGGAAAACTCTTAGAGTAAAAATGGATACGATCTTTTTTGCGGCCTCCAAACTTGCAGGGGCCTTCTTATTTCCCCTACCCGCTTCCCTTCTTTTGTTGGTACTTTTTGCCTTCAGACTTCCCAAATTCAAACATAAGGTCTGGGTTTTAGTTCCTACACTTATTATCTGGGTCGCCGCCACTGATAGTTTTTCCCAATGGTTGGTCAAAGGCCTGGAAGAAAAACATCCTCCGGTCCGTTTAGAAACTCTGGAAAACTCGGATGCAATTTTAGTTTTGGGCGGGGCCGTAGACAATCTTGCCTTATACGAACAACAGGTACAATTGACTTCTGCTGCGGAACGAATGACTGACGCTGTAAGGTTATTTCAAAAAAGAAAAGCGCCACGTATCGTTTTCACCGGAGGTTCCGGGAATTTATTCTTCCAAACTAGAAAAGAATCCGACTTCGCTCTTCAATTTTTCGAATCTTTAGGAGTTCCTACAAAGGTCGTTTTTCTGGAGACTGAAAGCAGGAACACTAAGGAGAATGCGGAAAAAACGGCAGAACTTTTTAGTAGAAATAAATGGAAGTCCGCAATCCTGATTACTTCTGCATTTCATATGGAAAGGTCTCTACTGGTATTTGCAAACACTGGGATCAAGATACATCCTTGGCCAACAGACTATAGGTCCAGAGTCAAAATTCTGACTATAGACGATTTTATACCTTCTTCCCAAAGTCTGGAGAATACAAGCATCGCTTGGAAAGAGAGAATAGGCCTATTCGTTTACGGATTTAGAGAGAGTATTTCCACTTTTCTTCCCCTCCGTATCCGATATCCTTGGTCTAAGGACTGGAATTAAAACACAGATGAACGTGAAATTTACCGTACTTGCGAGTATCATCGCACTTTCCTTGGGAACAATCGCATTCTTTTCTTCTAAAGAAACTTCTTATACTTTATTAGATGCTTCCGATTTAGCTGCAAATACCACTAAATACGAGGCGGATGATCTATTAAGAGTAAGAGGATTCGTAAAATTAGGTTCTCTTATCCGGGAAGGAAAAACTGCCAAGTTTGTTCTCCAACTGAACGAAAAAGAAGTGCCAGTTTTTTTTACGGGAGCTACATTATTACCCGACGCATTTAAAGAAGGTGCCAGAGCAAGAGTGGACGGAGTTTGGAAAAACGGAGTCCTGGTTGCTGATAAGGTAGAAGCGAAATGTGCATCCAAATACGAAGCAGGTTATAAAGAAGAAGAACAATGAATGATTTAGGCGCAGTTTGTCTCATCTCCTCCTTCTCCATCCTATTATTTTCCATTATCCAAACAAGTTACGGGATTTTTAAAAACGATTCTAGGGCATTAGAATTAGGCCGTTATACTTTGATGGCTAATTTTGCGGTCATCCTTCTGGCTTTTATAGTGTTGGTTGTCCAACTAATGAGGACCGATCTATCCAACTATTATGTTGCGATGCATTCCAGTGAACATCTTCCTTTATTTTATAAGATGACATCCGTTTGGTCTGGATCTTCCGGTTCACTTCTATTCTGGAATTTATTACTCTCCGGATTTACATTCGTTGTTCTCTGGCAAACAAAAGATCTGCTAAACGAAAGAATTCCGGTTATGCATCTTTCTTTGGCAGTGATCACCTGTTTCTTCTCATTCTTAGCGATCTTTTTTCCGGATGCACAACCTTTTCGTGAATTCCAACCTGCTGCAGTCGCCGGCAGAGGATTAAATCCGTTATTACAACACTGGGCAATGATCATTCACCCGCCGATCTTATACATAGGTTATGTGAGTTTTGCGATCCCATTCGCGATCGCTTCTTCTGCATTGATCACAGGGCAATTATCAGAGAACTGGTTTAGATTCGTAAGAAGATGGAGTATCTTCTCTTGGTTTTTCTTAGGAACTGGAATACTTTTAGGTTCTAAATGGGCTTACGAAGAATTAGGATGGGGCGGTTATTGGGCCTGGGACCCGGTTGAAAACGCAAGTTTAATGCCTTGGCTTCTCTCCACAGCATTCTTACATTCGATGATCATCCAAGAAAGAAGGGGAATGTTAAAGTTTTGGAATATGCTTCTGATCATTCTGGCATTCCATTTCTGTTTACTCGGAACCTGGATCACTCGAAGCGGAGTTTTAGAAGGACCACATTCTTTCTCTAAGTCCAGTATCGGAACTCCGTTTATAGTTTTTATCGGCGTAAGCTTCTTCTTCTATCTAGGAATTTTAATCTATAGAAAAGAAAGACTGAAACCGGAGAGAAATTTAGAAGCAATCACTTCCAAAGAAGGAAGTTTTTTACTTAATAATTTCCTTTTGGTGATCGCAACACTTTCCATTCTATTGGGAGTATTCTCTCCTTTATTGTCAGGAGTAGAATATAAAGCTCCTTGGTTCAATTCCTGGGGAGTTCCTGCTGGAATTCTACTCATCCTACTTATGGGAGCGGCTCCACTACTTGCATGGAGAAAAGGCGCTGACCAAATATTTTTCACTACATTATTAAAACCTCTGATCGCTGGAATCATTGGAGCCGGGATCTATATTTTATATTATAAAAACAATTTCTCCATCAGTGATTATAGCCTGGGTGATGTAGTAGGAGAAGTTTATAGCGTTCTGACGGTAGGACTGGGGATCTTCACGATAGCCGGTATAGTACAAGAATATCATAATGGAATCCAGGCGAGAAGGTCCGCTATCCAAGGAGAAAATTATCTCCAAGCCGGATTCAGAATGCTTCTGAAAAACAAAAGAAGATACGGTGGATATTTGGTTCACTTATCCATGGTAATTTTGTTTATCGGTCTTGCAGGAAACGCATTTAAACAGAACACTTCCGTAAAGTTTTTCTATTTCTTAAGATTTTCTCCTACGAATGAGCTTATTTATACGAGCGATGATACTGCGATTTTAGGAGATTATACGATTGGCGCAACCACTCTTAAGATCAAACCGATTGTAAACGGAGATCCGGAAGCTGGAGTCAATCATAGAAACGTAATCGTTTCTCATGAGGCAACCTTCGAAGTCAAAAAACAACTGAAAAGTTTTGATACGATGGTAACCGAAAGAAGATATTATCCTCAAATTTCACATTTGAGCGGGGACTTTGAGACACATATTCCTACTAGTGAACCTTCTATCTCTTCTACCCCTAAAGAAGATCTTTATATCCAATTGGGAGCGATAGAGCACGCGGATCTTTCGGATGAGAATCCGGATCTTCCAGGAATGTTCCTGGACTTTTTCTTTACTAGAGATCCTGCGATCAAGGCTGCAAAATATCTGAAATTCCCGAATCAGATCGTAGCGAATTTAGAAGTCTGGGTCAATCCAATGGTGAAATTTATATGGGCAGGATCTTTGATGTTCTTCTTATCCGGACTATTGATCCTATTACCGATAGGAGAAGATAAAAAATGAAAGTTTTAGTCTCTTCTAACCTATATAAGAAAATCCTAATTTCAATTTTTGGATTTTTCATTTGGATCGGTGCAGTAAATGCAGATTCTACTTTTACGAATCTGACCGACCAAGAACAAATCCGCACATTCCATAATGTGACTGAAAGAATACGATGTATTTGTATTCCATCTATCGCGATCAAAAGTTGTTCCTTCAATAACTGTACAGTTTCTGCAAAACTCAAACTTTTCATAGAGAACAGGATCAGAGCTGGAGAATCCGCGGATTTGATCGTGGACAAAATGGTCCACGGATTTGGCCAAGATATTGTTTCAGATCCTATCATCGCAAAGTTTATCGAAACCGGAAACCAAGGAATGGCTCAAGGAGTCATCATGGGTTTTGGTCCCGACATTCTGGCCAAACCGGATTCTTCTTGGATCGATTTTAGTATCGCTGCTGCCGCTGCATTCGGGATACTTCTTATCTATCTGTATTTAAAAAGAAGGACAGCTCCAAAAGCAGCAATCGCAACAGAATCGGAAAACCATTCTTCTTTTGATAAATACATCTCCGAAATAGAGGAGAAACAGAAATAATGGATTTTTTATTAATTTTCTTTTATATAGTTTTGGTCGCTATTATCGCGGCACCATTCGTTTACGTGAGTATGTTCGCAAAACAAATCCCTTACGAAACGGATCCTAAAAGTTCCGAGTTATTTGATAGAAGGGACGTTCTTCTGGATAACCTGAAAGATCTGAAAATTGAATTCGATACCGGAAAATTGACCGAGACAGAATTCAAATCTATCTCTTCCGGTTTAGTAAAAGAATTAGAAGAGCAGGACAAAAAGATCAGCCAAGGTGCAACCACCACAACTTCTTCCAAAGCGGAAACTTCCGCCAAACCTCAGCTTGGTGGAAAGTTCTGTCATAACTGCGGATTTAAAATAGAAATTTTTGGAGCGAAGTTTTGCCCTGAATGTGGGACAAAACTCCAAGTCTGAACTGATTTTTAAGAATGTCTTTTTTTAAGTTCTTCTACTATGTCGGAAAGAGAAAGACCTCTTTCCACAAGAAGAACTTGTAAATGAAAGAGTAAATCCGCGGACTCGTGAGTGAGTTCTTTTTTGTCCGCGTTTTTTGCCGCGATAATCACTTCTCCAGCTTCTTCCCCTACTTTTTTAAGGATACGATCCACGCCGCCTCGAAAGAGGTCCGCAGTATAGGATTTTTCGGGAAGTTCTTCTTTTCTTTTTTTAAGGATTTGCTCTAA